>CAZXKN010000092.1:0-44364 GCA_964641815.1 uncultured Gemmatimonadaceae bacterium | reverse complement strand
CGTGCAGTAGGCGCGCGCGCACTCGAGCATGGGACCGATCACGTTGTGATCCTGCTCCGCAGCGGTGCGCAGCTCCTGCAGCCGGCGCTCTACCAGCTCGCCGTCCCGCTCGGCGCGCAGCCGGCCGAGCCGCGCGCGTTGCGAATCCTCGGCGTCGTTCGTCACGCGCAGCACTTCCACCGGGTGGTCGTCGTCGGAAAGGAAGTCGTTCACCCCCACCACAACCTGCTCGCGCTCCTCGACCGCGCGCTGGAACTCGGCCGCCGAGCGCGCGATCTGCCGCTGGAACCAGCCACTCTCGATGCCCTTCACGACGCCGCCGATCGACTGAATCTCGGCGAACAGCGCCTCCGCCTCCCGCTCCAGCTGGTCGGTGAGGGCCTCGACGTAATAGGAGCCGCCCAGCGGATCGATGACGTTGGGGATCCCCGTCTCGGCCGCGAGGATCTGCTGCGTGCGCAGCGCCACCTGCACCGCCTGTTCCGTCGGCAGCGCGAGCGTCTCGTCGAGCGAGTTGGTATGCAGCGACTGCGTTCCGCCGAGCACCGCGGCGAGCGCCTGATAGGCGACGCGCACGATGTTGTTCATCGGCTGCTGGGCGGTGAGCGTCACGCCGGCCGTCTGCGAGTGGAACCGCAGCTTCCACGACCGTGGATCCTTCGCGCCATAGCGCTCGCGCAGGTGCCGTGCCCAGATCCGGCGCGCCGCACGCAACTTCGCGATCTCCTCGAAAAAGTCGTTGTGAATATCCCAGAAGAACGACAGGCGCGGACCGAACGCGTCGACGTCGAGCCCGCGGGCGATACCGCGCTCGACGTAGGTGAAGCCGTTGGCGAGCGTGAACGCCAGCTCCTGCGCGGCTGTCGCCCCCGCCTCACGGATGTGGTAGCCCGAAATCGAGATCGTATTCCACAGCGGCGTGTGCTCGGAGCACCACTCGAACATGTCGACAATGATCTTCAGCGCGGGCTCGGCGGGATACACCCACGCATGCTGCGCCATGTATTCCTTGAGGATGTCGTTCTGTACCGTGCCGCGCAGCTTCGCGATCGGCACGCCCTGGCGCTCGCCGGCCGCGACATAGAAGCAAAACAGGATCGCCGCGGGGCCGTTGATCGTCATCGAGGTGGACACCTGGTCGAGCGGGATGCCCGCGAACAGCACCTCCATGTCGGCGAGGCTCGAGATCGCGACGCCGCACTTCCCTACTTCTCCTTCCGAGCGCGGGTGATCGGAGTCGTAACCCATCAGCGTCGGGAAGTCGAACGCCACGGACAGTCCGGTCTGACCGCGCTCCAGCAGGAACTTGTAGCGGCGGTTCGTATCCTCGGCGGCGCCGAAGCCCGCGAACTGGCGCATCGTCCACGGCCGGCCCCGGTACATCGTGGGGTGAATGCCGCGGGTGAACGGATACGCGCCCGGCTCACCGAGCTGGGTCGCCGGATTCCACCCGTTCAGATCTGCTGCGGTATACAACGGCTTGCGTTCGATGCTCATCGGGGCACTCCACTCTTCGCGTGCTCGAGGATTTCCGCGGCCACTTCATACGGGCTGCGCGTTCCGGCCGTCATGTCGTCCAGCGCCTGCGTCAGGATCGCTTCCGCGCCCGACCCTTCCCACACCCACTGCTGCACCGCCCGGTTGACGGCCGCGCGCGTTCGCTCGGCGAGTCGCTCGCGCCGGCGCAGTGCGAGGCGGCCGCTCGCTTCGAGATACGCGCGATGCCGGTCGAGCGCGTCGATCAGCGCGGAAATCCCCTCCCCCCTTGGGGCCACTGTCTGGAGAACTACAGGCTCCCAAGCAGGCCGGGCGGACGGGCGGTCGGACGCTCGGGCGGTCGTGTCCTTGTCCGTTCGTCCGCTTGAACGCCCGACCGCTGCCTTTGGATCCGCCCCGTGATGCGCCCCGACGTGTCGGTACGCGTTGCCCCGCCGAATCCCCAGCATGATCTCGATCTCCCGTTGCATCTTCTCGGCGCCGGGACGGTCCGCCTTATTGATCACATACACGTCGGCGACCTCCATGACACCCGCCTTGAGTGTCTGGATTCCGTCTCCCGACTCGGGGACGAGGACCAGCACCGTCGTTTCAGCGCTGCGGGCTACATCGAGCTCCGTCTGGCCCACGCCCACCGTCTCGATGAGGATGCGTTCGAAGCCGAACGCCTCAAGGACGTCGCAGACCTCTTCGGTTGTCGTGGCCAGACCGCCGATCGAGCCGCGCGTCGCCATCGACCGGATGAACACGCCGGGATCGGTGCTCGCCGTTTCCATGCGAATCCGGTCGCCCAGCAAGGCGCCGCCGCTGAAGGGGCTCGTCGGGTCTACGGCGACCACCGCAACCTTCAGGCCCATGCCCCGGAAGGATCGGATCAACTGCTCGGTGAGGGTGCTCTTCCCCGCACCCGGTGGTCCGGTGATGCCGATGCGACGCGCCCCGCCGCGTCCCAGCCGCTCGTGGACGTGGGTCAGCACACGCTCGAACCCGTCACGCTGGTTCTCCACGAGGCTGATGGCCCGGGCGAGGGCGCTGACGTCGCCCGTATCGAGGCCCTGCAGGATGGCATCAGGAGGCATGTCCGCCACCGGAAGATATCATGGCGCGGTCCGCTCCTCAGCGCCGTCCAGCACGACGACGCGCGCCGGCGCGCGGCGCACCACCACCCGCTCGACCCGCATCGCCGTCGCGGCCAGCACGTCGAATTCCCATCCGCCGAGAACGAACCGCTCGCCGCTGTGCGGAATTCTGCCGAGCGCCTGCATCAGGAGGCCCCCGACGGTCTGGGCCGCGCCGGCCTTGGGCCCTGCACCGAGACTTTCCCCCAGCATGCTCACCGGTGTAGCGCCGTCCGCTTCGACGAGCGCCGGCGTCGCCGCGTCCGCAGTTTCGGGCTGCGCGGGGCCCTCGAGGACTTCGCTCACCAGATCGCGCAGCAGGTCCTCGAACGTCACGAGCCCCGCGGTGCCGCCGAACTCGTCGAGCACCACCGCGAGATGGCTGCCGCCGCGCTGCATCTCGAGCATCAGATCCGCGGCGCGCCGCGTGCCCGGCACGGACAAGACGGTGCGGACGCGTACTGGTGCATCGGGAGCCGACGCGAGCAGATCGAAGGCGTGGGCCGCGCCGACGATCTCGTCGAGCGACCCGCGGTACACCGGATAGCGGCTGTATCCCGACTGCACGAACACATGCGCCGCTTCGGCGGCGAGCATCCCCTCCGGCACGGCGACCACCGCGGTGCGCGGCGTCATCAGCTCGGCGACGGGTCGATCCGAAAACGCCAGCACGCCGGACACCACCTCGATCTCATCCGTCGCCGCGATCACGCTGGTGTCGCCGGTGAGGACGGCTGCCAGGGCGCCGCGCGTGGTCGGATCCCGCGTCGGGATGAACGGTGCGAACACGGTCGCCGCGCGCTCCATCCACGGCACCGCCGGCGCCACGATGCCCTCCGGCCAGCGGCGGCCGACGACGCGGGGCAAGAGGTACGCCGCGATGACGAACAGCGGCACGATCAGGAGCACGCTGACGAGCCCGAGAAACGTCGGCGTCGTACGTGCCAGCAGCGCGGGAATCGCGGCCGCCGCCACGAGCACGCCCAGCGTGGTGAGCAGATTGGCGGTCGACAACACGCGCCCCGGATTGCGCAGGGCCTGCGCGGTTTGTGGCGCGCCGCGCAGCTTGTAGGACACCCAGCGGGTCAGGTCGGCCTGGCTGACCGCCGCAGCCGACACGCCGATCGCGGCGGCGGTACCCGCGAGCCCGAGGCCCAGGACGAGCAACAGGAGTGGCCAGATCACGCCGGCTCGAACATCACGGCCCGCACCCGCTGCCGCTCCACCCGCTCCACCACAACGCGGTATCCGTCGAGCACCAGCTCGTCGCCGGTGCGCGGCACGCGCCCCAGGATGGTGTAGATCAACCCGCCCACCGTCGACACCTCGGGGTGCGTGAAGGGACGCCCCAGTGCTTCCGACAGCTCCTCGAGTCCGGCACTGCCGTCGACCCACACGCGCTGGCCCTCCCGCCGGATCTCCGGTCGCTCCCCGGTATCGTGTTCGTCCCGGATCTCGCCCACGATCTCCTCGAGCACGTCCTCGCGCGTGATCAGTCCGGCCGTGCCGCCGAATTCGTCGACGACGATCGCCAGGTGGGCCGGACCGTGCTGAAAGTCGCGCAGCTGAGCGTCGAGCGTCTTGGTCTCGGGAACAAAGGACGCCGGACGCACCAGCTCCTGCCAGCGCGCCGGCCGCCCGGCGGCGGGCAGCTCCATGGCGAGAGGGACGAGATCCTTGGCGTAGAGAATCCCGACCAGGTTGTCGGCGGTCCCGTCGTACACCGGCAACCGGGTGTGCTCGCTCGATCGAAAAGCGTCGAGCGCTTCCTCTTTGGTCGCCGACAGATCGATGCCCATCATGTCGAGCCGCGGCGTCATCACTTCATCGACCGTGGTGTCGGCGATCGAGAAGATGCCGAGCAGGACGTCGCGCTCCGTGTCACCCAGCGTCGGCTGCGCCGATCCGGGAGCCGGGATGATCGAGTGCAGGCCGCGGTCCACCGCGGCGAGAATGCGCAGCAGCGGCTGGAACGGCGGCAGCGTCCGCCGCCCCAGCGGCAGACTGAGCGACGCCAGCTCGGGGTTGAGACGCGCGATACTGCGAGGCAGCGCGTCGCCGATCACGAACATCAAGAGCGCCGTGAGCAACACTGCCCCCACCGCTTCCAGCCAGGGACGGTCCCACCAGTGCACCGCGTGCGCCGCCGCCACCGCGCCGAGCACGAGCAGCGCGAGCCGCGCGACGTGCAGCGCGCGATTCAGCGGCACCTTGCCCCAGATCGTCGCGGGGGGCGCGTCGCCCAGCGTGTGCAGCGTCTCGCCGACTGCCGCCTCCTCGCCGAGTGCCAGGAGGCCGGCCCAGACGGCCGCGGCGAGAGCGAGCAGTGCGCCGCCCCAGGCGAGCACGATCACGCGCGCCACCGGCCCATGAGTCGGCGCACGTAGCGCTCCTGCCGCTGCCACATCGCCGAGCGCGTGCGGCCGGGACCGTCGGGATGATCGTAGCCCAGGACATGCAGCGTGCCGTGCACGACGAGGCGCACGAGCTCCTCTTTGAGGCGGTCGTCCGGTCGGACCCTAACGTCCGCCTGACCACCCATCACGAAAGCCCGGGCGGCAGCCGGGCAGATGTAGACGTCGCCGAGAATCGCGCCGTCGGGCTGTGGCAGGGTGAAGGCGATCACGTCGGTCAGGCCGCGGCGTCCCGTCGCCCGCCGGTTCAGGCGTCGCATCGCCACGGGGCCAAGCAGCGCCAGCTCGACGCGCGCGCGACGTGCCCGTTCCCACCGCAGCACGCGTGTTGCGACCCGCGCCAGCGCGTCAAACAGCGGGCCGCGCGGGCTGCCAGGCCTTCGTGATGCCGCCACTGGACTCCGGGTAATCGATGCGATTGTGATACATCCCGGTGAGCGCCCGCACGAACTCGTCGCGCACCTGATCGAGCTGCTGCAATGTCAGGGGCGCCTGGTCGAGCTCGCCGGAGGCGAGGCGGCCTTTCACGATCTGCTCGATCGCCGCCTCCAGCTTGGAGGGGGTGATCGGCTCGAGCACGCGCAGCGACGCCTCCACCGAGTCCGCCAGCATCGCGATCGCCGTTTCCACCGAACGGGGGCGCGGCCCCGGATAGCGGAAGTCCTCGCGCCGCACGCCGGGGCCACCCTGCTTCTTTGCTCGATCGTAGAAGTACGCAATTTCGGTGGTGCCGTGGTGCTCGGGGATGAAGGCCGCGACCACCTCCGGGAGTCCCGCCTCGCGAGCGAGGCGCAGCCCTTCGGTCACGTGCAGCTTGATGATCTCCGCCGACTGCGCGGGCGACAGACGGTCGTGCGGGTTGTTGGACGGCGTCTGGTTCTCCACGAAGTACTGCGGGCTCGCGAGCTTCCCGATGTCGTGGTAGTAACACCCCACCCGTCCCAGCAGGCCGTTGGCCCCGATGCGGTTGCACGCCGCCTCCACCAGGTTCGCCATCGCCAGGCTGTGGGCGTACGTGCCCCGGGCCTCGAGCGACAGGCGCCGCAGCAGCGGCCGGCTCGGATCCGACAGCTCGAGCAGCGTGAGATCGGTGGTGATCTGCGCCACGCGCTCCGCCACCGGAAGCAGCAGGAACGTCAGCGCCGCCGACACGAGTCCGTTCGCCGTACCGAGCAGGGCGCGTGTGAGCAGATCGCCGGTGGACCAGTCTCCGGCAAGCGCCAGGGCGAAGGCGGAGACCGCATAGCCGACGCCGACGAGCAGGACGGCGAGGTAGAGGTGCGTGCGGCGGCGCAGCGTCTTCACCGACAACGCCGCCGCCACGCCGCCCACGAAGGTGAGGAAGAGCACCGGCGTGTCGTGGAAGACCGGCTGCACGGCGATCAGCACCGCGAGGATCATCGCCGCGATCATCGACACGCGCCCGTTGAACAGCACCGTCATCATCATCGCCGAGAACGGCAACAGGATCAGCTCGGCATGCTGCGGCGCCATGCGGGCCACCGCCGCGGCGGCGAGGATGGCGCACGCGAACAGCACCGCGACGGTGCCGACCTGCCGCAGCTCGATGTACGTCTCGCGTCGGTAGAAAAAGAGCAGCACCCAGAACACCGACAGGATCAGGGTATTGCGCAGCAGCGGTCCGACGACCCCACCCACCGATCCGCTCGTCGCCGCGCCGCGGCGCACGAGCTCGCCGTGCAGTGCGGCGAGCTTCTCCTCGATCGGTCCGGTGACCACCTGCCCCGCCTCGATGAGCACGTCGCTCTGGCGCACGGCGTATTTGGCGCGATCCACGCCGGCGGCGAGCTCGCTGCGGCGGCGCTGCGTCTCGAGTTCGTTGCGCACCAGCGTGGGCCGGAAGAAGCGGCGGACCAGTTTCAGATAGACGACGTCACCGATGCTCGACCCCGGATCGGGGTGGACGGTCTGGGCGCTCTGGAGATAAGCCTCGAACGTCAGCACCTGTGCGCGCGGGACGGGCGTCTCGGTGGGGCCGCGCCGCACGATCACTTCCAGCCCGGAATCGGCGGAAAGGGTCGGGGCGACGCCCTGCGACAGGGTGCGTTGAAACAGATCCGCCAGGGCGCGCTCGAGCGCGCGCCGCTTCTCCGTCTTGGAGAGATAGTCCGCCTCGGCGGCGCTGAGCGGAACCTCCGCCTGCTGCGAGGCGTGGACGAGCGCCTCGCGTCCCTGGCCGGCAGCCGTATCGGCCGCGGCGAAATAGCCGCGCGCCGCCGCGCGCACGCTGTCGAACACGTCGCCTCGATATTCGTAGATCGGCCGCACCGTCGCGGCGACGGCATCGGCTTCGCGCTGCAGCTCGTCCTGGCTCTTGGTGACGACAAAGTCGAAGGGCGCGACCACCTGGCGGTCGGCGCGCACGCCGATGTGCAGCAGGGGCGCCAGGTCGGTGACGCCGGTCGGGAACACGACCTGGGCGAGGACGGCGAGTCCCAGCACCCATATCCAGCGGGCAAAATGGTACCGCGCGATGGCGGCGGGAGTCGGGGGCACGTCAGCCCTGGGCGTCTTCGGCGTAGGCGCGGATGATGTCCCGGACCAGCCGATGTCGGACGACATCGGTGTCGCCGAGATAGCAGAATCCGATTCCCTCGATCCCCGGCAGGATGCGCTCGATCTGCAACAGCCCCGAGTCCTCGCGGTTCGGCAGATCGATCTGCGTCTTGTCGCCGGTGATCACGGCGCGCGAATTCACGCCCAGGCGCGTCAGGAACATCTTCATCTGAATTCCGGTGGCGTTCTGCGCTTCGTCGAGAATGACGAACGCGTCGGACAGGGTGCGTCCGCGCATGTAGGCGAGCGGGGCGATCTCGATCGTGCGCGTCTCGAGTGCCTTCTGCACCCGGTCGCGCGGCATCATGTCTTCGAGCGCGTCGTACAACGGGCGCAAATAGGGATCGACCTTTTCCTGCAGATCGCCGGGGAGGAACCCGAGATTCTCTCCGGCCTCCACCGCGGGACGGGCCAGAATGATGCGCCGCACCCGCTTGCGCGACAGCGCGTCGACGGCGGCCGCGACGGCGAGGTACGTCTTTCCCGTTCCGGCTGGACCGATCCCCACCACGATGTCGTTCTGCGCGATGAACTGCAGGTAGTCGCGCTGACCGCCGGTCTTGGGCTGAATCACGCGCCGCAGCCCGGGGAGAATGATCTTCATCTCGCCGGCGGCGGCCGAAGCATCGGCGAGCGTACCGGCATCCCCCTCGAGGGTGAGGCGCTCGACGTCGTGCACGTCGAGTGTTTCACCCATGCGGGCGAGATCGACCATCGCCTGCGCCACGGGCGCGGCACGCTCGACGGCGGCGGCCGGTCCCTGCAGCGTCAGCGCGTCGCCGCGCAGCGCCACGCGCACGCCCAGCCGCCGCGTCAGCTCGACGAGGTTGCCGTCGTTCACGCCGGCGAGCGACAACAGGTCGACCCCTTCGACCGACAGCTTGCGCGTCGCGTCGTCGCTCATGGCACCACCCGGATGTGCAGCGCCTCGATGTCCGCGCTGCGGGCCGGCGACGGCGCGCCCTCGAACAGCGCGCGGGCCGTCGTCGTCTTGGGAAAGGCGATCACGTCGCGCAGGCTCCCCGCCCCGGCCAGCAGCATCGCCGTGCGGTCGAACCCGACGGCGAATCCGCCGTGCGGCGGCGCGCCGCCCGCCAGCGCGCCGAGGAGGAAGCCGAAGCGCGCCTCGATGTCGCTCGCGCTGAGCCCCAGGTGCTCGAACACCTTGCGCTGCACGGCAGGATCGGTGATGCGGATCGAGCCCGAGCCGAGCTCGTTGCCGTTGTAGACGGCGTCGTAGTGCAGCGCGCGGCAGGCGAACGGCTCGCGGTCGAGCTTCGCGACGTCGTCGGGGTGCGGCGACGTGAACGGATGATGCGCGAACACCGGACGGCCCGTCTCGGGATCCGGCTCGAACAACGGGAAGTCCACCACCCAGCAGAACGCGTGCGCCATGCGCGGCGCCGGCGCGAGGCGTCGAATCATCTCAAGACGGACGCGGTCCAGGACCTGCGACGTCACCCGGTCGGGGCCGACGGCGAACAATGCCGCGTCCCCGTCGCCCACGCCGAGCGTGCCCAGCGTCTCCGTCGTGAATTGCTTGGCGACCGATCCCGACACCTGCTCGCCCTGCCGCTTCACCCACGCCAGCCCGGAGCCGCCGAGCTGCTTCGCGACAAGGGCGAGCTGGTCCACGTCCTTGCGCGACAGCGCGCCCCCACCGCTCACCGCGATGCCGCGCACGCGCGTGCCGTTCTGACCCGCCGACGCAAAGAACGGCACGCCGAGCGGGCCCACCGCGGCCGTCCAGTCGACGATCGGGAAATCGTAGCGCAGGTCGGGCTTGTCGGTGCCGTAGCGCTCCATGGCGTCGCGCCACGACATGCGGGGGAACGGCCGCGGGATCTCGTGACCGGCCTCGTCCCACAGCGCGACGAGCACCGCTTCGACGAATCCCATCACGTCGTCCTGCCGCACGAACGACGCTTCGATGTCGATCTGCGTGAATTCCGGCTGCCGGTCGTAGCGCAGGTCCTCGTCACGGAAGCAGCGCGCCAGCTGGAAGTAGCGATCGTATCCCGCCACCATCAGCAGCTGCTTGTAAATCTGCGGCGACTGTGGCAGCGCGTAGAACTCGCCCGGGTGCACCCGCGATGGCACGAGATAGTCGCGTGCGCCCTCGGGCGTCGGCTTGGTGAGAATCGGGGTTTCGATCTCGAGGAAGCCGAGGTCGGACATCACCCGCCGCGCGCGCTGCAACAGGCGGTGGCGCAGCATCAGATTCGCCTGCAGCTCGGGCCGGCGCAGGTCGAGGTGGCGATGCTTGAGGCGCAGCTCCTCGGCAGGCAGCTCCTCGCCCTTGCCGCGCCCCACGGGAATCGCCGGCGTCTCGGCGGGCCCCACGATCTCGATCTCCGTTGCGTGCACCTCCACGGCGCCGGTCGCGAGCTCCGGATTCTTCATCTCAGCCGGCCGCGCCACCACGGCGCCGCTCACCACGACGACCGACTCGGTACCCGCCCCCTGCGCACGGGCGATAGCGTCCGGTTTCGCCCAACCGGGACCAAAGGCCACCTGGACGATGCCCTCGCGGTCCCGCAGGTCGAGGAACACGATCCCACCGAGATCGCGCCGGCGATGCACCCACCCGCCCAGCCGGACCTGCTGCCCCACGTGCTCGGGGCGCAGGGCCCCGCAGCGGTGCGTCCGCCAACTCGTCGTGCTCCCCTCCGTCACGCGCCCTCCGCCTCCAGAATCGTCCGGTAGAACTCCTGCGATGTCCGCGCCGCCAGGAGCCGCAAGCGCAGCGGCTCCTGCCGCACCAGCCGGGAAATCCGGCTCAGCGCCTTGACGCTGGCCCCCGCCAGCGCTTCGGGTCCGGCCAGCAGGAAAAACAGCCGCACCGGCTGCCCGTCGATCGTCTCGTAGCGCACCGGATCGGGACTCGTCCCCGCCACGATCGCGAGCGACGGCATCGCGGGTGTGCGGCCGTGGGGGACGGCCACACCGTGTCCAATACCCGTCGGAAACTGACGCTCCCGTTCCAAAATGGCCGCCAGCACCTCTTCCCCCTGGCTGCCGTCTCCTGGCAGGAGCAGGGAGACCAGCTCGCGCAGGACCCCCGTCTTGTCCCGCGCTTGCAGCGGAACTCGGATGCGGTCGGGGGTGAGCAGTTCGGTCAGTCGCACGGCGGCCCGCAAGTGGTGTAAACGATTGAATCTAGTTAAGTTGGGCTCACAGCGCCACGACACCCCTCAAACCCTCTCAATGCGCGTTTCCGGCCCCCTCCTGCTCATCCTGACCACCGGGTTCCCCCCGGTGCTGGCATCGCAACAGAGTGCCGGGAGCGAGCTGTGGCGTCTCGCAGCGGTGACGATCCCGCTCCCTCCCGCGCTCGCGACCGGGGCAGCCGCGGCGTTCTGGACTCCGGTTCAGGAAAGCGATCATGGGCAGCTCGGGTTGGACCTGTTGCAGACTCCGGCCGTGGTCGGGGCGACGGGATTGATCGGCGCGGTACGCGTTCCCGTGCGGCACTTCGGCGCCGTCGGCGTGGTCTACGCGCGGATGGGACTCGGAGACCTGGTGCGCACGACCGACAGCCCCGACCCTGATGGCGAGTCGATTCCCTTCTACACGCAGAGCGGCGGGATCACCTGGAGCAACGCCTACGGTCGCACCGGCGTCGGTGCCACAGTCACCTATCACGACACGCGCTTCGACGGCACACGCGCCGAGCGGTGGTCGGTCGACTTCGGCCTGAGCCAGGACATCGGCGACCGGGTGCGGATCGCCATCGCGACGCGTGGACTCACCCGGCTGGCCAATGATCCCTCACAGGACATCGACGCAGGAGCGGAGTACCGGCTGTGGCGCGGGATGCTGTGGGGCACGACGCCGGGGCGGCTCGTCGGGCGTTACGGAATCGCATTTGGTCGTCCCGGCGGCGTCGATCACGAGCTGGGGGCCGGTCTCGACATTGGAACGCCGGTGACGCTCGACGTGGTGCTGTCGCGCGAAGCGAGCTACGGCAACGCCGTGTGGCGTGGAGCAGCCGGGCTGCGGGTCAGCGTCGGCCGCTACCGCGTGTCGTTCGCACGCGACGGTGGCGTGTCCGACCTCGGCTCGACGTTCCGCGTGGGACTGGAAGCGAATCTCAAGTGACCGATCTCCTCTCGCTCGCTCCATCGGATGCGCAGACGGTTCTCGCCGAGTGGCTCGCCAAGCGAGCCGAGCCGGCGTATCGCGTCCGCCAGATCCTGCCGCGGCTGTGGCAGCGCCCTGTGGCCGCCTGGAGCGACGCCAGCGATCTGCCGGCTGACCTGCGCGCAGCGCTGGATGGCGAATTTCCGCTGCCCCGCCTCACGCTCGCGGCCCGACAGGTGTCGGCCGACGGGACGGAGAAGTACCTGTGGCGGCTGTCCGACGGCGAGGCAATCGAGTCGGTGTTGATCCCCGAGGGCAAGCGGCGCACCCTCTGCATCTCGTCGCAGGTCGGCTGCGCGCTCGGCTGTGTGTTTTGCGCCACGGGACGGATGGGATGGCGGCGCAATCTGAGCGCCGCCGAGATCGCCTGTCAGGTCCGTGAAGTCGAGCTGCAGGGACTCGGGCCTCGGCCCAGCAACGTCGTGTTCATGGGAATGGGCGAGCCGCTCCTCAATTGGGAAGCGGTCGACCGCGCGCTCACGCTGCTCAATCACCCCGACGCGCTGGGGATCGGCGCGCGCCACATCACCGTTTCGACGGTGGGCATCCTTCCGAGCCTCGCCGAATTCGCCAAACGCCCGGAGCAATTCCGGCTGGCGCTCTCGCTGCACGCACCCACCCCCGAGGCCCGCCGCGCGCTGATGCCGATCGAAAAGAAGTACGCCCTTCCTGTCGTCCTGAAAGCGCTCGCCACGTGGCGCCGCCGCGTCACGCTCGAGTACGTCCTGATCGCCGACCGCAACGACTCGCTCGAGGCCGCGGATGCGCTGGCGAAGCTGGCGCAGCCGCTCGCGGCGCTCGTCAACCTGCTTCCGCTGCACCCCGGCGGCGCCCCCGATCTGACGCCGAGCCCGTACGCGCGCATGCTCGCGTTCGAGCGCCGGCTCAAGGGTCACGGAGTGGAGGCGGTGTTGCGCAAGAGCCGCGGCCTGGACATCAGCGCGGCGTGCGGCCAGTTACGGGTGGAAGTCGAGGGGCACCCGCGCCGCAAAGTCGGCGCCGAGCAGCACGCTCACGTCGACTAGCCGCGTCGAGTCGGGCTGCAGCACCACGCGCCCGATCTTCAACACCGCTCGCACGCGCTCCCCCGTCGCCGCCGCTCCTCGGCGCACCACGATGCGCGTCGAGTCGAGCGGTTTGTCGCTGGACGCGAAGTAATTCACGACATCGATCCCGGCGCTGCGCAGCAGCCGGGTGCCGCTGCGCGCCAGGCCGCTCTTGCCGGTCGTGTTGATCACTTCGACCGTCAGGGCCGGACCGGCATCGCCGGGGATGGCAAACGCCTGCGGCAGCGTGCGGTGCCGGCAGGCGCCCGCGAGCGCCAGTGCGAGAATCAGCGCGAAGCGAGCGCGTTCCAGAACGCCACCGTTTCCGGTGCCAGCGGCCAGCCCGAGTGCACCGTCCGCTGCACGCGGCGCCGCGCGACTTCTTTGAGGACGGCATCCCGCTCGCGCGGCACCCGCGCACGCAGTGCCGTGCGTTCCGCCGCGTCGTGCACGCGTCCCGGCTCGAGGTAGTCGGCGAGGTAGAGCATTTTGCCGGCGTCGTCCCACCCGGCATAGCCGATCGAGTGGTACCGCACGGCGTCGAGCACGCCGCGATCGCGCTCGCCTTCCTGCTCCAGCCGCGCGGCCGCCAGCGGTCCGTGGTCCATCTCGGTAGCGAGCTCCGCGTCGCGCAACGCATCGTGCCACCAGGCGGCGCGCTCCCAGCGTTGCAGCTCGGGCCCCGCCGTCCCCATCGCCGCTCCCCACTCCCCTATCAATGCGGCCACGCGCTCGATGTGCGCGCGACGCTGCGCCGTGACGACCGCCCAATCGGGGAGCATCGAACTCAGCTGCCGACGGTGGGATCCGCGCCCACCCCTTCGCCCAGAATGACGTTGTCGATCAGACGAGTCGTTCCCACGCGTGCCGCAACGAGCGCGACCGTGGCCTGCGTCACGCGCTCGACCGGGCGCAGATGGTCGTCCACCAACGCGAGGTATTCGGGGGTGACCCCCGAAGCAGACAGCGCTTCCATCCCACGCCGCTCGACTGCCGCCGGATCGGCTGCGCCGCCGCGCCAGGTGCGCTCCACTTCGCGCAGGCAGCGGGACAGCCCCAGCGCCGAGCGCCGCTGATCGCCGCTCAGATAGATGTTGCGGGACGAGAGCGCGAGCCCTTCGAGCTCGCGCACCGTCGGGGCGATGTCCACTTGCACCGGAAAATCCAGATCCTCCACCATCTGCCGCACCAGCATCCCCTGTTGAAAGTCCTTGCGACCGAACACCGCGACGTCTGGCTCGACGGCGTGCAACAGCTTGGCGACGACCGTCAACACACCCGCGAAGTGGCCCGGCCGCGCCGCGCCCTCCAGCGTCGCGGCCATTGGGCCGGGCGCGACCCGCACCAGCGGCTCGACCGGATACATCTCCTGCGGCGTCGGGACGAAGAATCCCTGCACGCCGCGCGCCTCGGCGAGGGTGCGGTCGCGATCGAGATCGCGCGGGTAGCGGGCGAAGTCCTCGGTGGGGCCGAATTGCAGCGGATTCACGAACACACTCAGCGCGACGACGTCCGCGCGCTCGCGCGCCGCGTCGATGAGCCGCAGGTGCCCTTCGTGGAGCGCTCCCATGGTCGGCACGAAACCCACGCGCTTGCCCCGGGCGCGCTCCGCACGCGACCAGGCGCGCATCTCCGACCGGGAGCTGATCGTGAGCACGGGAGAAAGCAAACCGGAGCGCTGCGAAGCCGGTAGGGTCCCTACTTCTGAACTGAATGCTCCGGTCCCGGGTACCGTCCGGCGCGCACCTCTTCGGCGAACGCCCCCGCCGCCCGTCGCACCTCGCCGGCCAGCTGCGCGTACTGCTTCACGAACTTGGCGTTGAACTCCTCGTTCAGCCCCAGCATGTCGTGCAGCACGAGCACCTGGCCGTCGCACGACGGACCGGCACCGATGCCGATCGTCGGAATCGTGAGCGACTGCGTGATCTCTCGGGCGAGCGCCGCGGGGACGAGCTCGAGCACGACCGCAAAGGCCCCGGCTTCCTGGAGCGCCGTGGCGTCGTTCTTCAACCGCTGCGCCGCCACGTCATCCCGCCCCTGGACGCGCGCGCCACCCAGCGCGTGCAGCGATTGCGGGGTGAGCCCGATGTGGCCCATCACCGGGATGCCGACCTCGACGAGCGCGCGCACCGTCGGCGCAATGTGCACGCCGCCTTCGACTTTGACGGCGTGGCACCCCGTCTGCGCCATCGCCCGGCCGGCGTTGCGGATCGCGTCCTCACGGGTGACCTGATACGTGAGGAACGGCATGTCGCACACGACGAGGGCCCGCCGCGTCCCACGGCGCACGATCCGTGTGTGGTAGATCATCTGCTCGAGCGTCGCCGACAGCGTCGACTCGGCGCCGCCCAGGACCTGATTCACGGAGTCGCCGACCAGCAGGATGTCGATGCCGGCGGCGTCGAGCAGGCGCGCGAACAGCGCGTCGTAGCAGGTCAACATCACGATGCGCGTCCCCGCCGCCTTCATCTTCAGGAGATCGAGCGTCGACACCGGCTTCGGGGCGTCAGACATGCGCGGGCGCCAGGGCATCGAGCTCCACGATTTCGCGCTGCCAGAAATCGCGGTGGGGCAGCTCGGGGTGCGGCACGGTGAGCTCCGCTGTGGTGATGGCGCGATCGCCGAACCGGACGATGTCGAGATCGAGCGTACGCGGGCCCCAGCGCTCGCGCCGCTCGCGCCCCGCCTCGACCTCGATCGCGCGGCAGCGTTCCAGCAGCTCGAGCGGCTCGAGGGCCGTGACGAGCAGGACCATCTGATTGAGATACGGCCCCTGCGGCACCGAGCCGAGGGGCGCGGTTTCCTCGATGCTCGAGGCGGCGACCAGGTGCGTGCGCCGCAGGGTGGAGAGCCGCAGCCGCCCGTGAGCGAGGTGCGCCTCCCGGTCTCCCAGATTGGAGCCCAGGGCGACGTAGGTTCGCTCGAGGTGACTCGTCACTCGACACTCGCGAATCCACGCGTCAGGTCGCGCAGGCGGCCGGCCACCTCTTCCAGGTCGCGCGTGGCCCGCTCGAGATCGGTGAGTCCCGTGGCCGCTTCGCCGGCGCGCGCCGACACGCCCTCGGCCTCCGCGCGGTTCTGGAGCGAGATCGCCGCGACCGCGCTGATGCGCTGCCGCAGGCGTCCGAACGCCTCGTCCTGCTCGCCCGCGGTCGACGCGATGCGCTGCGCGTGCGCCGTCGCCTCGGCGGTTGCCTGGACGATCGCCTCGAGCGCCGCGAGCGCGTCGGACGAGAGCTCTTCCACGCCCGCGACGTTCACCTGTCCGCGGCGCATTTGCTCCACCACCTCTCCCACCTGGCGGTGGATGTCGGCGACCAGCTCACCCGCCTCGGCCGCGGCGCCGGCGCTCTGCTCGGCCAGCCGCCGCACCTCCTCCGCCACGACCGCGAAGCCCTTGCCGTGTTTCCCCGCGCGCGCCGCCTCGATCGCCGCGTTCAGCGCCAGCAGGTTGGTCATGTCGGAGAACTCGCGAATCGACGCGATGAAGCCGGTGATCCGCCGGCTCATGACGCCGAGCTGCTGCACCTTGCCGGAGCTCTCGCCGACGAACGCCTTGAGGGCGACGAGGCGCGTGAGCGCGTCCTTGATGCGCTCGCGGTTGCGGCTGGCGACGTCGCTCGCCGACGTCGAGGCTTGCGCCGCCTCCGCGCCGTCCTCCACGACGCGGCGCGACACCAGCGCCAGGGCGTCGGTGGCCTCGAGGCCGCCCGTGACCTCGGCTTCCTCGGTCGTCGCCGCGCCGCGGATCGCCGCGGTCGACGTCGCCACGGCGCGCGACACGTCGCGCAGCGACGCCGCCGCCTGCCCGATCGTGCTGAGCTGCCGCGTCATGCGGTCCAGCGTCTCGACGATCGGCCGGCGCAAATCGTTGATGTGAATCGCCGTCGCGAGCTGGTTCGCGAACGTCGCGATCGTCACGATGTCCTTGCGGCGGTAGGCGCGGCGCTTGTGGTGTTCCAGCTCGAGCGTGCCGATCACCGATTCGCCGAACCGCAGCGGGACGAGCACGAGACTCTGCACGTACTCGGGAACGTCGGCGACGCGCTTGTCCCGCATCACGTCGTGGATCACCATGGTTTCGCCGTTCGCCACGACCTGGCCGCGCAGCACGGCGACGTCGGACGTCGGCTCCGCGCGGTTGGGACGGCCGATCGCACTGCGGTACGCCAGCCGCAATCCGTTCTCGACGCGCCGGTAGATGCGCAGATCGCCCCAATCCACGAGCCGGTGCGCCAGCCGCTCGATGCGCTGAAACGAATCGTGCAACGAGATGTTGCTCGTGATCACCGACTCGATCGCGTGAATCTTGTTCAGCTCTTCGGCGGAGATCGCCTCCTCGAGCATCTGCTTCAGCAGCTGTCCGAGCGCCGCAAGCGCGGCCGCGACGAACAGCCAGGTCACCGGCGGCCACGCGAGCACCGCGCTGATGACGGTACACGCCGCCCCGATGGTGCCGAAGTACGCGATGACCTCGTAGCGGATGATCAGCAGCTGCTCGTCCTGCTCCAGCTTGCCGCGCACGATGAGACTCAGATAGAACAGCAGCCGGCCGAACAGGAAGTACGTCAGGGCAAAGAAGAACAGCGCGGGGATGGTGCCGACGTGCAGCCCCGGCGCATTCACGCCGGACACCGACAGGATCGCCGCATACACGCCGTAGGCGGCGACCAGCCCGAGCGTCTCGCGCCCGAAATTGATCACCGCGGCCCACAGCGTCTTGCGCAGCCACACCCAGTCGGCCATCAGGGTTCCGGCGGCGAGCGCCACCAGCGTCGCCGGCAGGCCCACCAGGAGACTGCCGCACAGACTGACCAGCCCGGTCTGGTTCAGGTACGAGTACTTCGACAGGCGCACCGATTGCCCGCGCACACCGATGACCACCGCGAGCATCGCCAGGATCTCGACCCACTGCTGCATCCAGCGCGCATCCACGGCCAGCGTGGCGGCGAACACCGCGATGCCGCCGAACGCCAGCAGACGGCCGTAGATCGCGACGAACTTCTGGAAGTTCACGCGGCCCCCCGCGTCGCCAGCGCCGCAGCCAGGCTCTCGAGCAGGCGGCGGGCGGCGGCGAGGCCGCCGCGTGCGAGCGCATCGACCAGCGCGCTCCCGACGACGACCCCGTCCGCCCAGCGGGCCGCGGCGGCCGCCTGCGCCGGCGTGCTGATGCCGAACCCGATGGCGATCGGCAGCGGCGTAACCGCACGCAGGCGCCGCACGTTGCGGTCCAGGTCGGGGGGGGCATCGGGACGCGCGCCGGTGACGCCGAGCCGCGAGATCAGATAGATGAAGCCGCCGGCACCCGAAACGGCGGCCGCGAGCCGCTCGTCGGTCGTCGTGGGGGCGACGAGCCGGATCAGATCGAGCTCTGCCGCCGCCACTGCGCGCTCCAGCTCAGGGGCGGCTCCGGCCGGAAGGTCGGTGCACAAGACGCCCGCAACCCCTGCCGCGTGCGCATCCGCGGCGAAGCGCTCGACCCCGTAGGCGAGCACGGGATTGACGTACGTCATCAGCACGACCGGAATGCCGAGCCGGGCCGCGCGCACCAGCTGCAGCACCCCGGACACCGTCATCCCCTGCTCGAGCGCGGTTTGCGTGGAGCGTTGAATCGTGGGGCCGTCGGCGAGCGGATCGCTGAACGGGATCCCGACCTCCACCAGGTCGGCGCCCGCAGCGGCGGCGCCGCCCAGGGCGTCGAGGCACGCCGCGCGCGTGGGATATCCCGCCGTGTAATAGGGAATCAACGCCGCCCGCCCCGCGCCCCTGGTGGCGCCGAAGGCCCGGGCGATCGGTCGCTCAGACAAAGTAGTCGCTGACGTTGATGCCGAAGCGCGCTGGGTCGGTCACCTTGACGATGGTGCGCGGGTAGTTGCCGTCGGCATCGCGCTCCGACAGATCGGCGAGGATGCCCGGGTGGGTGATGGCCCCGTCCGCCGACGCCACGATGCGGACGATCGGCCGGTGCACGAATGACGTGTCGGGATTGGCGGCGTGCACCAGCCCCACCTCGTAGGTGTCGAGGATGACGCACGTCCCTACGGGGTAGACGCCGATCAAGTTGATGAACGCCTTGACGACGACGCGGTCATAGCCGCGCCGCGGGTTCTCCCACATCTCCTTCAACACCTGGTCGGGTTGGATCGGCACGGTCTGATAGACCCGCCGGCTGGTGGCGGCGTCGAAGCCGTCCGCCACGGCCACGATCTTGGAAAAGATCGACAACGAGCGCGGCCGGATCGCCTTGGGATACCCGGTGAGGTCGATCTTCATGTGGTGCTCGTAGCAGACCACCATGCTGCGGTAGGGGACCTCGCCATAGCCGCGCAGCCCGAACAGCGTCAACACCCCGAGCCAGGGATGCGCCTGCAGGATGCGCCACTCTTCCTCGGTGAGCCCGCCTTCCTTGTTCAGTACCTCGAGCGGCACGCGCGACTTGCCGACGTCGTGAAACAGTGCCGTCATGCCGAGGTCGTAGAGCTGCAGCTTCGTCAACCCGAGCTTGCGGCCCAGGGCGACCGAGAAAATGCACACGTTGACGGAGTGGACGAACGTGTACTCGTCGTAGTCGCGCAGCGTGGTGAGGCCGAGCAGCGACGATTCGTTGTTGAGCACCTGGTCGACGATCGCCTGCACGGCGCGCTTCACGCGCTTCACGTTCGCCGTGCGGCCCATGCGCAGGCTGTTGATCACTTCCTTCGTGACGGCCACCGACCGCACATAGGTGCGCTTCGCCGCTTCCTTCGCTTTCTCGCTGTCGGCGACGTTTTCGTCGGTCTCGAAGGGGGGCTCGACCGTGATGTGCGTCGCCGTGGCCTCGCTCAGCTTCCCGATGATTTCGTGAATCGTGTCGGGACTCGATTCCCCGGCCGAATGCGCCAGCAGCAGCGAGACGAGGATCTGCAGCTGGCGCCGGTCGACCTGGGCCTCGAGCCGGATGGCGCCCACGCCGCAGTGCCGCATCACCTGGAGGACGTGCGAGAAGGAGGCGTAGTTCTCGAGCGCCAGCCGCAGCCGCGTCGAGTTGACGAAAATGAATTCACCCTGGAGCCGCAGCTCGAGCTCCTGCTCGACATCGAGCACCTGCTTGGCGACCGAGGCGAGATCGTCGAGCGCCTTCTGCACCTGCGCGTTTTCGATCGGATAGAGCTTGAGCGAGCGCAGCGCGGCATAGAACACCACCAGGAACTCGCGCCCCGCGTGGCGCAGGAAGCTGTCCGACGCCGCGACCGTTTCGGCGATCGTGGCGCGGCGCGGCGGGGTCGTGGGTCCGGCGGACGGCGGCGTGTCCGTCACCGCACCGTCTCCCGCAGCGCGCGGCTCACCGCGTTGCGCACCATCGGTTCCTTATCCTGCGCTGCGCGCTCCAATACCGCCCGCGCTTCCGGACCGCGGATCTTCCCCAGCGCCATCGCCGCGCAGGCACGCGTCTCGGGGTCCTCACGGCGGCCCAGCAGGCCGCGCGGCACGAGGATGCGCTCCAGCACCGGGATCCCCGCGGCGCCCGCCTGCGCCCCGTAGGCCTCGAAGAACGCCATCTTCTCGGTGAGATGCGCCTGGCGCAGCTTGTTGCCGTTGACGGCGCTCTCGACGCGCTGGAACGCGCCGCGATGCCCGCGGCTCGCGAGGAACTTCACGGCCGCGATGCGCACTTCGCGCTCCGAATCATCCACCGCCCGCTCCAGCAGCCGCAATGCCGTGGGCGACGCGATGGCGATGAGCGCTTCCGACACCGCCAGCTTCATCTCGCGGTTCCCCTCGGTGAGCAACCGCTCCATCCCCTCGGGGGCGCCGGTCAACCGCAGCCGCCCGGCGAGATGCACCATTTCGAGCGCCGTCCCCTGGTCGTTGCTGGCCAGCGCCTTCAACACCTCGCCGGGATTCTGGCCGGCGAGTCGCTCGGCCGATTTCTTGACGAGCGTCCGGACCTGCTCGTTGGCGAGCCGCGGCACCCATCCGGCCAGCGTCACCAGGGCCTCGGGCTGCAGCTCCTTGAACAGCTCCCCCAGCTCCGCCTCGGTGGGGTGCATCGTCGCTTCATCCAGCGCCTGCAGCAGCTGCGACAGAGCGTCGGACTGAGAGAGCCGCTGCGGGATCGCCGACAGCGCGATCTTGTGCTCCGGGATCAGCTCCTTGCCGCGTTGCAGTACGCCCGCCAGCTCGCGCAGCACGTACGCCACCGAATGGAAATCACCCGAGCCGAGCAGGTAGGGAATGAAGTTCTCGATGATCGAGATCAGCTCGCTGCGCACCGTCGCATAGGTCTGCGATTCGACGAGATCGAACAGCACCGAGAGCACGTTGTGCCGCAGGTCCTGCGAGTACTCGCGATCGACTTCGTCCTGGAGGTAGGCGATCTCCTGGTCTTCCAGGAAGTAAAGGGTCGTGTCGAACTCGTCGACCGACACGACCTCGCGCGGCGCTTCTTTCTCGATCTGGTCGCGCACCTGCGCGGGCGGCGCCACTTCGCTCGGCCCCTCCGCTTCGATCGGCGTGCCCAGGTCCACCGAGATTTCACGGAAGGTGTAGGTCAGATACTGGAAATCTTCCTGCCACAGCAGCGTGAGGAGATCGTCGGCGGCTTCGGCCTGCAGCGTGCGGGCCTGGTGCAGCACCTGGAGGAATCGCACCAGCTCCGCGTCTTCGACGCCGGGACGCATGGTGACCGACCGCACCCCATCCTTGAACAGCGTCCAGGCGATGCTCTCGTTCTTCTGATCGTGGCTGTAGACGAGGTTCCCCTCCCAGCGCAGCTCCGTTTCCTGCACCTCGAGGGCAAGGTCTTCCGTGAACTGCCAGATCTTGCGGCACGACCCGCGGACGTTGTCGATCGCCCGCTGATAGACGGGGTTGTTGGGGAGGTACAGCTGCACCGCGCGCAGCGCTTTCCCAATCAGGGAAAGCAGCTCCTCGACGTGTGCCGGCGGGAGGGCGAGCTGGGTGCCGGTATCGGTCACACCTGCCCCTGCTCGGCGACCAGGGCGACGTCCTTGTCCCCCCGACCGCTGAGGTTGAACAGGACGAGGTCCCCAGACCGCCACCGCTCGTTCGCGTGCCTGGCCCACGCCACCGCATGGGCGCTCTCGAGGGCGGGCACGATCCCTTCGAGACGGGCCAGGGCGGCGAACGCTTCCAAGGCCTGTTGGTCCGTCACCGTCTGATACAATACCCGACCTGCGTCCTTCAAGAAAGCGTGTTCCGGCCCGACACCGGGATAATCGAGCCCTGCCGAAATCGAATGGGCCGGCTGGACCTGGCCATCGGCGTCCTGCAGCAGGTAGCTCTTGCTGCCGTGGAACACGCCGGGCCGGCCGCGCGACAGCGTCGCCGCATGCCGGCCGCTGTCGAGCCCGAGACCCGCCGCCTCGACGCCGACCAGCTCCACGCCCGCATCGTCGAGAAATGCGCTGAAGATGCCGATCGCATTCGAGCCTCCGCCGACGCACGCCACCACCGTGCGTGGCAGGCGACCATAGCGCTCCAGCACCTGGGCCCGAGCCTCACGGCCGATGACCGACTGAAAATCCCGCACCAGGCGCGGGAAGGGATCGGGACCCACCACCGAGCCGATGATGTAGTGGGTGTGCGTGACGCTCGTGACCCAGTCGCGCAACGCCTCGTTCGTGGCGTCCTTCAGCGTGCGCGTGCCCGCGGTGACCGCCACGACTGTCGCCCCCATCAGCTCCATACGGTAGACGTTGAGCCGCTGGCGGCGCATGTCGGCTTCGCCCATGTAGACGACGCACTCGAGCCCGAAGCGCGCGCATACCGTCGCCGTCGCCACGCCGTGCTGCCCCGCCCCGGTTTCGGCGATGATGCGGTGCTTGCCCATGCGGCGGGCGAGCAGCACCTGTCCCAGCGTGTTGTTGATCTTGTGCGCCCCGGTGTGGTTCAGGTCCTCACGCTTCAGAAGGGCGATCACGCCGTCGCCGAGCTCCGCGGCAAGCCGTGGCGCGTCGCTCAGTGGCGTCGGCCGGCCGACGTAATCGCGCGACAGCCGGTCGAATTCCTCCCAGAAGGCGGGGTCTGCCCTCGCGGCATCGTACACGCGCGCCAGCTCGTCCAGCGCCGCCATCAGCGTCTCGGGAACATAGCGCCCGCCGTAGGGACCGAACTGGGTCGTCTGGTCCATCAGCGCCCGCCCCTGCGGGGCTGTCGCACCACGCCGGCGAGCCCGCGCACCGCGGCTTGCGGATCGGCGAGTCGCGCCACCGCGGTTCCCACGAGTACGTGATCGGCCCCCGCCGCCGCCACGCGCTCGACGTCGCTGCGGCCGGCGATGGCACTCTCCGCGACGGCGACCACGTCCCCGGGAACCTGCGCGAGTAACCGGTCCGCCGCGTCGCGATCGATGGTGAAGCTGTCCAGGTCCCGGCTGTTGACGCCGATGAGGGTGGCGCCGGCAGCGACGGCGGTCTCGAGCTCGCCTGCGGTGTGCACTTCGACGAGCGCCGCGAGCCCCTGATCGTGCGCCGCACGCACCAGCGACCGCACGCGGCGCGGCTCCAGAATGCGCACGATGATGAGCACCGCGGCCGCTCCCGCAGCGCGCGCTTCGACGACCTGCAGCTCCTCCAGCAGGAAATCCTTGCGCACCACGGGCAGTGGCACAGCCGCGGCAACCTGCCGCAGATCGTCGAGCGATCCACCGAAGAACGACGGCTCGGTGAGCACTGAAATCCCCACCGCGCCACCCGCCGCGTAGGCCCGCGCATGGGCCACGGGATCGAGTGACTCGTGGATCGCCCCGGCGGAGGGCGAGCGGCGTTTCACCTCGGCGATCACGCCGATGGTGCCGTCGCTCGAGCGGGCTCCGAATGGCGGCGGGGCCGGAGCGGCGCGCGCGCGCCGTTCCAGCTCGGCGCGGTCCGACCGCAGCGCCGACACGCGCTGTTGCGCGGCAGACACGAGTGGCTCAAGCCGCCCCGGATTCATCCTTGCGTTCGGGCAGTATTCGGGTACATTATCCTTCGGCAAATCTTCGGGGAGATGTCATGCCTGTCACCCGGCGTCAACGCGAGATCCTCGACTACCTCACCCAGTATATCGAGGACCGCGGGTACGCTCCCAGTTTTGAAGAAATCGCGCAGCGATTCCAGTTCCACTCGCTCGCGACGGTGCACGAGCACCTCACCAATCTCGAGCGCAAAGGCTACATCCGCCGCACGCCAAACGAGAGCCGCGCCATCGAGATCGTGCCGCCGCGCGGTCAGAGCGGCGCGACCGAGCTGCCACTGCTGGGACTGGTCGCGGCGGGGCAACCGATCGAAGCGATCTCCGACGCGAGCGACTCGCTCGCCGTCCCCGACGTGCTGCTGCCGCGCCGCGGCCGCAGCTACGTGCTCAAGGTGCGCGGTCGCTCGATGATCGATGAGCACATCAAGGACGGCGACTTCATCGTCGTGCACGAACGCGCCCAGGCCGAGAACGGCGAAACCGTCGTCGCCCTGGTCGGCGGAGAGAGCGCCACGGTGAAAAAGTACTATCGCGAGCCCGGCGGTTGGATTCGCCTGCAGCCGGCGAATGCCGAGATGGCTCCGTTGCGCGTCAACGAGCGCGACGTCGTCGTCCAGGGCGTCGTGTTGGGCGTCATCCGCCGCTATTGATCCCGGTGCGGCGCAGGCGCTCCAGCGCCGCCCGCGCCGCGCCGGAATCGAGCGCCGTTCGCCCCGCCGCAATCCCCGCCTCGTAGCTCGGGGCGAGCCCCGCCACATATATCGCCGCTGCGGCATTGAGCAGCACTGCCGCCCGCCCGTCGGGGTCCGTCCCATCCGCCAGAATGCGCTCCAGCCGCAGGGCGTTGGCCTGCGGCTCCGCACCCGCGAGCAGCAGGACGTCCGCGATGTCCAGCCCGTGCCGCCGCGGGTCGATGGTCCATTCCCGCACCGCGCCGTCCTTGACCTCCCACACATGCGTCGTGCCCGCCGGCGAAATCTCGTCCATGCCGACCGCACCGTGCACCACGAGTGCGTGCTCCGCTTCCAGACGGGCGAGCGCGTGCGCCACGAGCGGCCCGCGGCTCGCGTCGGCCACGCCGATCACCTGGCGCCGCACGCCCGCCGGATTGGCGAGCGGCCCGAGCAGATTCATCAGCGTGGTGACGCCGAGCTCTTTGCGAACCGGCGCCACGTACCGCATCGCCGGATGGAAGTTGGGCGCGAAGAGAAACGCCACACGCGCCTCGCGCAGTGCGTGAGCAGCCTCGACTGCATCGAGCTGGACCGACACGCCGAGCGCTTCCAGCACGTCGGCCGAGCCGCAGCGTGAGGTGTAAGAGCGGTTGCCGTGCTTGGCGACCGTCGCCCCCGCCCCGGCGGCCACGAGCGCGGCACCGGTGCTGATGTTGAACGTCGTGACGGCGCCGCCGCCGGTTCCGGCCGTGTCCACGAGATGGGGGGCATCGATGTCGACACGGATCATCGCCTCGCGCAGCGCGCGTGCCGCCCCCGCGACTTCGTCTGCGGTCTCGCCTTTCACGCGCAGCGCCATGAGCAAACCACCGACCTGCGCCGGCGTCGCTGCGCCGCGCATGATGACGCCGAACACCTCGGCAGCGTGCTCCTCGGACAGGGATGCGCCGTTCGCCAGGACGTGGATCGACCGCTCGAGGGGCCCGGGAGTCGTCTGCGGCATGCGTAAAGAAAATCGGCTTTTGTCAAATAGGACAAGGGGTTATCTTTGGCTGGTGACCAGCCGGCCCTTCCTCGCCGTGGTGCAATACGACGGAGGGCAGTTCATCGGCTGGCAACGCCAGCCCGAGGGGCGAACCGTGCAGGCCGAGTTCGAGGCGGTGTTGGAGCGGCTCACCGGCCGCCACATCGCGGCCACCGGTGCCGGTCGCACCGACACGGGTGTGCACGCCATCGGTCAGGGGGTGGGATTCATCGCCGATGAACGCTGGAGCGCCGATGCGCCGGGGTTACGACGGGCATTGAACGCGCTCTTGCCTCCCGACATCTGGGTGGCGCGCGTCCATCCTATGACCTCCCGCTTCCACGCACGCCGCACCGCTACCGCGCGGCGCTACCGCTACGAGATCGGCACCGACGACGCGAGCCGTTCCCCGTTCCGCCGCCGCTACGAGTGGGCGCTGGGCCGGTCCCTCGAGCCGGTGTTGCTGGCCGAGGCCGCCGCGACGCTGCCGGGTGAGCACGATTTCCGCGGCCTGGCGGCCCATGGCGCCGCGAAGCCCGACTATCGCTGCCAGGTGGCGCAGGCGACCTGGATCGCGCGCACCAACGGCTCCGGGATGACGTTCACGATCGAAGCCAACCGTTTTCTGCACCGCATGGTCCGCTTCCTCGTGGGCACGATGGTCGACATCGCGCTCGCCCGCCGTCCGCTGTCGGACCTGCGCCTGCTGCTGACGGCAACCGACAACCAGGCGGCGAGCCCGCCGGCACCGCCCCAGGGCTTGTATCTCGAGGCCGTCACCTATCCTCCTGAACTCTACGCCGAGGCAACCGCATGAAGTTCTTTCTCGACACCGCCTCCCTGAAGGACATCAGCTGGGCGGTTCAGGCCGGTCTGATCGACGGCATCACCACCAACCCCACGCTCCTGTCCAAGCAGGCGGGCGACCTCGATCCCCGCGATGTCCTGAAGGAAATCTGCTCCATCGTCGAGGGACCGGTTTCGGCGGAGGTCGTGGCGACCGACACCGACGGCATGCTCACCGAAGGCAGGTCGCTCGCCAAGATCGCCGACAACATCGTCGTCAAGATTCCGATGCTCGAGGCGGGCATGGTCGCCGTACGTCGGCTCACCTCCGAGGGCATCCACACCAACGTCACCCTCTGTTTCTCGAGCGTGCAGTGTCTTGTCGCGGCGAAAGCGGGGGCGACCTACGTGTCGCCCTTCATCGGCCGCATCGACGACGTCGGCCAGGAAGGGATGGACGTGATCCGCGAGACGCGGCAGATGTTCGACAACTACTCCATCGCGACGCAGATCCTCGCGGCGTCGATCCGGCATCCACGGCACGTGGCCGAAGCGGCGATGATCGGGGCCGACGTCGCCACCCTGCCGCCCGAGGTGCTGAAGAAGCTGCTGCAGCACCCGCTCACCGACCGTGGGCTGCAGACATTCCTCGCCGACTGGAACAAGCTCAAGCCGGCGGCGCGGGCTTCGGTGTGACCTGGGAATCGCCGCTCTCCGGCCGCTACGCCTCGCCCCCGATGCAGGCGCTCTGGAGCGAGCGCCGCCGTGTCGGGCTGTGGCGCCGCCTGTGGCTGGCGTTGCTGGAGAGCGAGCGTGAGCTGGGACTCGAGATCCCGGCGGATGCCGTCCACGAAGTCCGGGCGCATCTCGACGACGTCGATCTTGCCCGCGTCGCCGAACTGGAGAAACGGCTGCGCCACGATGTCATGGCGCACATCCACGCGCTCGGCGAGCAGGCGCCGGCGGCGCGGCCGTTCATCCACCTCGGCGCGACGAGTGCCTACGTCACCGACAACGCCGACCTCGTGCTGATGCGCGAGGGACTCGTGCTGCTGCTTGGCCGCGTCGCCGCGGTGCTCGTGGCCCTGGGACACGTGGCACGCCGCTATCGCGCCCTGCCCTGCCTCGCCTACACGCATTTTCAGCCCGCCCAGCTCACCACCGTGGGAAAGCGGGCGACGCTCTGGATGCAGGAATTCGTGCTCGACGCCGACGAGCTGCTGCATCGCGTCGAGACACTGCAGTTCCGCGGCGTGAAGGGGACGACCGGCACGCAGGCGAGTTTTCTCGATTTGTTCGACGGCGACCACGACAAGGTGCGCGAGCTCGACAGCCGGGTGTCGGCGAAGATGGGGTTCACCAGGATCTTCCCGGTCACCGGGCAGACCTACAGCCGCCAGCAGGACGCGCAGGTGCTGGCGGCGCTCGCCGGCCTCGCCGCCGCGGCGGCGAAATTCGCCACCGACCTGCGCCTGCTGCAGCACGAAGGCGAGCTGCTCGAGCCGTTCGAAAGCGAGCAGGTGGGCTCCTCCGCCATGCCCTACAAGCGCAATCCGATGCGGGCCGAGCGCATGACGAGCCTGGCGCGCTTCGTCATCGAGCTCGCCGGGAACGGCTGGCACACCGCGGCCGAGCAATGGCTCGAGCGAACGCTCGACGACAGCGCCAACCGCCGCCTCGTCATTCCCGAAGCGTTTCTCGCCGCCGACGCCATCCTCGTCCTCGCCACCAACGTCGCGGCCGGGCTCGAGGTGCGCGAGCCGGTCACCCGCCGCCACGTCGACGAGACGCTGCCGTTTCTCGCCACCGAGCGTCTGCTGATGCGCGGCGTGAAGGCGGGCGGCGACCGCCAGCGTCTGCACGAAGTCATCCGTGGCCACAGCCTCGCGGTGTCGCAGGCCGTGGCCGAGCGCGGCGCCGCCAACGATCTCCTCGCCCGGCTCGCCGCCGATCCGGCGTTTCGCGCGCTCTCGATCGCGGCCCGCCCCGATGAGCTCGACCCGGCCCAGTACGTCGGCCGGGCGCCCCAGCAGGTCGACCACTTTCTCGACGAGGTCCTTCCCGCCGTGCTCCGTCGCATCGAAGCCGTCGCGCCTGTCGCAAGCGCCGCCGAGGTGAAGGTATGACGACCGTCAAACCGCTCGTCGCCAGCAACCTGTCGCTCCCGCTCTTGCGCCGTGGCAAGGTGCGCGAGATGTACGAGGTCGATGCCGACACGCTGCTCATGGTGGCGAGCGACCGCGTCAGCGCGTTCGACGTCGTCATGAAGGAGCCGGTGGCCTACAAGGGGTCCGTGCTCACCCAGTTGTCGGCGTTCTGGTTCCACAAGCTGGCGCACGTCGTCCCGCATCACCTGATCACCGCCGACGCGGCCGAGATCGTGGCGCGCGTGCCCGCGCTCGCCCCGCACCGCGCCACCATCGCCGGCCGCGCCATGCTGGTGCGCCGCACCACGCCGGTGCCCTTCGAGTGCGTCGTCCGCGGCTACCTCTCCGGCTCGGCATGGGCCGAGTACAAGAAGTCAGGGACGCTGGCGGGCGAGCCGCTCGTCAAAGGACTCGTGGAAAGCGCGAAGCTCGAGCCGGCGATCTTCTCCCCGGCGACGAAGGCCGAGACGGGGCATGACGAGAACGTCACCTTCAAGCGGGTGACCGACGCGTTGGGGGCCGACCTCGCCAATACCCTGAAGCGCGCCAGCCTCGCCCTCTACGAGAGTGGCCGCGATTTCGCTGCCGGCCG
This sequence comes from uncultured Gemmatimonadaceae bacterium, assembly GCA_964641815.1. Lineage (GTDB taxonomy): Bacteria > Gemmatimonadota > Gemmatimonadetes > Gemmatimonadales > GWC2-71-9 > DASTHG01. Next base: position 15,390 of record CAZXKN010000092.1, on the reverse strand, counting down.
AGGCATCATCATCGCCGACACGAAGTTCGAGTTCGGCACGACGGCCGACGGCACGCTGCTCGTGATCGACGAAGTGCTGACCCCCGATTCCTCGCGCTTCTGGGCCGCCGACCGCTACACCCCCGGCACCGGTCAGCCGAGCTTCGACAAGCAACCGCTGCGCGACTACCTCTCCGGCCTCAAGGAGCAGGGGAAATGGGACGGCAACGAGCCGCCGCCCCCGCTGCCGCCGGTCGTGATCGCGGCGACCAGTGCCCGCTATCGCGAGGCCTACCGCCTGATCACCGGCAAGGGACTGGAGGCCCCGGCGTGAGGATGGCCCCCGAAGGGTGGCCGTTCATCGCGATCGGGTGGGGACTGGCCGCGCTCGTCGCAGTGGCGGCGCTGCGCTGGAGCCCGTGGTGGTGGGGACTCGAGGTCCTGCTCGTGCCGCTCGCCGTGTGGCTGCTGGTGTTCTTTCGTAACCCCGAGCGTAGCGGCCCGCGCGGCGATCGCGTCGTGATCGCGCCGGCGGACGGGCGTATCGTCAGCGTAACGGAGACCGACGAGCCGGCGTTCCTGCACGGCCGGGCGCTCCGCGTGTCGATCTTCATGAGCGTGTTCGACGTGCACGTGAACCGCTACCCGGTGTCGGGAACCGTCGCCTACCGCAACTACAATCCCGGGAAATTCCTCCACGCGGCGGAAGACAAGGCGAGCCTCGACAACGAGCAGTCCTCGATCGGACTCACGGGACCGCACGGGGCGGTGCTGGTGCGCCAGATCGCCGGGCTGATCGCGCGCCGCATCGTGACCGACGCCAAGGTCGGGGATCACGCGGCCCAGGGCGCGCGCCTCGGCATGATCCGCTTCGGCTCGCGCGTCGACGTCTACCTGCCGCTCACCGCCCACGCCGCACCCCAGGTGCAGATCGGCGATCGCGTGGCGGCGGGCGCGACGGTGCTGGCGGAGTATCCGCAATGACCTCGCCGACTCAGTCCAGCGGCAGCGGACGCCGCGGCGTGAAGCGGGTCGTCATCATCGTGCCCAGCCTGTTCACGCTCTTCAATCTGTTCTTCGGCATCTGGTCGATGACGCTGGCGTCGCGCGGCGAGCTGTACCGCGCCAGCTGGTTTCTCGTCTTCGCGGGGATTCTCGACACCCTGGACGGCCGCATCGCCCGGCTTTCCAATACCGGCACGCGCTTCGGCGCCGAGCTCGACAGCCTGGTCGACGTGGTGAGCTTCGGCGTCGCCCCGGCGTACCTGATGTACGAGCTGCACTTCGCGACCGCCGGGCCGGCCGCCTGGATCTTCTGCTATTTCTACGTGATGGGGGCGGCGATCCGCCTGGCGCGCTTCAACGTCACCCAGGCAGGACGGGCCAAGACCTATTTCGTCGGGTTGCCCTCGCCGGCCGCCGGCATGACGCTCGCGACGTATTATCCGTTTACGCAGACCGAGCTGTATAGCCAGCTGCGCGCGCTCCCCTGGCCGTTGCTGCTCAATTTCCTGATGATCATCTGTACCATCCTGATGGTCTCGAACGTCCGCTACGCCACGCTGCCCCGCGCCAGCCTGCGCACGCCGCGGGGGCTCTTGGGTCTCCTGATCGTTCTGCTTATCCTCTACTTCGGCATCACGCAGCACGACGTCTTCTTCTTCCCGCTGGGGATCACCTACATGACCTACGGCGTGGCTCGCGCGGCGCTGTTGGGATTCTTCGTCGGGGACGACGACGCCGAGACCGACATCGCGGGACCGATCGTCATCTCGGATTCCGAAGGCGACGCCGACAACGGCCATACCTTCGAGCCCCGCTCGCGCGGCATCTCACCGCGGGGGCGCACCTGATGGCGACGTTTCGCGTCGAGGTCCGGGTCATGCCGCGCGCAGCGCTGCTCGATCCCCAGGGCCAGGCCGTGCAACACGCCCTCCACGCGCTCGGCTTCGCCGAGGTGGGCACGGTGCGCGCCGGCAAGCACCTCGTGCTGCAGCTCGAGGCGCCCACCGGTGACGCCGCGGCGGCGCGCGCCCGGGCCATGTGCGACCGGCTGCTCGCCAACCCGGTGACGGAGGACTACCACGTGCTGGTAGAGGCCGCCTGATGCGCCGCGTCGCCGTCGTCGTCTTCCCGGGATCCAACTGCGACGCCGATACGCTGGACGCCGCGACCGCCGCGGGCTCCGAGGCCTATTACGTCTGGCACCGCGAGACCGACCTGCGCGGCGCCGACGTGGTGATTCTGCCCGGCGGCTTCAGCTACGGCGACTACCTGCGCTCGGGCGCGATCGCGCGCTTTTCCCCGGTGATGCAGGCGGTGGCCGTGCACGCGCAGGACGGCGGCACCGTCGTGGGGATCTGCAACGGATTTCAGATACTCTGTGAGGCGGGACTGCTTCCCGGCGCGCTGCTGCGCAACGCCGATCAGCGTTTTCTCTCGCGGCCGGTGCGCGTCCGCGTCGAAACGACCGACACTCCCTGCACTGCCTTGTATACGCAGGGCGAGGAGATCATCGTGCCGGTAGCGCACGGCGACGGACGGTTTGTCGCCGACGAGCGCACCCTGCGCGAGCTCGAAGCCGAAGGCCGGGTGGTGTGGCGCTATGTCGGAGAGAATCCCAATGGATCCGCGCGCGCGATCGCGGGGGTCTGCAGTGCCAGTCGTACCGTAGTGGGCCTGATGCCGCATCCCGAGCGCCGCAACTCCGCAGCCCTTGGCGGGTCGGACGGTGCTCGTGTCTTCCTTTCCCTGGAGGCTGGTCATGCGACGCAGCATGCTGGTGATGTGCGCGCTGCTGGCGGGCACCACGCTGGGCTGTGACAAGTGGAATCAACTGGTCGACAAGATAAAGAATCGCAATAAGCCGCCGGCGACCGCGGCCCGGGATACCACGAAGCGTCCGACGACCGGCGTGCCGGCTGCCACCGGCACAGCGAAGACGCCGGTGGGCACGGCGAAAGCCACACCCACAACCGGTGCGAAGGCGCCGTCGACGACGAATACGATCACGCCCGCGCCCCAGACGGCGGCCGCCCCGAAGCCGGCGCCGCCCCCGCGCCAGGTGACCGAGCCCCCGCCCTCGCGCCCCGTGCTCGAGGACGAGCCCTACAACTCCGCCGACACCGGCACCATCGCGCCCGGAATGAGCGCCAAGGACGTCGAGGCCCTGTGGGGCGCGCCCGCGGCGCGCCGCAGCGCCGGCGCGTACACCTATCTGCTGTATCCCAATGGGTGCGAACACAGCTGCGGCACCGAGGACCTCGTGATCCTCCAGAACGACCAGGTGGTGGACGCGGTGTTACGCTGGAAGGGGCACGGCTACAGCGGCCAGTCGTCCTCACCACGAGCGCTGCCTCCCGGCCGCAATCTGGTGACGACCCCGTGAGCGACATCAGCCGCAACGAAGACGAGTACTTCGCACGGCGCGACGCGGAGCTGCTGCGGCAGCAGCGCGCCGCGCTGCAGCGCGAGGCCTCGGAAGCCGAGCGCAAATCGCACTTCATGAAATGCCCGAAGTGCGGCTACGACTTGATTACCGGTGACTGGGAGGGCGTGCAGATCGATCAGTGCACCCACTGCCACGGCATCTGGTTCGACGCGGGTGAAGCGGAGGCGGTGCTCAAGCACCCGCACCCCAATGTCATTGCGCGCGTGCTGCGGGCGGTGATGAAAGGGGTCTCCGGCGCACGGGCCCAGGGCTCGTGAAGCGGGCGCCGGCAACCCTACCCGGCGATCCACCGATCACGCGGGAGCTGGTCCGCGAACACAACCTCACCGACCTGGAGTACGCCCGCATCGAGGCGCTGCTCGGCCGCACGCCCACATTCGCCGAGCTCGGCATCTTCTCGGCCCTGTGGAGCGAGCACTGCTCCTATAAACACTCCAAGACGGTCCTGAAGACGTTCCCGACCACCGGCCCGCAGGTCGTCCAGGGACCGGGGGAGAACGCGGGCGTGCTGCGGCTGCCCGACGGCTGGGCGGTGGCCTTCAAGATCGAGTCCCACAACCACCCCTCCGCCGTCGAGCCCTACCAGGGCGCCGCCACCGGTGCGGGCGGCATCCTCAGAGATGTGTTCACGATGGGCGCGCGTCCCGTCGCGCTGCTCAACAGCCTCCGGTTCGGACCGCTCGATGACGCCCGCAATCGCTACCTCTGCGCCGGCGTGGTGCGCGGCATCGGCGACTACGGCAACTGCGTCGGCGTGCCGACCCTCGGCGGCGAGGTGGACTTTCTGCCCGGGTACTCCGGCAATCCGCTCGTCAACGCGATGTGCGTCGGCATCCTGCGTGAGTCGGAGCTGATCACCGCCTCGGCACACGGCGTGGGCAACGTGCTGCTCGCCGTCGGGGCGAGCACGGGCCGCGACGGCATTCACGGCGCCTCGTTCGCCTCGGAGGAGTTGTCACACGAGAGTGAACAGCGCCGCCCCCAGGTCCAGGTCGGCGATCCGTTCACGGAAAAGCTGTTGCTCGAAGCGAGCCTCGAGCTGATCGCGTCGGGACACATCGTCGCGATCCAGGACATGGGCGCCGCCGGCCTGACCTCGTCGTCGGCCGAGATGGCGGCCCGCGGTGGCGTGGGAGTGGAGATCGACCTGTCGCGCGTTCCCACGCGCGAAGCCGGCATGACCCCCTACGAGATCCTGCTGTCGGAATCGCAGGAGCGCATGCTCGTCGTGGCGAAGCACGACCGCGTGGCGCAGGTGCAGGCCATCGCGGCGAAATGGGAACTGTCCGCCACACCGATCGGTCGCGTGACCGATGACGGGATGTATCGCTGCACCTGGCGCGACCAGGTCGTCGTAGAGATCCCCGGCCGACAGTTGGTGGAAGACTGCCCGATCCATAAACCAGACGCCGCTGAAGACGCGGCAACCGTCGCCCTCCGAGCACTCCACCCGGCACCTGACCCCCGACACCTGACACCTCAGGACGCCCTGCTCCGCCTGCTCGACCATCCTCCCATCGCCTCGAAACGGTGGGTGTTCGAACAGTATGACTCGACCGTGCAGGCGGGCACCGTGCTCCCTCCGGGGGGAGACGCCGGCGTCGTGCGCGTGCGTCATGCGGATTTCGCAATCGCCGTCACGACGGCCTGCAACGCGCGCTATGTCCGGCTGCGTCCCTACGAGGGCGGCAAAGCCGCCGTCGCCGAGGCCGCGCGCAACATCGCGTGCACGGGCGCCCGACCGCTCGGCATCACCGACTGCCTCAACTTCGGCAGCCCGGAGCGCCCGGCGGTCTACTTCCAGTTTCGTGAAGCGTGCCGTGGCATCGCCGAGGCCTGCCGCGCGTTCGACACACCGGTGACCGGCGGCAACGTCTCCTTCTACAATGAGAGTCCTACGGGAGCCGTCGATCCGACCCCCGTCGTGGGAATGGTGGGATTGCTCGACCACGTCGACCGTGCCGTGCCGAGTCACGCGCGGGTCCCCGGCGACCAGATCCTCATCCTGGGGGACACCCGTGCGGAGCTCGGTGGCTCGGCCTACTGGGAGGCCGTGCGCGAATGCGCGGGCGGTGAGCCCCCGGCCGTCGATCTCGCCGCTGAACGGCGACTCATCGATCTGCTGGTCGAGGGCGCCCGTGAAGGCCTGTTCCGCTCGGCACACGACTGCTCGGATGGCGGGCTCGGTGTCGCGCTCGCCGAGATGGCGATGTGCGGACCCTACCAGCAAGCGGGATTCGGAGTCGATCTGGATCTGACCGGATACGCCTCCGGCCTGGACGCGGCCGAGCTCCTGTTCAGCGAATCCCACGGTCGCGCTGTGGTGACGTGCCCGCCTGACAAGACAGCGGCCGTGGAGCAGCTCGCGCGACGAAGCGGCGTCCCGGTGTACGACGCCGGAATCGTGAAGACACCGAATGGAACGTTCGCGCTGCGGCTGCGTGATGCGGCGATCTCGCAGACCGTCGCCGCACTGCGCGACGTATATTTCTCGGCGATTCCCAAACGAATGGGTGACTAGACCGGTCCATGTGCGGCATTATCGGCGTTTCCGGCGTTCCCAACGCGGCTCGGCTCGCCTACCTCGGGCTCTACAGTCTGCAACACCGCGGGCAGGAGTCCTCGGGCGTGGTCGTTGTCGACGGCGAGGGGGTGGCGCGCTCCCATCGCGGCATGGGACTCGTCTCCGACGTCTTCACCGAGTCGGTGCTGGCGGGGCTCCCGGGCGACACCGCGATCGGGCACACCCGCTATTCGACCGCGGGCAGCTCCGTGCTCGCCAACGCCCAGCCGATTCTGGCGCGCTATCGCGAGGGTCCGCTGGCCCTCGGCCACAACGGCAACCTCACCAACGCCGCACAGCTGCGCGCCGACCTCGTCGACAAAGGCTCGATCTTCCAGACCTCGTCCGACAGCGAGGTTCTGATCCATCTCATCGCGCGCTCCGAGGCGCGCGAGCCTGAGGACCAGCTGCTCGACGCACTGGAGCGGGTGGAGGGCGCCTACTCGCTCGTCGTAACCATCGGCCGCACGCTCTACGCCATCGTCGACGCTCGCGGGTTCCGGCCCCTCTGGCTGGGGCGCCTGGGGTCGGGACACGTGGTGGCTTCGGAGACGTGTGCCTTCGACCTCGTCGGCGCGACGCCGGTCCGCGAGCTCGAACCCGGCGAATTCCTGCGCATCCACGACGGTGAGGTCGATCGTCTCCCCTCGCTCCCCGCCAAGCCACACCGACGCTGCATTTTCGAGCTGGTCTACTTCTCGCGGCCCGACAGCACGATTTTCAGCCGCTCGGTGGACCGAGTACGCCGCGCCCTGGGGCACGAGCTGGCGCGCGAGCATCCCAGCCCCGGTGCGGATTGCGTCTTCTCGGTGCCCGACTCTTCCAACGCCATGGCCCTGGGTTTTGCCGAAGAAACCGGCCTCAAGCTCGAGTACGGATTGATCCGTAATCACTACGTCGGCCGCACCTTCATTAATCCCACGCAGGACGGCCGTACCGCCAAGGTGAAGATCAAGTTCAATCCGGTCCGGGAAGTGCTGGAAGGGAAGCGGGTTGTCGTGGTGGACGATTCGCTGGTGCGTGGCACGACCAGCAAGGGCCTGGTGCAGATGATTCGCGCCGCGGGGGCACGAGAAGTGCACTTTCGTGTCGCGTCTCCTCCGATCACGGGCCCGTGCTACTACGGCATCGACACGCCGACGAAGTCGGAATTGATCGCCTCGAGTCACTCGATCGAGGACATTCGCCGCCACCTCGGGGTCGAGACGCTGGGGTACTTGTCGCTCGCCGGGATGCTGCGCGCCGCCGGTGGCGACCCGTCGGGTTTCTGCCACGCCTGCTTCTCCGGTCAATACCCAACGCCGATCCCCGACGAGTCGGCCACGTTCCGCCACGACGCTCCGCTGGTGCCCGTCACCGCCTGAGCACACGCTCTGAGGGCCCGCCATGCCGTCCGTAGAACGGTTCGTCTACTTCTTTGGGCAGGGGCGAGCCGACGGCTCGGCCGCGATGCGGGACATCCTCGGGGGCAAGGGCGCCGGCCTCGCCGAGATGGCGAATCTCGGCTTGCCGGTCCCTCCCGGCTTTACCCTCTCCGCCAAACTCTGTCTTCGCTACCTCGCGGACGGCTCGTTCCCCGAGGAGTTGCGAGAGGAAGTCGGGCGCCACCTCAAGAAGCTCGAACAGGCCACGGACAAGAAGTTCGGCGACCGCGCCAATCCCCTGCTCGTCTCGGTGCGTTCCGGTGCCGCCGTGTCCATGCCCGGGATGATGGAAACGATCCTGAACCTCGGGCTGAACGATGAGACGGTGCAGGGATTGATCGCCGGCTCGGGGAATCCACGTTTTGCCTACGATTCCTACCGCCGCTTCGTCATGATGTACGGGGACGTCGTGTTCGAGCTCGGCAAGGAGCCGTTCGACGAAGTGCTGGACGAGATGAAGCGGCGTCGCAAGGTGGAGCGCGACATCGACCTTCCCGCCGATGACCTGCAGGCGCTCGTCCGCGAGTACAAGGCCATCGTCCAGTCGCGGCGCGGCGTGGCCTTCCCCGACGACCCCAAGGCCCAGCTCTGGGGCGCGATCGAAGCGGTGTTCAAGAGCTGGCGCACCCGCCGGGCCATCGACTATCGCCGCGTCCACGGGATCCCCGACGAGCTCGGGACCGCGGTGAACATCGTCGCGATGGTCTACGGCAACATGGGGGAAGACTGCGGCACCGGCGTCGCCTTCACGCGCGACTGCCGGACCGGCGAGGCGGTGTTGAACGGCGATTTCCTCACCAACGCCCAGGGCGAGGACGTGGTGTCCGGCGCGCGCACGCCCCTGCCGCTCGAGAAGCTCGCCAAAGGCAAGCACGCCAAGATCTACCGCGAGCTGCAGGCGGTCGCCGCCAAGCTCGAAGACCACTTCACGGACGTGCAGGACATCGAATTCACCTTCGAGCGCGACCGGCTGTATATGCTGCAGACCCGCCGCGCGCAACGGACCGGGCTCGCGGCGGTGCGGATCGCCGTCGAGCTGGTGCGGGAAGGGAGAATCACCAAGGACGAGGCGGTGCAGCGGGTGCCGCCGCAGGACCTGGATCAGGTGTTCCACCCGATGGTCGATCCCAAAGCCAAAGAGACCGTCATCGCCAAGGGGCTCCCCGCCTCACCGGGCGCAGCGATCGGCGAGGCCGTGTTCGACGCGGACGAAGCCGAGGCGTTGGCCCGCAAGGGCCACAAGGTGATTCTCATCCGGCCAGAGACGAGCCCCGAAGATTTTCACGGCATCGTCGCGGCCCAGGCGGTGCTCACGGCACGCGGGGGGATGACCAGCCACGCGGCGATCGTGGCGCGCGGCATGGGCAAGACGTGCGTCGTCGGCGCGAAGGACATCGACGTCGAGCCCGCCGCCGGGCGGTTCCGCGCCAACGGCCGGGTCGTGAAGAAAGGCCAGCTCCTCACGATCGACGGCACCACGGGCCAGGTCCTGCTGGGCGCGGCGAAGCTGGTGCAACCCGAGGCGGGAGAGCATTACGACACGCTGATGACGTGGGCCGACGAACGACGTCGGCTCCGGGTTCGGACCAACGCCGACACACCGCAGGACGCCAGGCGGGCCCGGGAATTCGGCGCCGAGGGCATCGGCCTGTGCCGCACGGAACACATGTTCTTCGAGGGCGAGAGGATCACCGCCATGCGGGAAATGATCGTCGCCCCCGACGAGGCGGGCCGGCGCCGCGCCCTGGCGAAGCTGCTGCCGATGCAGCGCGAAGACTTCGAGGGAATCTTCGAGGCGATGACGGGCTACCCGGTTACGATTCGCCTGCTCGATCCTCCGCTGCACGAATTCCTGCCGCACACCAAGGAGGAGCTGGCCGGACTCGCCAAGGCGATGAAGCTCCCGCTCCCCCGGCTCAAGGCACTGGTCGCCGGCTTGACCGAGGCGAACCCGATGCTCGGGCACCGTGGCTGCCGCCTCGGGATCACCTACCCCGAGATCACCGAGATGCAGGCCCGCGCCATCTTCGAGGCGGCTGCCCGCGTCGTGGCGCGCGGCAAGAAGGTGGTCGTCGAGGTGATGATCCCCCTCGTCGCCATCGCCGAGGAGCTGCGGCGCCAGGCGGCCATCGTCCGCCGCGTGGCACAGGAGGTGTTTCACGAGGTTGGCCACGCCGTCCCCTACCTCGTGGGGACGATGATCGAGCTGCCGCGGGCAGCGCTGACGGCAGACGAGATCGCCAAGGAGGCAGAGTTCTTCTCGTTCGGTACCAACGACCTGACGCAAACCACGTTCGGGCTGTCGCGCGACGACGCGGGACGGTTCCTGCCGTTCTATGTCGAGTCGGGAATCCTCAAGGACGACCCCTTCCAGGTGCTGGACCAGGACGGCGTCGGCCGGCTCATCGAGGTCGCGGTGAAGCTCGGCCGCGGCACACGTTCCGAGCTGAAGGTCGGGATCTGCGGGGAGCACGGCGGCGAGTCCTCGTCCGTCAAGTTCTGCCACCATGCCGGGCTCAACTATGTCTCGTGCTCGCCATTCCGGGTGCCGATCGCCCGCCTCGCCGCGGCCCAGGCGGCCCTCGAGGAGGCGGGCGTCATCAATCGCACCAAGGCAACCGTCTAGCGTCTACCCCCGGCCCGCCAACGCCGCCCCGACACCGCCGAACAACACGCCGATGAGCATGGCGATGATCGCCACAGCGTAGGCCGATCCCTTCGACGTTCGCTGCGTGACTTGAATGCCGATCGCGGTCAGAATCATGCTCCAGATCGTGAACGGATTGATGGCCGCCAGCGCTCCGGACATGAATCCACTCATGTTGGGAGCGAGCAGATTCAGCCCGAGCGGAGGCTGCAGATCGAGCGGCCCCGTCACCGTTTCGACCCCTTTCATCTTCAGCACGACCAGCGCCGCGACCTGGAGCAGAAAAGCGGGCAGCGCCGTGTAGGTCGCCACGCTGAGCAGCGTCTTGAACCTCGATTCCCCGCTCGCCAGCAACGTCACCAGCAGCCACAGAATCCCCGCCACAATCACGAGAAAGATCAACACGAAGATCGGCGAGGCGAAGACCGCAATGCGCGTGAAGCTCTCGATCTGCGCCGGCGCATTCGGATTCTGCGCGGCGGCTTTGGCCATCTGGCCGGCCATGGATGCGAGCCGGAAGGGGAGGAACAGGTAGCCGAGAACCGTGGCGACGATCCCCAGAACGATCGCCGGGACGAACCAGACCGGCCGCTCCCGCAGCCGCTCGAACACTTCACTCGGCGAGAACAGCACCCGGACCAGATCCAGCACTGCACCCATCGCGCCTCCGAGAAGGGGAAGAGGTTGCTGACGCGCGGCCCAATATATGCTGCCTGAGCCGTTGCGCGTCGCAGCCTACGTTCCGTGGATACAAGCGGTTTCGCCGCCACCCTTGACCCTTCGAACGGCGGAGGGGTAGAGTAGGATTACATGGTCGCCATTCTCGGTTTCGTCCTGCTCACCCAGACCCCGGTGCAGGTCGCCGCACATCCGGCGAAGCTCGGGGTGCGGGCCTGGCTTCCCGATACGGTCCTCCCGGTCGGCGCTCCGGCGCGCGTCTACGTAGAGCTCGAAGACAGCGGCTACTTCGCCCTGCTGCACGTCGAGCCCTCGGGGCGCATCCGGGTCCTGTATCCGCAGCATCCCAACGATCCCGACTTGGTGCCGGGCGGCGCGACATTCGTGGTCGGCGGCATCAGCGATAGCACCACGTTCCGCGTGGTCGCGCCGGGCACCGGCACCCTGCTGGCCGTGCGGTCGTGGACGCCGCTGGACTTCGCAAGCCTGGTGGACGGCAACCGGTGGGATTATGCGCGCGCCCTGCTGCTGCAGCCGACGGCGGGCAATCCCCTGGCGGCGCTGCTCGACATCGCCGACCGGATCGCCGGCGGCGAAGCGTACACCTACGATCTGACGGGATACCGCACGCCGGGAGCGCTTGCCGCGCGACGCACCACGACCGACTCGGTCTGCGGCAGCTGCTTCACCGCCCGCCACCAGCACGCCGACGCCGCTCCCGCCGACGGCGACGCGGCGGCGATCGCCATCGACCACAGCATGGCGGCGTCGGGAAACGGATCGGTGGTCGATTGCTCGTATGCCACGCTGACCAGCTCATTCTGCGGCGTCGACAACAGCGCCACGACATATCAGGAATCGACGGCGGCGGCGCCAGAGCCCCAAGCGGCTCCGCTGGTCGTCTACCCGTACTATCCGCAGGGCTACTTCCCGTTCCTGTCCTTCCATCGTCGCCGCACACCACCCCCTCCACCGCTGCCACCGCCGGCAATCGCGCTGAACTTGCACGCCGCGCCCCGGGCAGCGGTGCCTCCACCGCCCCGCCGCATTCCGCGGATCGTGGTGACGCAGCCGACTGCGCCGAGTCGCCCCGTCGCCGCTTCGGCACCGGTCTCCGCTCCGACTGTGCAGAGCGTCGAGACACCAGCGGCTCCGATCGGCAGACGGTTCGCGATGGGCCGGCCGGCTGGCGTCGACACGAGGGGCAGCGTACCCGGCTCTGCGGCCTGGGCGCCCAGTGCGGGAAGACCCGCGATGACGATGCCTGCTCCGGCCACCGTCGCGCCGGTCACGAGGGCAAGCGGCACGGTTGCGGCAGCCGCGCCGTCACGCGTCGTCGTGCCATCGCACGCTGCAGTCGAACGCGCGAGGGGGCACTAGAAGCAGGATTGGGAGGTTGGTGAAAGAACGTGGAGGATGGTGGAGGCGCACCGAGCACCCTCCACCACCCCCACTCACCTCCATCACCTCGCCGCTGTTGCGCTTCTGTGCCGGTCAGCCCACCACGCCCACACCGCCGTCAGAATTCCAAGCGACAACGCTGTCCAGCCGATCGCCGTCACGCCGGGAGGCTTGGCCGGCAGCAGGCTCATCACGTACCCGAAAGCCGTAAAAGCCACGAGTCCCCACCACGCGTAGCGCCCGATGCGGTCCCGGGGGGTGGTGCAGCGCGTGTAGATCCAGATGCCCGCGATGAACATGAGGCTCTCGACGATGACCGTCCCCGGCACCGACTCCCACAGCCCGAAGCCAAACAGTCGTGAGCTCCAGGGGCTGAGCGGCATGTCAGGACGATGCGTGATGACATCGAGCACCCAGTGGCTCACGACGCCGATGGCAATCATCACGGTGCCCGGGGTGTAGCGGGTCAACGCGTAGTAGATCCCGGCAAACAACAGCGCCCAGATGCATCCCATCACGAGACTGTGGGACCAGGGGTACGACAGGAAGGTGAGATTCAGAAACGGATTGGCCGACGGCGTGACCTCCACCCGTTCGATCCCGAGCAGCAGGAACACCGGCCAGAGCAGGTCGGCGAGCAGCGGGGCGGCGAGCAGCACCGCGAGCGAGGATCGCGGGGCGACGCGCTTCGACGCGAAGCCGACGGCGAAGTGCCCGATGAACATGCGAAATGGAGGCGCGGGGAATCGAACCCCGGTCCGAGCCAAGCTCCGAGACCGCTCCTACGTGCGTAGGCGGGGCTTATTGGTCTCGCCACCCAGGCACCCCACCCGCCCAGATGGCAACAAGCCCTTGGCTAGCTCTTGCGTGAGCCGTTCAGGCCCCGTCTCACGCCAGCCCGACTTTGCGATACGTGAGCGCCGCCTCAGGCGGGCTGCCACTCACGCAGGTGCGTGAAGCCGAAGCTTACGCAGCCAGTGCCAGGTTTGAATTGGCAGTTGTGCTTGTTGCCAGTTGTTTAGCCAGGTGACTGACGACCTGGGCACGCAACGATCTCCTCACCAAACCCGTCGAAACCTGTCGCCCCCTCCCCTCAAGCGGCGAACGTAGCGGCCCCGGGCCGCGAATTCAAGCGTTTCCCTCCCGCTCCAGCTCGGCGCGGGCGGCCTGCAGCGCTTTGCGCTCCCCGGGCGGCACCGTGGGGAATGCGAGGTCGAGCTTCTCGATCTCCGCGATGATCGCTTCCATGACGACGAGCCGGGTGAACCACTTATGATCCGCGGGGACCACGTACCAGGGCGCGCCCGACGTCGCCGTATGCTGGATCATCTCCTCGTACGCCTGCATGTAGGCCTTCCAGTGCTGCCGCTCGGCAAGGTCGGCGGCGGAGAACTTCCAGTTCTTGGCCGGTTTCTCGAGGCGCTCGAGAAAGCGCCGGCGCTGCTCCGCCCGCGAGACGTGGAGAAAGAACTTGAGGATCAGCGTGCCGTTGCGAGCCAGGTGCCGCTCGAACGCGACGATGTCCTCGAACCGCTCCTTCCAGATCGTCTTCGTCACCACTGCCTGCGGCAGCTTCTCGCGGGCCAGGATCTCGGGGTGGACGCGGGCGACGAGCACTTCCTCGTAATACGAGCGATTGAAGATGCCGATGCGACCCCGTTCGGGCAGGCACCTGGCCGCACGCCAGAAGAAGTCGTGATCCAGGTCCTCATTCGAGGGGGCTTTGAAGGAGTACACCTGGCACCCCTGAGGATTCACCCCCGACATCACGTGCTTGATGGTGCTGTCCTTGCCGGCAGCATCGAGTGCCTGGAAGACGAGCAGCACCGCCCAGCGGTCCTGCGCGTAGAGTTTCTCCTGCAGCGCCGACAATCGTTCCACGCCGCGCGTCACCGTCGCGGCGACCTCTTCCTTGGACTTGAACCCCAGCGTCTCGGCGGGAGCGATGCGGGAGAGGTGGAATCCATCGCCGTCTTTCACGCGGAACGCCCTGGCGACGTCCTTGCGCTTCATCGGTCAGGGGACGTAGGGCGCCGCCTGCGCCACGCGGTTGCGCCCGTCCTGCTTGGCCCGGTACAGCGCAGCATCGGCGGTGCCACGCAGGTTGTTGACGTCGCCCACGCTCTCCGGAAAGGCGGCGACGCCGCACGATACGGTGAGCGGATAGCGCGAGCCGTTCCAGTGCCACGCCTCCGTTTCCACAGCGCGCCGGATGCGTTCGGCGACCTCCATGCCCTCCGACAGCGGCGTCCCGGGAAGCCAGACGGCAAATTCCTCACCGCCGATGCGCGCCACGAGGTCGCGATCGCGGATCTGCTTCGACAAAACGCCTGCGAAGTGGCGCAGCGCGGCGTCTCCCGCGGCATGGCCCAGGCCGTCGTTGAGCGCCTTGAAGCGGTCGAGGTCGGCGTACACGAGGGTGACGGGCTCCGTGGGACCGCGATCGCCGCGCTCCTGCTGCTTGGCGCGGAACGACTCGATCTGACGCTCGAACTCGCGCCGGTTGCGGAGCCCCGTCAGCGGATCGACGACCGCCCGCTGCTCGGCTTCGTGCACCGCCCGTGCCGCGGCCAGGCGCGGCCCCAGCTCCGACACCAGCTGGCCGACCTGGTCGGCCAGCGGAGACTCGGGGAGAATCGCCGGTCCGAGGAGCACCAGCGCGCCGATCGCAAAGTGGCCGTCCATCAGCGGGTACGCCTGGCCGGCGCGCTCCTGACGGCGGCGTTCGGGAACCCCGGGGCCGAAGATGTCCTCGTTCGCCTGCGTCACGACGGGCAGGCCGGTCTGCATCGCCCGGATCGCGGGGGCGTCGGAGGAAATAGCGAGTCCCGCAAGCCGGCGATCGGCGGCGGTGGACACGGCGAGCACCTGCGCCGCCTGGGTAGTGGCATCGAGAATCACGACGGCGGTGCCGCGCTGCGCCAGCTGCTGGGCGAGCTCCGCCCCGGCCTTGGCGACGCCTTCGAGCGTCTGTGCCCCGGCGGCAATCATCGCAAGCTGGCGGGCGACGAGCTGGAACTGCCCTTCGGGGACTTCCAGCTCGGCGAGTCGCATCGCGGCGACGATACGTCGCAGCTCTTCGGTCACCGCCTGCGCGATCTCGGGGTCGGCGTCGCGCTCGGAGAGCAGCAATCCCGCGCCGTAGGGGAAGTCGCCCACGGCCACGTACGTCCCTTCGTCCTCGCGCGCGACGTGCGTGCGACCGTCCACCGACGCGAGCTGCACGATGGCGCCACCGCGCTCCCGC
>CAZXKN010000091.1:0-23661 GCA_964641815.1 uncultured Gemmatimonadaceae bacterium | reverse complement strand
ACCGGTGTACGTAGTTTATTGAGTGGAGGGTTACCCTTGAGGAGCAGCTGATGACGACCACGAAGCCCACGTCCCGTTCCCGTGCCCGTTCCCGTAAGCCGGCGCCGGCCTCCACCATCCAGTCGATCAACCCCGCCACCGGCGACGTCGTCGAGTCATTCGCCGAAACGAGCCGGCGCGAGCTGGACGGAATCCTCGATCAGTCGGACCTCGCGTTCCAGGATTGGCGGCGCCGACCCTGGAGCGAGCGCTCGCGGCTGTTGCGCGTCGCGGCCGGGGTTTTGCGCAACCGGAAATCGACCTACGCCCGCGCCATGGCGCTCGAAATGGGCAAGCCGCTGGCACAAGGCGAGGCCGAGGCGGAGAAGTGTGCCACGGTCTGCGACTATTACGCCGAACACGCCGAGGCATTTCTCGAGCAGCAACCGCGCGACCTCGACGGCACCGCAGGTTTTGTGCGCTTCGACCCGATTGGCCCGGTGCTCGCGATCATGCCGTGGAACTTTCCGTTCTGGCAGGTCTTCCGGTTCGCAGCGCCGGCGCTCGCCGCCGGGAACGTCGGCCTCCTGAAGCACGCCTCCAACGTCACCCGCTGCGCGCTCCTCATCGAGGACGTGTTCCGCGACGCGGGATTTCCCGAGGGCGTGTTTCGCACGCTCATCCTCCGCAACGCCGCCGTGGCAGACGTCATCGCCGACGACAGAGTCCGCGCGGTGACGCTGACCGGATCGGAGCGGGCGGGAAGCGAGGTCGCGCAACATGCCGGCCAGCATCTCAAGAAGACCGTCCTGGAGCTGGGTGGCAGCGACGCGTTCATCGTCCTCGCCGACGCCGACCTGGCGCGCGCCGCGCGCACCGCCGCCGACGCGCGGCTCATCAACAGCGGCCAGAGCTGCATCGCGGCCAAGCGTTTCATCGTGGTGAACGCGGTGGCCGACCGGTTCGAGGAGCGGTTCGTGGCGGAAATGCGCTCGCGCATCATGGGCGACCCGCTCGCCGCCGGAACCGACGTCGGCCCGCAGGCGCGCGTCGATCTGCGCACCGTCCTGCACCGCCAGGTGCAGCACTCGGTGCGGCGCGGCGCGCGGCTGGCGACGGGCGGCGCCATCCCCGCAGGCGTAGGCGCGTTCTATCCGCCGACGGTGTTGCTCGACGTCCGGCCGGGCATGCCGGCGTTCGACGAGGAGGTCTTCGGCCCTGCCGCCGCTGTGATCCGGGCGCGTGACGAAGCCGACGCGATCCGGCTCGCGAACGCCTCGCCGTACGGACTCGGCGCCGCGGTCTGGACCGAGGACCGCGCGCGCGGCCGCCGCATTGCCGCGGAGCTCGACGTGGGGTGCGTCTTCGTCAACGCGCTGGTGCGCTCGGATCCGCGCCTCCCCTTCGGCGGCGTCAAGCGGTCGGGCTATGGGCGCGAGCTGGCGGAGTTCGGGCTGCGCGAATTCGTGAACATCAAGAGCGTCGCGGTCGCCTGACGCCGGAATTGCGCGTCACCGAGGGGAAACACGCAGGGATCCGCTTGTGCGTCTGGAACCGGGTCACCGCGCCGCGAGCCGATCCGGGTCGAGCACCACGAGCTCGCCGCGCATCATCGGGAGGTGTTGCGGTACCGTGCACGAGAAAGTGAAGATCCCCGGGACGCGAGCTACGTAGGTCGTATCGATCCGCGACTGCGGTGGCAGCGGCAGATACAGGTCGTGAAGCACAAATGCATGGGTATCGTCTTCGGGGTTCAGGAGTGTGAGGTGCAGCGTATCGCCGGCCATGACGGTGATCGTCCCGGGCACGAACCCGTACACCTCCTTTCCGTCGAGGACGCCACCCGCGGCGAAATCCCGCTTGAGAAACGGATACGTCGGCACGAGCTCTCGCGTCAACAGCGGGACGGCCGTAATCGTGATGTCTCTTCGGCTCGGCCGGGGGAGCACTCGACTGATCGGCGGACGGCAATTCGAAACCACCAGCAAGGTGAGTAGCGCGTTAGGGAAGCTCCGCATGCGCATCTCCTGATCGGAAGCGTGAAATCGCTCGGAACACCGTACGCTATATGGGTGTGGGCTCCGGGGCATGTCCAGGAGACGAAAGCGCGACGGGCGGCCCCGAGAGGGCCGCCCGTGCAGTGCGCCAGGGACGATGACGTCTACTTCTCGTTCTCGTTCCAGTCGCGAATCTGCTGCTCGAACTGCTGCGCCAGCACCTTGAGATCCAGCGTCGGGGTGTTGGGGTCCTCCTTCAACGACTGCACGCGCTGCAGGTTGGCCGACGCCTTGCTGAACGTGCTGTCGATCGACACCGCAGACCGGTAGGCGTCCGCGGCGGCCGCGAAATGCCCCGTCCGCTCGAGCGCCATGCCGAGGTTGTTCTGGAACGTCGCCACCCCGGGCTCGATCTGCACCGCGCGGGCGAGCGGCCGCAGCGCGTCGTCGAACGCACCCTGGTGGATGAGCGACAGGCCGAGGTTGTTCATCGACCACACGTCCTCGGGAGCGAGCGACAACGCCTCGTGATAGCTCTTCACGGCGGCCGCTGACTCACCGCGCGCGTCGTGCGCGCGCCCCTGCAGCCGGTACGCTTCGCTCGACGTCTCGTCGACGCGCAACGTCTGCTCGAGCGTCACCAGCGCCGAATCGGGCTGACCGGCTTCGATCTGCACGCGGCTCAGGTTCAGGTAGCTCTTCACGTGCGTCGAGTCGAGCGAGAGCGACTGCCGGAACGCCTGCTCCGCCGTCTTCAAGTCGCCCGATTTCCAGGCCGAGAGACCGAGCATGTAGAACCCGAAGGGGTTGGACGGCTTGGTGCGTGTGTAACTGGTGAATCCGCTCACCGCGTCGCTGTAGCGCTTGGCGCGGTAGGCAGAATCGGCGCCGGCGTACGTCACCGGCTCGACCGGCACGGGCTCCGGCTGCACCGGCGTCGACGTGACCGTCGATTCCGGGGAGACGGTTTCGCGCGCGATCGCTTGTTTCGGCGTCTTGTCGCCGCAGCCTCCCAGTACGAGCAGCCAGGCGGTGAGCCAGACCGGGGTGAACCGCAGAGTGGTGATCATGCTTCCTCCTCGTCAGGGCGCGGGGGCGCCGGTTGGGGTTGCCAGCGCCCGGGACGAAAGCAGGAGGAGGACCAGAGGACTGTCGCGGTTACCGACGGCGACAACGCTGTGCTGCTGTTGTGGATGGCGAACTGGTGCGGATCTGGAGATGCGCTCGTTGTGATCGGATGGACACGTCTTGTCGGGGGCAGCGTGTCCCGGTGGACACGTCCGTTATTCGCGACTGATCGCGTGCCTGCGCATGATCTTCAGGAGACTCGCGTGATCGGCAAGCCCCAATGCCTCCGCCGTGCGCGTGATGTGCCACCCGTTGCGCTCGAGCGCTGCCACGATGATCTGCCGCTCCGCTTCCGCCTTCAGCTCGTGAAACGTGCGCGGCGGCGCGCCGCCGCTCACCCGACGGGCCGCCGCGTCGTCCGTGATCTCGGGCGGCACGTCCTCGACGCCGATCGTGTCTCCCGTCGCCGCGATCAGCATCCGCTCCAGGATGTTGCGCAGCTCGCGCACGTTGTTGCGGCGCCAGTCGTAGGCCATGAGCGCCTCGAGCGCCGGAGCGGACACGGTCCGGGGCTTCATTCGGAAGCGGGCGCACGTCGCGGCCACGAGGTGCTGCACCAGCTCCGGGATGTCGGACAGCCGGTCGCGCAACGGCGGCACCGCGAGGACGTGTGCGTTGATGCGGTAGAGCAAGTCCTCACGGAACCGGCCGGCCTGCACCTCCGCCGTGAGGTCGCGGTTCGTCGCGGCGACGACCCGTGCGTCGACCGCGATCGTTCGGTTGCCTCCCAACCTGGTGACCTGCCGCGCCTCGAGCACGCGCAGCAGCTTGGCCTGCGCCGCGAGCGGCAGCTCGCCGATTTCGTCGAGAAACAAGGTGCCCGAGGAGGCCGACTCGAATGCGCCCTTGCGCAGCGTGGCGGCGCCGGTGAATGCACCGCGCTCGTGCCCGAACAGCTCGCTTTCGATCAGGTCGTGCGGCAACGCAGCGCTGTTCAACGCGACGAACGGCCCGGCCAGGCCGCTCTTCCTGTGCACTGCACGCGCTACGATCTCCTTCCCCGATCCGCTCTCCCCCACGATCAGCACCGGCGACGGAATCGGCGCGACGCGCGCGATTGCGTCGTCGAGCTTGTGCATCGCCGGGCTCGAGCCGACGAGGGCATCGGGCCCCGCATCCTTCTGCAGCGCGGCGACCTCGCTCTCGAGCCGCCGCCGCTGCAGCGCCTGCGCGACCTCCTGCACTACCCGCTCCATCGTTTCGGCCTTGTCGATGAAGCTCGTCGCGCCGGCCCGGACCGCTTGCGCGCAGCGGTCGTAGTCTCCGGTGCCGGTATACACGATCACTGGCACGGTAAAGCCGCGGCGGGCACGCTCGCGCAGCACGTCGAAGCCATCCATCCCCGGCATCTCGAGGTCGAGCAGCATGCAGTCCACCGGCTCCCGCGCCAGAACGTCGAGCGCCTCGCGCCCGTCGCCCGCCAGGATCGACTCGTGCCCGCCGAGGCGTTTCAGGTCGTAGGCATACTGCTCGGCGAGTGGCCGGGCGTCGTCGACGATGAGGATGAGGCTCACGAGTCGGCGATCGCTTCGGGAAGGTCGACGATGAACCGGGACCCGGCGCCGGGCGAGGTCTCGACGCGCAGCCGGCCGCCCGCATCGGTCACCAGCCGCCGCACGATCGACAGACCGAGACCGGTGCCGCCGGGCTTGGTGGAATAGAAATCCTGGAAGGCGCGCTCGAGCTCCTGTTGCGTCATACCGGAGCCCGTGTCCTCGACCACGATGCGGATCCCGTTCGCACGACCGGCGTCGCTCACCCGCGCGGTCGACACCGTCACCGTTCCCGACTGGCCACCCAGTGCATCCACGGCGTTGGTGACCAGATTCTCGAGGATGCGCCGCAGCCCCAGCGGATCGATCTTCACCTGTGGCAGCTCGTCGGCCAGCTGCAGCGAGACCTCCGCCGCGCCGGCCGGCAATTGCCCGACCACGTCGTGTGTCACAGCGCTCACGTCTGCGCGCTGCGCGTCCGCGACGGGAGACAACTTGGCGTAGGTCGCGGCCAGCTTCTCCAGGTATTCGAGGCTCGAGACGAGCGTCTGGCGCCGCTCGGCGAACACGGTCGCGAGCTCGCCCGGCTTGTCGCGCGCAATCTGCGCCAGGTGGCGCAGCACGTTGCGCAGCGGGGCGATGCTGTTCTTGATGTCGTGGTTCACCTGCCGGGCCAGCTCCCCCGTCGCCGCGTGGCGCTCGGCCTCGCGCAGGTGGGCGGCGCCGACGCGCAGCCGCACCGTCATCTCGCCGAAGCGGCGTTCCAGCTCTCCGATCTCGTCCTGGCGGTCGCTCGAGAACTCCTCGTCGAGCCGGTCGAGATCGATGGTGGCGGTGCGCTCCGCCAGCTCCGCGAGCGGCCGGCTCATCCGCGAGGCGAGCCACCCGGCGACCAGCAGCGAGACGAGCATCGTGACCAGCACTGCGGCGGCGAAGGCGAGATCGACGACGCGCTCCAGCTGCTGCAACCCCACGAGCTCCGTCGACACCACGAGCTGGGCCGCCACGAGCCGGGCGCTGTCGGGTCGCGATTCGTCCACGAACGCGACCGGCAGGGCGCTGACGAGGTCGGCTGCCCCCGCACGAGTGGTGTCACGCACGCGCGAGGCAATCGTGTCACGGGGCAGCTCGAGGGCGACGGTGAACGCGCTGTCGGGAGCGAGTCGGGCGAGGATGCTGGTGTCGACGCGGATTCCCCCGACGATCGTGAATCGCCGGTCGCCCAATGGCAGCGAGTCGAGCCGCGCGAGCGCCACGAACGGCCCCTCGGCGGTGCGCGCCGCGACCAGGGCCATGCCGTTCGGGGCGCGCGCCAGCTGCTGTGGCAGCCCAGGCTCGAGGCGGTCGAACTCGTTGCGAAAGTGTCCCGAGCTGACGATGCGCCCCGAGTCGTCCTGGATCTGCAGCATGTCGAGCCCGGCGAGGCGCATCGCCGTGCCGCTGTAGTCGAGCAGGTAAGCCCGAGACGCGGTGTCCCGCTGCACCGCCGCGGACCGGAGGCGGTTGTCCGCCACTGCCGCCGCCCGCAGGTGCGCGAGCCGCGTCGCCACGCCCGTGCCCTGGCGCTCGAGATCCCGCCCGATCAACGCGACCAGTGCCGTGGTGCGCGCCCGGTACTGCGCCGCGACGCGCTGCCGCACGGCGAGCCGCACCGCGAGGCCGAACACGACGAGCGGGACGAGCACGACCGGAGCGGTCGCCAGCAGGATGCGGGTGCGGAACGTCACAGGTTCACGGAATATCGCTGCGGCATCGCCTTCGTGGAGGCGACCGGCTGGCCGCTTGGCGTTCGCCACGGCATCTTTGGGGTGTCAGATGTCCTCCTTTCAAGATCGATTGACCGAAGGGCTCCGCGGCCGCTATACGCTGGAGCGGGAGCTGGGACAGGGCGGCATGGCCCTGGTGTTCCTGGCTCGCGACCTGCGGCACGACCGCCACGTCGCGCTCAAGGTGCTGCGGCCGGAGGTCTCGGCGGAGATCGGCGCCGAGCGCTTCCTGCGCGAAATCAAGATGGCCGCGGGACTCACCCATCCGCATATCCTGCCGGTCTACGATTCGGGCGAGGCAGACGGGCTGTTGTACTACGTGATGCCGAACATGGAGGGGCATTCTCTGCGCGAGCGGCTCGAGCGGGAACGCCAGCTGCCGCTCGAGGATGCCTTGCGCATCGCGCGTGAAGTCGCCGCCGCCCTCGACTATGCCCACCGCCATCACGTGGTCCACCGCGACATCAAGCCCGAAAACATCCTGCTCCATGAAGGCGCGGCGATGGTGGCGGATTTCGGCATCGGCAAGGCGCTGAGCGGCGACGGATCCATCACCCAGACGGGGGTCGCGATCGGCACGCCTGCCTACATGAGCCCCGAGCAGGCCGGTGGTGAGAGCGACGTCGACGGCCGCAGCGACCTGTACAGTCTCGCCTGCGTCCTGTACGAGATGTTGTCGGGTGAGCCCCCGTTCACCGGCCCGACGGCGCAAGCCATCATCGCCAAACGGTTCGTTTCTCCCATTCCCAAGGTGCGCGCGACGCGCGACGTTCCCGAGGCGGTGGACCAGGTCGTGACGCGCGCGCTGTCGCGCACCCCCGTCGACCGCTACCCGACCGCCGCGGAATTCGCCGCCGCGCTCGCCATGATCACGCGGAACGGCGCCGGGCGCCTTGCGGTCGAAGCCCGGGCCGCGAGCCAGAAAGCGATCGCCGTGCTGCCGCTCACCAACATGAGCGCCGACCCGGAGAATGAATACTTCTCCGACGGGATGACCGAAGAGATCATCAACGCGCTGTCGAAGGTCCCCGGGATCCAGGTCGCATCCCGCTCTTCGTCGTTCGCCTTCAAGGGCAAGGAAGTCGATGTGCGCCAGGTCGGCGACAAGCTCGGCGTCTCCTCCGTGCTCGAGGGCAGCGTGCGGAAGGTGGGGAACCGCATCCGCATCACGGCGCAGCTCGTCAACGTCGACAACGGGTATCAGCTGTGGGCAGAGACCTACGATCGGCAGCTGGAAGACGTGTTCGCCATCCAGGACGAGATCTCGCGTGCGATCGTCGATGCACTGAAACTGCGACTGGGCGGCAACGCCGAGCACGTGGTGGCACCGACGAAAAGCATCGAGGCGTACAATCTCTATCTCAAAGGCCGGTTCTTCTTCAACAAGCTCACCGAGCCCAGTCTGCGCAAAGCGCTGGAGTTCTTCCAGCTGGCTTTGTTACAGGACCCGGGATTCGCGCGCGCGTATGCCGGCATCGCCGATGTCTGGTGCAACCTCGCCGACGACTGGGTCGCTCCCGACGACGCCTACCCCCGTGCGAAGGCGGCGGCGGAGCGCGCACTGCAACGCGATGCGGAGCTCGGCGAGGCGGTCACGTCGATCGGGAAGGTGTTGTGCTGGCACGAATGGAATTTCGCCGACGCGGAGCAGCAGCTGCAGCGCGCGGTTGGCCTCAGTCCCAACTACGCCGAGGCCCATTACGTGTTGGGGACCGCG
Source organism: uncultured Gemmatimonadaceae bacterium (assembly GCA_964641815.1). Lineage (GTDB taxonomy): Bacteria > Gemmatimonadota > Gemmatimonadetes > Gemmatimonadales > GWC2-71-9 > DASTHG01. The sequence continues at coordinate 15,581 of CAZXKN010000091.1, read as the reverse complement.
CTGCCGCTCGTGGGGCGGTTGGACGATGCGATCATGGAAATCCGCAAAGCCCTCGCCCTCGACCCACTCTCATCCCAGTATAGCGAGTGGCTCGCCCGCTTCCTGCTGTACGACGCGGACTACCAGGGCGCGATCGCCGAAGCCAAGAAGACCCTGGAGCTCGACGAGACTTCACTGCGCGCTCCGCTCTACATCGGAACCGCATACCTCGTCCAGGGCGACGCCGAGGGCGCGCTCCAGTGGTATCGTCGCGCGCAGGGGCTCGAGAAAGCCGTGCGCTCCTACGACGCGATGATCGTGCGGGCGCTCGCGGCCCTGGGACGCCGCGACGAAGCGGATGCGATCATGAGTCGCCTGGATGAAGAGTCGCGGCAGCATTACGTCCGGGCCGAGATCCTGGCGATGGGGTACGCCGCCCTGGGCGACGCCGATCGTGCCTTCGCCTGCCTGGAGCGCGCATTCCAGGCCCGCTCCGCCGGCTTGATCTATCTCCACCTCGATCCGGGGTATGCGGCGCTGCGCAGCGACCCCCGCCACGCCGATCTGGTGCGGCGCATCGGATTGCGATAACGCTCACCGCAACCGCAGCGTGCCGTCCCAATCCACCGTGACTGATGACCCGCCGCGGCGCACGATCGCGCGCCGGCGCGTCTCCACGAGCGCCGTGATGTGGCGGCTCGGATCGCTCGTGAGCCAGGGGGCACGGGCCGCCAGATCGGCCACGGCGCGGCACGGGACGAGTGCCTCGCGCGGCAGCGGCACGAGATAGGACGCCCCGCCGGCGGCTAAGCGCCCGTCGAAATCCGCCGCCGCGACGCCACTGGCCCGCCCGGCAGGACCCATGAGACCCAATGCCACCAGTCGCTCGGCGAGACCGCGGGCGGCAGCATCGTCCTGCGGGTAGAAGACAACCGGCGCGGGGCTCGAGCCCGTCGTCGCCAGGCTCGCGGCGACGGTGTCGCTCGCGGGACAGGCGGGACCGGCCATCCACCAGTACCGCCCGCGGGCCGGCCGGGCATCGCTGCGCACGACGTCGCGTGCGAGACCAGCCCGGTCGGTGTCGCCGACGGCCGGAGGGAGCGGCGACAGCAACACGTAGACGCGATCCCACGGCAGCGGCACGGTCGTCAAATCGCTTTTGCCGGCAGCATAACTCAGGACTTCCGGATCCCCGCTCACGAGAATGTCGATGCCGTGGTCGAGCAGATCGCGCGCGTCGCCTGCGGCGCTGGACCGCACCGTCACCGTCGGCCGGCCGGGCCCGAGCGGCGTGACCGTCACGGCACCAGAGGAACTGTCGACCCGCGCCGAGCCGCTGCCGAGCTGTCCGCCGCTCGCCACATCGAGGCGCGACACGCGCAGGGCCGGATCGGCGAACAGCGGTGGCACTCCGGCAAACGCGACGGGAAACTGCACGCTCACTCGATCGACGCTCTCGAGGGTGGCGGTGCCGCGGTCGAGCAACGATGAATCGCGCGTCAGAGCGGCGAACACGTCGGCGGCCGTCAGGGGGACGCCGTCCGAGAAGCGCGCACCGGGACGCAGCGTGAACGTCCAACGACGCCCGCTGTCGCCCCCGGTCCAGGATTGGGCGAGCTGCGGATCGGAGGCCCCACGACAATCGATCCGGACCAGCGTCTCGAACAGCTGCCGCTGGACGAAGCCTCGGACGTCGGGGACCGCAATGCCAATGTTGGCGGGCGCCGCGACCGAATCGGGCGCGAGCAGGCAGGCGTCGCTCGGCGTCGCTGTCTGTGACACCGGCACGAGCGGCGGCGGCGCTGCGGCGGAATGTCCGCACGACAGCGCGAGCGCGATCGCGCCGCTGTGCCACGAGACGAATCGACGCGCCACGGCCGAAGCATAGCGGGGGCACGCCCCTGGCGCAGGACGCCCGGCGTCGTAGGTTCTCGCGCCGTGCCGCGCGTCGCCTTTCCGCATCCCCTCGTGTTGCTCGTCGGCTGTCTGCTCGTCGCGGCAGCCGCGAGCTGGGTGGTGCCCACGGGTCAGTACGACCGGCGCGACGACCCTGCCACGGGACGCCGCGTCGTGGTCGCGGGGACCTATCACGCGGTGCCGCGCGCGCCGGTTGGTCCGTTCGACGCGATGGTCGCGATCCCGAAAGGGATGGCCGACGCCGCTGCGGTGATCTTCCTCGTCTTCCTGGTCGGCGGCGCGTTCACCGTGGTCGACCGCACCGGGGCGCTGCGCTGGGGGGTCGACTGGCTGGTCCGACACCTGCGCGGCAAGGCGGTGCTGGTCGTGCCGATCGTGACGCTCGCGTTTGCGACCGCCGGCGCGCTCGAGCACCTGCAGGAGGAGATCATCGCCCTGCTCCCCGCGCTGCTCGTGCTCACGCGTGGATTCGGAATGGATGCCCTGACGGCGGTGTCGATCAGTCTCGGCGCCGCAGCGGTCGGCGCAGCATTCTCCCCGATCGACCCGTTCCAGGTCGGGATCGCACAGAAGATCGCCGGCCTGCCGCTGCTCTCGGGCGCGCTGTACCGCGTCGCGTTCATGGTGCCGGCGCTCGGGATCTGGATCTGGGGCACGCTGCGACATGTCGCCCGGACCCGCAGCGCCGCCGCCGAGCAACCAGCTCCTGCCACCACCGCGCTCCCGGCGCGCCAGGGAATCGTGTTGCCGCTCGTGGTCCTCACCTTTGCGGTGTTCATCTACGGGGTGCTGAAGCTCGGCTGGGATTTCGAGCAGATGTCGGCGCTGTTCCTCGTCATGGGGGTCGCGGCGGGGTTGATCGCCGGACTGGGGCTCGGCGGCACCACCCAGGCGTTCCTCGATGGCGCCGCGTCGATGACGTTCGCCGCACTGCTCATCGGGTTCGCGCGCGCGATCTACGTCGTGCTCGATCAGGGGCGCATCGTGGATACGCTGGTGCACGGGCTGTTCACCCCACTGGGCACGCTGCCGGTCGCGCTCTCCGCCGAGGGGATGATCGGCGCCCACGCGCTCGTCCACGTCCCGGTGCCGAGTGTCAGCGGCCAGGCGGTGCTGACGATGCCGGTCCTCGTGCCGCTTTCGGACCTGCTCGGCCTGTCGCGTCAGGTGGCGATTCTCGCCTACCAGTACGGCGCCGGCCTGTGCGAGCTGCTGACCCCAACGAACGGCGCGATGATGGCGATTCTCGCCGCGGCGGGGGTGCGCTACGAGGCCTGGCTGCGATTCGCCGTCCCGATCTTGCTGCTGCTCTACGCACTCGGCGGGATCGCCGTGGCGGTCGGAATCGCGATGCACCTCCAATAGTCGCAACCGGTCGCGGCGTCATTGCTGGCGCTGCGCGCGCCGGGTTATACTCCCGCGGCCACAGACCCCGAGCTCGATCGATTATGCCGGACCTGCGTACTTCCCTTCCCCTGTTGCTCGCTGGTGTCGCGCTGCTCACCGCGCGAAACGCCGCAGCGCAATCGTCACGACCGCTGTGCACGGTTCGCGAGCTCAGGACGGGGCGCCTCATCCGCGTCGAAGACACCACGCGAGCCAGCGTGGTCGGCCCCTTCGTCAGCTGCAGTGACACTCTGCTGACGCTCGGATTTGTGCACGGCGACTCCAGCCGCAGCGTGCGCGCCGAGCTGGTCCGGCGCATGTGGGCGCGCGATAATCAGCACCGCGTCGGGTTGATCGCCGGTGCCATCGCGGGCGCCGTCGCCGGCGGCGTCGTGGCCCAGTCGAAATCCGAGATCTGCTTCAAGGGCTCACCGCCCGTCGCCGCCACCTGCCACGGCAATGTCGTCGTCGACGCCTTCGTGTTCGGCGGAGGTGGCGCCCTACTCGGACTCGTCCTGGGGCGCAGCATTCCCCGCTGGGCCAGAATCTTCCCCTGAACGGTCGCCGGTCGCTCGGGTCGCTTTTGTTCAGCGACGCCATTCGCCGGATATGAACAAACCCACGTTGTGTTCCAAATGGCCTGCGAAGTGATGGGTCGCGCAAAACCCGGAGCGATCGCAGGCAATGGCATCATCAGTGGGCAGGAGGGCAGCGTCGTCCTCGAAGCTGGCCAGGAGCGACCAGTGACGCGCCAACCCATACCGCATCATGAAACCGGCACTGCCCACCGCCGCGGTGGACAGAATCGGCCGAAACATGGCCCCTACCCCGAAACGAATCAGGGCCTGGCGCTGGTACGGTGCGGGAACTCCGAGCGCGTGCTCCCAGTTTGCCTGGACGAACGTGCGCGCGTTGTTCCCGAGGTCGGTCCCTTCCGCCGTCTGACTTTGCCGGAGATATCGCAGGGACACGGTGTTCCGGGGACTCACCTGCCAACCGAGGGTGGCGCCGAGCGTCAATTGCACCCGAAAGAGATCACCGTGGTTCAGTGAGCCGGCGTCGATACGGGCGACCGTCGGCGCGAACTTCTGGGCCGCTGCGGGCAGAATCATTGCGAAGAAAGCCGCGACGCTCACCGCGATGGTGCGGGTCAATTGCTCGGCCTCCAGCAAGAGTGTATCGTCGGGACGATGATGCCGTCGCGTGGATCCGTTCCCTTTCTGCTCGCGGGCGTTCTCCTGTTCACGCCGCGCGGGATCGGCGCCCAGGCTGCGCGCTCGATCTGCTCGAACACAAGGCTGCGTACGGGCCTGCTCATCCGGGTCCGCGATACGACCGCGGCGAGTGTCGTCGGTCCCTTCGTCAGCTGCCGCGACACGGTGTTGACCCTCGCATACTATCCCGGGCAGATCGATTCTGGCTATGCGGTGCGCACGGCGTTGATCCAGCGCCTGTGGGTCCGCGGCACGCAGGGTCGCAGTGGGTTGATATTCGGCGCCGCCGCAGGCGCGCTGGCCGGCGGCGGGATCGCAGCCACACGCTCGAAGATCTGTTTCAAGGGCTCGCCCCCGGTGTACGCAACCTGCCCCGACAACATCGCCGTAAATGCAGCGATTTTCGGCGCAGTGGGCGGCCTCGTCGGCTGGGTGCTGGGGCGCGGCTTTCCGCGCTGGGCGAAGATCTTCCCCTGAGCGGCGGAGTCACGGCCGGTCGTTCCAGTTTGCCAGCGCATTCCACACGAGTGGAAACTCGTGATGGTTCAGAAAGCGGTGCAGCGGGTCGAAGGTGAAGGCGATAACCCGCCCCCTGCGAATCGGCACGTCGAACACCGCCCCCTCGCCGAGAATCTCCTTTTCCCCACGCACCATGCCGGACACCACGTAGGCCGAATCGCCCCCGCCACCCGCGTGCGGCGCCGTGTGCTCGCTGGTGGCCGTATCGGGGGCCGCCGCCGGGGTGGTGTCCGGAATCCCGAGCATCGGCCCCTCGTCCTTCTCGACATGCCGCGTCGCCCCGTACTGCAGGACGATCAGGCCCGTGTCACGGTTGGCCACGTCGTACAGCGGTCCGTTGCCGCGAAACAGCGTCGTCACGTCGCCATAGCCATAGAGGATGGGCGAGCGGCGCTGCCGCACGCGCGCCCGTACGATCGAGCCGGGGTGAAAGAGGGTGCTGGTGCGATGGGGAGAGAGTTGCGGTGCAATCCCCGTTTCCGCGGCGAATTGCGTCGCCGCGCCAAGCGTGATCAGCGTGCCGCCCTGGTCGACGAAGTCGCGCAGTGCCGCCATCCCTTCGAACCCCGGTCCACCGGTGATGTCGGGGGATGAGAACGGCGTGCCGAGATTGGGCGTGTCTGCGGTCCGTTGATAGGGAAGCGGGCCCCACTTGCGGTCGATCCCGTTGATCATCTGCGCCAGCGATCCCCCGAAGCTCGGCACGAGGACGACGTCGAAGCGCGTCCGCAGGGCCCCGCGCCGCAGGTCGCCATCGTCGATGGAGCGATAGGGGATGCCGTACTGCTCGAAGGTGTAGCGCGCCCAGCCGGCGTCCTGGGTGGAATACCAGCTGTGGTAAATGGCGACGCGCGGCAGATCGAGCGGGTGGCGCGCGACGGCGGGGGCCGCGGTGGCGCGCTGGATCGTCAGCCCGTAGCGCTGAGCCAGGATGCGGGCCGTCTCCGGTGCGGCGCCTTCGATGATGACGGAGCCAGCCGGAAAGGTGTCGACGCCGGCGACGAACGCGGTCTCGGCAGCGTACGCACGGCTGCCGGGCGCCAGGGCGGCCATGGCGTACAGGGCGGGCACCACGCCGGTCTGCGCCCGATAGGCCACGAGATACGCCATCCCTGAGTTACTGCCGGTGACGGCCCCGGGCGCCGCGACGCTGTCGCGCACGCGCTCGAGGCCGGTCCAGTCGAACACCGTCGTGTCGTTCACCGCCACGACCGTGACCCCGTAGAGGTCGCCCAGCGTCCAGGCGATGTCGTCGTAGGGCGGGTACTTCGCCGACTGCGGGTAGTGCTGAATGCCGAGCAGATTGACGACGAGGTCGCCGTAGGGCTGGTTGCGGCGGATCACGAAGTCGCCCGCCGAATCGCCATTGGTCCGGCGCTCGATCTCGATCGCCTGCCGTTCCAGCTGATTGATCAAGTAGGCCGCGCGCGCCGGGTCGCGCTGGCGCGCGAACCCCGGGATCACGTACGCATAGGGCTTCTCGGTGCGCCCCCGCGCCATGCTGTTGACGCCCTTCTGCCAGAAGTTGCGCAGCAGCTCGGTCGCGTGGACACTGGTGAACGTGAGCGACGCCAGAACTCCCGCTTCGGAATAGTTGACGTTGTCGCGAGAGGACCAGCGGACCCGTTTCGTCGGCGGCCACGAGCGGTACCACTGCCGGGTCGTCACCGAGTCCCCGGCGTAGCTGTCGTCGGAGAGATCGCGCACGTAGGTGTTGGCGCCGGCGTTGCCGAAGGTCTCGTAGAACCGCCCGATCGCGTTGTGATTGGTCGCGATCCACAGCGCATAGCCGGGCCACCAGCCGTCGTAGAAGCCCCACGTCCACACGCCGGGCAACCCCTGTGCTTCGAGTGCGGTGATGTCGTTGTTCGCGAGCGTCGCCCATTCGCCGATGGCGATGGGATCGGTGTGCTCGTTGTAGGGACCCGTCCCCGTGGAGACGTGCAGCAGCGGGATCGACTCGTGCAGGTCGTGCATCACGATCGGATGCCAGTCGTAGTAGACCTTGTAGATCGCCCGCGTCAGCGCGAGGGCGAGCTGCAGTCCGTCGCGGTTGTTGTCGTGGAAGGCGTAGTCGCCCCAGAACGGGCTCGAGCGCGGGAACCCGTCGTCCGCTGTCGGGTGGCTCTTGGTGTAATGCAGGTACCAGTCCACCTGGCGGTCACGCCCGTCGGGCTCACTCACGGGGTTGATCAGCGTGATCACCGACCCCCGGATGGTGCGGATCGCCGGCTCGTCACTCACGGCCAGACGATAGGCCAGCTCGAGCAGCATCTCGGGGCTGTTCATCTCGGTCGAATGCAGGCCGCCGTTCAAGTAGTAGACGGGCTTCGCGGCGGCGAGCACCGAGTCGAGCGCGCCGGGCGGCGTGGTACGCGGATCGGCGAGCCGGGCGAGGGCGGCGCGGTATCCCGCGCTTCCCGCCAGCACCGCAGAATCGGCGATGGAGACGAGGATGATCTCCCGTCCCTCTTCGGTCTTGCCGATCGTCTCCACGCGGACGCGGGGCGTCACCCGCGCGAGCGCCCGGAAGTAGCCGTAGATCTCGGCGGCGTGGTGCATCACCCCCGGCGCGCCGGCGATCGTGCCGAAGTATTTGAGCGGAGACGGAACGCTGGCGGATGATGGCAGCGTAGCCACCGATGCCGGGAGAAAATGCGGATCGGTCGTGGCCTCGCGGATCAGGCGGGCGGAGACGGTATCGGGGCCCTGGTGCGCTGATCCGATGACCGGAGCGACGATCTGCAGCAGGAGAATCGTGACGGATGCGACGGCCCGGCGCACAGGCAGCTCCACGGCGAGAGAGGGAGGAGAAACTACTCGATCGTATGGATTGTGACAGGAAGAATCCCGGTGTGTTGCGAGCGCCGCCGTCGTGGGTCATTCTTGGCAGCATGATCACCTCATACCGACTCGCCTGCGCCATCATCGTCGGCGCCGCTACGGCGGCGCACGCCCAGCATCCCGCGGCTGGTGTTCCCGACACCTCCCCCTTCCGTCCGCTGGAGCTGCCCACGCCCAACGAGTTCCGCGGTGCGTCGGGGCTCCCGGGACCGGCGTACTGGCAGCAGCGGGCCGACTACACGATCCGCGCGTCGCTCGATACGGCAACGCACACGATCACGGGCGAGGAGACGATCCGCTACAGCAACAACTCCCCGGACACCTTGCGGTTCATCTGGCTGCAGCTCGACATGAACGCCGGCTCGCCCGACTCGCGGTTCGCCACGCTCGCCAATCCGCGCGCGCGACAGGAGCCGGGATTTCGCGCCGGAGCGACCATCGAGCGCGTCACCGCGCAGCGAGCGGCCGCCGCCGGCGCGCACCCGGCCGCCGTCCCGCTCACCTGGCGCGTCAACAGCACGATGATGCGGGTGGACCTCGACCGGCCACTGCCGCCGCATGGCGTCCTCTCGTTCGCCGTCGCGTGGCATCATCAGATTCCACTGCGCGGCCGAACGGGACGGGAGCATTTCACGACCGGTTGGCTGTACCAGGTGGCTCAGTGGTACCCGCGGCTCGCCGTGTACGACGACGCGCGCGGCTGGAACACCGATCAATACATCGGCTCGAGCGAGTTCTATCTCGAGTACGGCGATTTCGACGTGACGCTGACGGCGCCGGCGGGGTACACGCTCGCCGCGACCGGTACGCTGCGCAATCCGCTCGAGGTATTGCCGGCCACGATCCGTGCGCGGCTCGCAGCGGCACAGCACGCCGACACGATCGTCCACATCATCGCCGCGAACGAGGTGGGCACGCCGGCGCTCATGCCGCCCCGCGCCGGGGCCACGCGCACGTGGCACTTCACCGCCAGCAATGTACGCGACTTCGCCTGGGGGACAGCGCCGAATTTTCTCTGGGACGCGACGAGCTGGGACGGCATTCTCATGCAGGCGTTCTACCCGCCCACGGTCGCCGACATCTGGAAGACCGCGGCGGACATGAACCGCCATGCGGTGATGATTCATTCGCGGTGGTTCCACTACCCGTGGCCGACGGCGATCAGCGTCGAGGGACCGGTGGGCGGGATGGAATACCCGATGATCACCTTCGACAACGCCGAAAACGAGAAAGAGCTGTACTACACGCTGGCCCACGAGCACGGTCACGAGTGGTTTCCGATGATGGTCGGCTCGGACGAGCGACGCTATCCGTGGATGGACGAAGGGTTCAACACCTTCATCGACTGGTTCAGCTTCCGATCCCGCTATCCCACCGATACGGTCCGGATTCAGACGCTCGAATTCGGCTCGATGCGCGCGTATCAGGCGTTCCTGCAGAACTATCGCGGTGTCGAGTCGCCGATCATGGAGTCGCAGGACCGCTCACCGAACGGCCTGATGAGCGGGTGGAATGCCTACGGGAAGCCGGCGGTGGCGCTGCACTACCTGCGCGAGGAGGTCGTGGACTCGAACGCATTCGACGATGCCTTCCGCGAGTACGTGCGGCGCTGGGTGTACAAGCATCCGCAGCCGGCCGACTTCTTCCGCACCATGGACAATGCGCTGGGCGAGGATCTGTCGTGGTTCTGGCGATCCTGGTTCCTGCGGTCGGATCACCTGGACCAGGCGATCGATTCGGTGGTGCAGCGGGACTCGGGGACGCAGACGCTGACGCGCGTGTTCCTGTCGAGTCGGCTCGAGATGGTGGCACCGGTCGAGCTGCGGCTCAGCGGCGCGGACAGCTCCACCCGCACGGTGAAACTCCCCGTCGAGGCCTGGTTGCGCGGCTCGCGCACTGTCTGGGCGACGGTGACGTCCACATCGGCGCGACCCGTGAAGATCGAAGTTGATCCGCGAGGCGTCGCGCCGGATGTGGACCGATCGAACAACGGATGGTCGGTGAAAACGACTCCCTAGTGCCGCGTGGGTGGTGGCGTGTGGTGAGGGGCTTCACCAACCACTCGCCACCCGCCACTCGTCACTTCAATCGTTTCAGCTCTGCCTCCGCCGCGATGAATCCAAACGCCGGCCAGCCGCCCGAGCGCACCGACCGCTCGAACCATTGTTTCGCGGTCGCCGTGTCGCCGCGCAGCAGCAACCAGTTGCCGAGACCGTAGCTCAACGTGGCGAGCGCGATGTCCGCAGTGTCGGCCGGCGTGACGACCTGGTCCGGACCGATTTGCCCCCGATAGAGGCGCAGCCGCACGTCGTAGAAATTGCCGCCCCGAGGACCGGCGCTGTTGCGGTCGAGCACGGCCTGAGCCTCGGCACGGCGCCCGGCCCGCATCAGGGACATCCAGGACCAGTCGATCGAGCCCGCGCGCTCACCTGAATCCGGCGCCAGCGGCAGCGCGCGCGCGAACGCCGCCGCGGCGCCCGCGAAATCTCCGCTCACGTACTTCACGATGCCGAGGTGGTACCAGCAGCCGTACAGCGTCGAATCGAGCTGGAGGCCGTGCTCGAGATCGGCACGCGCGCTGTCCAACTGGCGCACCGAGAGGTAGCGGTGCCCGCGCCAGCGGTAGAGGATGCCGGAGTCTGGTGCGATCGCGATGCCACGGCTGAAGGTGGCGACCGCTTCGCGGAAGCGCCAAATCGCCGATTGGGCGAGTCCCAGCTGGATGATGCGGTGCACGTCCTGCGGCGCCGCCGCCAACGCCGACTCGGCGCGCACGACCCCGCCGGTATCGGGATGTGCGACGTAGGTGACCCCGGCGGGAGAACGGTACTCTGTCGTCTGTCCCGCCGCAGAGGGAAGCCATGCTGCAACAAGCAGGGCGGTGAGACCAAGCGAGCGAATGATGTGCATAGTGGTAAGTGGCTGGTGGCGAGTGGCTAGAAAGGTACCAGCCACGTACCACCAGCCACTAGCCACCCTCAGTCCACGAACGCCCAGAGCAGCTCGAGGCTCTTCGCGTCGAGAACGGCCAGATCGTCGATCCGGTACAAATCGCCCGCCACGTCCCGGATCAACAGCCCACCGCCCGGCAGGGGGCGCGGCCACTCGTCGAGCCGGGTCTGGAACGTGCGAGCGCCCTGCCGCGTTGCGACGCGCCAGGTGCGGATCTCCACTTCTTCCTCGATCGCCGTGACGGCGGTGACCACGAACACGAACCCGGCCGCTTCGAGTGCCGCCTCCAGCGCCGCCCGCGACTCGACGTCCAACGCCTGCGGCTCGGCGACCAGTGCAAACTCGCGGTCGCCGGCATCGCGCAGCGAAACGAACCGTCCCGGCTCGGACCAGGGGAACGCCCGCCGCACCCGCACGACGCGCTCCTCCGCACCGCGGGTGGCCCACAGCTGGCCGTCCGCGCGGCGCGCGAGACGGAGCTGCGTGCTGGAGCTCCTCTCCTGCTTCCGGACCATTGTCACCTGCATCTGTCCTCCTTGGAAATGCGTTATCGGTTTTCGGTCATCGGTAAGGGCGGGAGTCATGCCTGTACCGACAACCGAGAACCGACGACCGACAACGCCTCACGCCAATTGCAGCTGCATCTCGTGCAACCTCCGATACCGCCCATCGTGCCGCGCCAGCAGCTCGCGATGCGTCCCCGACTCCACCAGCCGCCCGTCCTCGATGACGAACAGGCGGGCGGCGCGGCGCAGCGTCGACAGCCGGTGCGCGATGGCGAACACCGTCCGTCCGGCGATGAGGCGGTCCAGCGCCTGCTGGATCTCCCGCTCGGTTTCCGTATCCACGCTCGACGTCGCCTCGTCGAGGATGAGAATCCGCGGATCGTGCAGAATCGCCCGCGCGATCGACACGCGCTGGCGCTCCCCGCCCGAGAGGGTATGTCCCCGCTCTCCCACGACGGTGTCGTATCCGTGCGGTAGCTTGCACACAAAGTCGTGCGCGTTCGCCGCCTGCGCAGCCGCGATCACGTCGCCGAGCGACGCCTCGGGCAGACCGTAGCGGATGTTCTCCAGCACCGTCCCGTGGAACAGGTACGGATCCTGGAGCACCATCCCGATCTGGCGCCGGTAGTGCCCCGTCTCGAGCTCCCGGATGTCCACGTCGTCGACGCGCACCGCGCCGCCCGTGACGTCGTAGAAGCGCGCGATCAGGTTCACGATCGTGCTCTTCCCGCCGCCCGACGATCCCACGAGGCCGATCAGCTCCCCGGGGAGGACGTCGAACGACACGCCCTTGAGTACCTGGCGCACGCCGTCGTAGGCGAACGTCACGCGATCGAACGTGACACGGCCGCGCACCGGCTCGAGCCGCACCGGCCGCACGCCGTCCTGCACTTCGGGCTCGGTGTCCATCACCTCGAAGATCCGGTGCGCCGAGGTGGTGGCGCGATTCATGGTCCGGGCGATCTGCCCGATCACCTCGATCGGAGCGACGAACATCGTCGTGTACAACAGAAACGAAATGAACGTCCCGGTCGACAAGGCCGTTCCGTGCCCCAGCAGCCGCGGCACGGCGATCACCCACACGAGCACCGTCGTCACCTGCACCGCCAGCGTCAACAGCGGCCAGAACGTGGTCCACACCCGGTGCAGGTGGTTCACTTCCTCCGTCACGTCGTCGCTGCGCGTCGCGAAGCGCTCGATCTCACGCTCTTCCTGATTGAATGCTTTCACCACACGGATCCCGGGGATCGTGTCCGAGAGCACGTCGGTCATGCGCGACCACTTGCGCCACGCGCGCAGGAAGCGCCGGTTCAACGCTTCGCCGTGCCGGTAGATGAGCCAGCACAGCACCGGCACCGGCAGCGTCATCACGAGCCCGAGCCGCCAGTCGAGCGTCAGCAGCACCGCCGACAATCCCGCGAGCATCACCACTGAGAGCGACACGTCGACTACGCCGAACGCCACGAAGTCCCACAGCCGGTCGGTGTCCGACGACACGCGCGTGATCAGGCTCCCCGTCTTCTTGCGCGAGAAGAACGAGAGGCTGAGCCGCTGAATGTGCTCGTACAGCTCGGCCCGCAGATCGCGCGCGACCCATTCCCCGAGAATCGCCATCAGCCGGAGGCGCACGATCGCCGCCGCCGACTTGATCAGGTACACGAGCGCCATCGCCGCGATCGCGATCGTGGCGATCATTCCCGCCCGCGCCGCCGGGACGATCCCCTCCTGCGCCGGACGGATCACGCGGTCGATCAGGTACCCCGCGAGGTACGGCGGCACGAGGCTCACGAGCGTGATGACGGCGGCCGCCGCCATGCCGACGCCGAGCCGGCGCCGGTACGGCAGCAGGTAGCCGAGCAGGCGGCGGATCACCGCCACTCCTTGCCCCGCCACGAGAGCCTGGGCGTCGCGTACCGGACGCGCGACGGCATCGGCATACTCTCCATCGCTGTCCGATGGGGTGACCCGGCGCCCCTCGAGCGCTTCCTCGAGGACGAACTTCAGATTCTCGAAGGCGCGCCGCTGGCGATGGCTGTAGCGCGCCACGACGAGTGCCGGATCGCCGGGACGCCCCAGCACCGTCAACGCCGTAGCCGATAGCCCGGGGGCCTCGACCACCGCCTGCACCCGGGAGCGCCAGACGCTCTCGACCTCCCACCGTCCACCCGAGCGGCGCGCAGTGGCGAGATGCGTGGGACCGAGCAGCACCCACGTCTCCGACAGCTGATGGGTGTGATCGAGATCGGCGAGCGCGTAGAGCTGGACCGGCGCGCCGTCCCACAGTGCCTCGACCTGCCGGCGCAACTCTGCCGGGAGCCGGGTCGGCTGCTCGAGGTAGCGCTCGACGATCGCTCTGTTGTGCTGCTGAACCTGGGTTTCCATCTGCGTGATCCTCAGGAGTTATGGCAAACGAAACGGCCTTTCGGGTTCTCGCGGAGCACCCGAAAGGCCGGATCACACAATGGAATCGCGGACTTCTAGGGTACTCGTCTCCTCGACTGGTCCGGGGCGGACGCAAAGCGCCCACCGATCGGCACGATCAGGGCGGTCCGGATGGCGAACATCCGGGCCCACCGAGGCGCGCGAGGAAGAGCGGTGTGCGAGTACATGGTCGAGAAAAAACCCTCAGGAATTGGGTGTCGCACGACTACTGAACGCAAAGTAAGAAGCCGCCCCACGTGGGGCAAGGGGAGTTCGTCAGGAAGGCGTGGAATCGGCGGAGTGCCCCAGGTGGGGGAGTCGCCGTTTCCCGGAGAGCAGCTGCTGCACGAATTCCTGGCCGCGACCGAGCTGGGCAACGCGTTGGGCGAGTTCGGTGATGCGGTCCTGCACGTCGCTCGAGTCACCGCTCTCACGGGAGCCGAGCGTGGACGCCAGCCGGTCTTCCAGCTGGTTCAAACGAGTGCGCGCCCGCCACCATGCGGCGCCGAACAGTACGGCGCCGGCCAGCGCGGCACCGAAAACAGTAAAGAACACGGCTTCGTCGTCCATGCGCATATGGTGAGGAGTGTTGACCGTACGGACGCGCTCCCACCGGGTTTCAACGGGTTCCTTGTCATCCCCGGGGACGGGCTCTAGACTCCTGTTCGCACCGCAGGGTGCATCCCGTCCGCGGGAAGGGACTATCCCACCTGCGCTGAACGCAGTTCCAACTCGACCTCTCTTCTGCCCCGTGTGCGGACATGGGCGTCCCTGAAGGGAGGAGTGTATGACTCGCCGCGTACCCCCGCATCCCAGTCTCGAGCACCTGAAGAAGCAGGCCAAAGTCCTGCACGAGCAGCTCGCGAGCGGGAACCCTCAGGCGCGCGAGCGATTCCGCGCACTGGTGTCCCGGGCGGTTCCGGCCGAGCCGCAGCTCGCCGACGCCCAGCTCGCCCTGGCCCGCGACTACGGCTTTGCGAGCTGGGCGAAGCTGAAGGCGCACGTGGAAGCGATCGGTGCCGATCCGCCGGCGGAGCTGGTGGCGGCGATCCACGCCAACGACGCTGGGCTGGTTCGCGACGTGCTCGCGCGCTACCCCGAGCTCAAGGCGAAGCTCAACGACACGATGCCCGGCCTGTATTTCGGCGCGACGCCGCTGCTCGCCGCTGTGCCCTTCACCAATCGCGACATGATCGACGCTCTGATCCAGGCCGGGGCCGACATCAACCAGAAGAGCCACTGGTGGGCGGGCGGCTTCGGCGTGCTGGACGACGACCGCGGCATGGCGCCGTTCCTGATCGAGCGCGGCGCCCGAGTGGACGTCCTCGCTGCGGCGAAGCTCGGCATGATGGACGTGCTCGAGCGGCTGGTGCGCGACGAACCGGCGCTGGTGCACGCGCGCGGCGGCGACGGGCAGACACCGCTGCACGTGGCCCAGACGATCGAAGTCGCCGCATGGCTGCTGGACCACGGCGCCGACATCGACGCGCGCGACGTCGACCACGAGTCGACACCGGCCCAGTACATGATCCGCGACCGCCAGGAGGTCGCCCGCTACCTCGTCTCCCGCAGCTGCTCCAGCGACATCCTGATGGCCGCGGCGCTCGGCGACCTGGCGCTCGTGCGCCGGCACCTCGAGGCGGATCCGCGGTGCATCCGCATGTTCGTCGCCGATGAGTGGTTCCCCAAACGCGATCCGCGTGCCGGCGGCTGCATCTACATCTGGACGCTGGGACAGCTGGCAACGCCGCACAGCGTGGCCCGCGAATTCGGTCACGACGAAGTGTTTCGATTCCTGATGGATCACACGCCGGAGGAGCTGAAGCTCGCGTTGGCCTGCGAC
>CAZXKN010000090.1:0-6376 GCA_964641815.1 uncultured Gemmatimonadaceae bacterium | reverse complement strand
CCCGGTACGGGAGGCCGTCAAGTCACGAATCTGCCTCGAATCCGTCGCTGTCGTGCTGCGTTCACGTCTGCACACGGCGCAGCAGCCACGCCGCGCCCCCGGCCGCCAGGATATTGGGCAGCCACGCGGCGAACGTCGGCGGCAGGAGTCCGCCGCCACCCACGGCGCGTGACAGCTGCATCAGCAGCAGAAAGAGGAAGGTGGTCGCGAGGCTGACCGCCAGCCCCCACGCCACGCCGGCGCGCGGGTTGGTGACGGAGAGCGGCGCGCCGAACAGCGCGATGATGATGCAGGTGAAGGGAATCGCGATCTTCAGCGCCCGGTCCACCGCGAGCTTGCGCGTGTCCGACCCGGAACGGGCCAGGGCGTCGATGTAGCGTCCCAGCTCGGCGTAGCGCATTTCCTCGGGGGCTTTCGGCTCGGCCAGGAGATCCTCGGGCGTCTCCACCAGCGTGCGCGTGCTCAGCGTGTGGAAGTCGAAGGCGCGCTCCATGCCGGGGCCGATGAGGTAGCGCACGCTGCCGTTCTGCAGCGTCCACCCCGCCATGCGCCGGTAGCGGGCGCGCTCGGCCGTCACGACGATCGTCGGGTAGTCGATGCCGGTGCCGACGCGCTCCATCACGAGATCGGTCATCTCACGCTTCGCGATCTCCAGCGTCCGTACGGCGTACACCCATCCGCCGTCGGCGCGGTAGACGAAGTTGACGCGCGATCCAGTGCTGCGCACCGCCTTCTCGCCCAGGAGCTCGGCTTTGCGCGCCGCACCGATCGGCACCAGCTCGCTCAGGCCGATGCCGAACACACACGACAGGACGGCGGCGACGAAGATCGGCCGCACCAGACGGTGAAACGAAATGCCGGACGCCTTGGCGGCGGTGAGCTCCGAGTGGCGTCCCATCGGCCCCACGGTGAAGACGGTGGCGAACAGGACGGCGGCGGGGAGCACGAGGAACATGGTGTCGGGCATGCCGTACAGGTATGCCAGCGCCACGTGGCCTTTCGTCAGGCCGCGCATCAGGTAGCGGTCGAACTTGTCGGTCAGGTCGATGACGATGACGAGCAGAGGAAACCCGAGCATCACGACGGCGAACACGATCAGCCACTGGCGCAGCACGTAGCGGTCGAGGGTACGCATGGACTAGAGGGCGGACGAAGACGGACGAACCTTTGTCCGCCCTCTTCCGCCCTTATGAAACACGGCCATCGGTTTCCGCACCAGCCCCACCAGCGCCTCTTTCACATCGGCCCAATCGCCGCCCCGCGCCGTCGGTGACGCGCGCCGCATCACCCACATCCCGATCAGGCCGAGCGTCCCGAAGATCAGGTTCGGACCCCACATCGACATGAAGGGAGACAGAATCAGCCGGTCGCCGACGTCTTCGCCGACGATCAGCCCGATATAGTAGATCGCGAACACCACGACGCTGACGGCGAACACGAGCCCCGCGCCGCCGCGCGGAAAGCGCAGCGCCACCGGCACGCCGAGCAGGCCGAAGACGAAGCAGGCGACGGCGATGGTGAACTTCTTCTGGATCTCGACCTGATAAATCGCCTCGCGGCGGCGGGCACCGTCGATGCGCTCATCTTCGCTGGCGGTGCCGCCCGCCGTGACGAGCGGCTGATGGGCGTAGGGATTCGACACCGGCGGCTGGACGACGGGGGTCTGCGCGCGCGGCGGCGGGACGTCGGCGCCGGGACGGGGGACGCCCTGCGCCTGGGCCGAATCCGGCTGCAGCCAGCGCCCGAGGCGGCCGATCAGGCGGCAATAGCCTCCCGGTGTCGAATCGGTGGCCGAGAAGATCTGCACCGGGCCGGCGTTGAGGCCGGCGAGGCGCCGCAGGTCGTGCTCGACGGTGGAGTTCGCCTCGAGATGCGCGGCCCGCGCGTCACTCTGGGCCGCGGCCACGACCTGCTCCATCTGGCAGATCGACATCTCGCGGTCCGAGCGATAGGTGTCCTCGTCCGTTTTCACGAACTGATTGGAGACGTTGCGAACGCGGACGTGATTGGTGTGAAAAAAGGTGCGATTGAACTGGTCGTCCGCCGCGCGGCGTACTTCCTGGATGTCGCCGTCCTCGAGCGTGAGGTACAAATCGGTCTGGCCGGGGGTATAAGCCATTTGCCCGCTGTCGGCCGTGATGATGCGGCGGCGCCCGGCATCGCCCAGATCATAGATGGTCACGTCACGCAGCCGGTTGGTTGCCGGGTCGATGCGCGCCGCCCGCAGAAAGAACTGGCCCGGCACCACCTCGTTGATCACCTGCTCCTTGAGAGCGAGGGACGGCTTCTTGCGCTGGATATCCACGAGGAGCGTGCGCAGCCGGTGATTGGAGCGCGGCAGGACCTGGTCGTTCCACAGAAACGCGAGCACGGTCACGGCCGCCGCTCCGAGGAGCACCGGCCGCGCGATGCGGCCCACGCTGATGCCGTTCGCCGTCATGGCGGTGATCTCGGAATCGGCGGCGAGTCGGCTCATCGTGTGCAGCACGGCGACCAGCACCGCCATGGGCAGCGTCATCGCCACGATGAACGGAATCGACAACACGAACACTTCGACGATGACGCTGGTCGCCAGTCCCTTGCCGACCAGATTGCCGAGCTGTTTCGCGATCTGATTCAAGACCATCAGCGCGGTGAGCGCCGAGAGTGCGAAGCCAAGCGGGGCGAGGTGCTGGCGCAGCAGGTAGCGGCTGAGGATGCGCACGTGTGGTTCGCGCAGTATATTCGGAACTCCAAGCTGCTACAAGGGATGTGGCGCCCCGCCTCGTTGGCCGTTCTCACCCTTCCGCTGCTCGTCCCTCAAGCTCGGGCGCAGGCTACGGCCGGTGATTCGGCTCCGTCGTTCCGGCTGAGCTATCGCTATCCGTCGGTCGGGGTCGCCTACGCCCCGGCGCTCGCGCCCGGCGGGCGGCTGGGACTGCGCATCGGTGCCACGGCCGTGGCCAACGCCTGGGCGCAACGCGTGCAGGACGCCCTGCCGGCTGTCGATGTCGCGCATCCGCCGCCGTCGTTCGCGCCGCCCGCGCTGGCGGGAGCGGCGGCCCCCGCCGGACAGCAGGGGCCGGCGGTGTTTCGCGCCGCCGGCGCCACCGGCGTGCTGGGGCAGTTCGCGAGCCTCGGCATGGATCTCAGTCTCCGCTTCGAGCTCAAGGCGGACCAGTTCCGCAACCTCAAGTGCAACGCCCTCGAGCGGCAGCAGGCGGTGTCGGGGTGCAGCGTCGGTTTCCCCACGATCACGCCGACGCCGCAGTACTCGATCCGCTCCGGCGGCGTCGTGGGCCAGCGGCTGCACGTGAACGTCGACTTCGACAGCCAGCGCGAGTTCGACGCCAACAACAACCTGCAGGTCTGGTACGAAGGACTCGAGGACGAGATCCTGCGCCGCGTGGAAGCGGGCAACGTGTCGTTTCAGGCGCCCGGCAGCCGCTTCATCAGCGCCGCCGTCCCCGCCAACAACTTCGGCGTGCAGGCGATTACGCAGTTCGGGCCCCTCGAGCTGCGCGGCATCTACGCGCAGCAGAAGGGCAACGTGGTGCGCGACCGCACCTACAACGTGGGCGAGACCACGACGCAGCCGCTCGACCGCCAGTTCCGCGACCTCGACTACGAGCAGGGCCGGTTCTTCTTCGCCGTCGACCCGGCGGCGATCCCCGGCTTCCCGGCAGTCGACATCCTCAACCTGCCGCCCCTGCTCCCCGATTCGCTGCAGGTGCAGGCGATCCAGGTGTACCGCTACCGCGCCCTGAGCCCGGGCACCTCGACCAACCTGAACATCGGCGGCATCAAGGCGGTAGCGTGCGGTCCCGGTGTCGCCGCGGTCGATTGCTCGGGCGAGCGCGCCGGCCCGTTTCAGTGGGAGCTGCTGCAGCTCGGCAAGGACTATTACGTTGACCCGAGCAACACCTGGTTCACGCTCACGACGCGGCTCGACCCGAGCGACTTCCTCGCCGTCTCGTACCTGCCGCGGGGCCAGGTGGAATGCGTGCCGGGCAGCCGCTGCGTCGGTACGTTCCCGGTGCACGCCAACACCGATACGACGCACGTCGACACGCTGCGGCTGGTGTACGATCCGCGGCCCGGCGTCACCGCCGCGTCGCCCGCGTTCCGGTTCGAGATACGCTCCGCGTACCGTATCGGCGGGCAGGAGCTGTCGCGCAGCAGCGTGGCCTTGGGGCTGTCGGTGAACCAGCGCGAGCGCCCCGAAGGATCGACCGAGACGTACCTCGCGCTGCTGGGGATTGCGCTCAGCTCCGACGCCAACACGTTCGATCAGTACAACCGCTTGTTCCCGCGGGAGCGCGACTTCGCGGGGCCGCTGCGCGACTACTTCGTCGTCTTCCCCAACCTGCGCCCCTTCGCCGATCCCACGAAACTGGTCAGCGCCGAGCGCAACGACTCGCTGTACCGCACGCCGCGCGCGCTGCTCGCGGTGCAGGGGCCGCCGTCCATCTTCACGCTCACGCTGCACGGCGACGCCTCCGCCGCGGCCGACAAGGGGACGCTGTCGCTGTCGAGCTTCCAGATCCGCGAAGGCAGCGAGAAGCTGTACCTCGGCAACACGCTGCTCACCCGCGACGTCGACTACAGCATCGACTACACCGTCGGGCTCGTCACCTTCAAGCACCCCGACTCCCTCTTTACCACGGGCGCCGCGACGATCCGCGCGCAGTTCGAAGAGCGCGCCACCTTCACGACCGCGCCCACGTCGATCTACGGGATGGCGGCGAAGTACGATCTGGGGACCGTGGGGCAGGTGTACCTGACGGGGCTGTTCCAGAAGCAGCAGACGATCTTCACCCGGCCGCAGCTCGGCTTCGAGCCGGCGTCGAGTTTCATCGGCGGCATCAACACCAACCTGCACTTCCAGCCGGGATGGCTGACCCAGGCGGTGCGGCTGTTGCCGGGCACGAAGAGCGACGCGCCCTCGTTCCTGACCATCGCCGGCGAGGTCGCGCTGTCGCAGCCGCGTCCCAACCCGCTGGGCCAGGCCTACATCGAGGAATTCGAAGGCACGGCGGGGCGTTTCATCGCGCTCGACGAAAACGCCTGGCACTGGGGCAGCGTGCCGAGCTCGAGCCGCGGGGCGACGGCGTTCGGCATCGGGCTCGCGGGATTCGACACGCTGGACGCCGTGCCGCTCACCTGGCAGTCGCTGCCGCTCGACCAGAAGGGCAATCCGGTGCAGTTCTTCGCGCGCGACATCGACCCGACGATCGTGCTGGTGGGCCAGGCGCAGTCGGCGGAGCCCGCGCTGTGGCTGATGCTCAAGCCCGATACGATGATGGGGCTCGCGAACAGCAACACCGGGATCCCGAACTGGCGGCGCCCCGGCTCCGGCAACAACGCCCGCACCGCTACGCGCTGGCGCTCCATCACGCAGACGCTTTCCGCGACGGGTGTGGACCTGTCGCGCGTCGAGTACCTGGAGTTCTGGGTGTGGGAGGACAACAAGCGGACGGCGAAGGCGAACGGAGCGGCGATCCTGTTCGACTTCGGATCGGTGTTCGAGGATGCTTTGGCGTTCGTCCCTGAGACGCTGACCGTCGTGAACGGCGACACGACCTACAGCGGCGTGCGCGTCGCGGGACGCGGCCGCCTCGACTCGGAGCGCGATCCGGTCACGCACTCCTGGAACGCGGCGACCAACGACGAAGGGATCCTGACCGACCGCATCACCGACGGGATCTGGGACGCGACCCCGGGACACGACTCGCTGATCGACACGCTGGCGCTGTGCAATGCGACGGTGAACGGCCAGATCGTGAGCCGCTTCTTCGGCGACCCGCGCTCGCGCTGCGGCCGCCACAACGGCGCCATCGACACCGAAGATCAGGACGGGGACGGCCAGCTCGACGTGGCGGTCGGCGCCAAGACGCGCGAGGACTTCGTCCGCTACGTCTTCCCGATCGGCGACGACCAGTTCTACGTTCGCGATGGCGGCATGGTGAACGCTACGCCGGCCGCAGGCGGCGGGGCGTCGGGGTGGCGGCTGTATCGCATCCCGTTCCACACCGACACGCTGCAGGTGGGTACGCCCAACCTGCGGCAGGTCCAGGCGCTGCGCATCACGATCCTCGCGCAGGAAGCGGACCACAGCCAGCCTGATCCTCAGATCTTCTTTGGTCTCTCACGCGTGCAGCTCGTCGGTGCGACGTGGCTGAAGCGCGCCGACACCACCATCGGTGGACTGGGCGGCGACCACGGAACGGGCCTCGGCAGCGTCACGGCATCGGTCGTGAGCACGCAGAACCGCGATCTGGGCTACACCCCGCCGCCCGGGGTCGTAAACCAGGCCTCGCGCCAGGATACGCCGATCCAGATCGGCGTGACGCAGGTGAACGAGCAATCGCTGCGCGTCCTGGCGACCGGCCTCGGC
>CAZXKN010000089.1:0-7975 GCA_964641815.1 uncultured Gemmatimonadaceae bacterium | reverse complement strand
GCCTGTCGCGGGCGCGGGCCAGGCTCGAGCAGCTGCTCGGCGCCCTGGCGGGAAGGGAGTGACGATGCGCTGCGCGGACCTGGAGCAACGGATCGGCGCGCTCGCCGATGGGGAGCTGGTCGAGGCGGAAGCGCGCGATGTAGAGGAGCACTTGCGCTCCTGCCCCACCTGCCGGGCGGCGCACGAGCGCGTGCTGGCGCTGCGCACCGCGCTCGAGCAGCACGCGCCGCCCCTCGCCGCTCCCGACCGGTTGCGCGCGGCGGTGCGCGCCCGGCTCGAGACGGCGGGGGCCGGGTCGCGTCGTCCCGTGGCGTGGCACTGGCTGGCGGCCGCGGCCGTGCTCGTAGCTGTGATCGGCGGTATCGTGCAGATCAACGGGCCCGTGAGAGCCGGGCGAGAACTCGCCGACCAGGTGCTCGCGAGCCACGTGCGCGCGCTGCAGCCCGGTCATCTCACCGACGTCGCGTCGACCGACCAGCACACGGTGAAGCCGTGGTTCAACGGCCGGCTCGACTACTCACCGGCCGTGTCCGATTTCGCGGGCGCCGGGTTTCCTCTGATCGGCGGGCGGCTCGATTACGTCGGCGGGCGGCCGGTGGCCGCGCTCGTGTACGGCCGGCGCCAGCACATGATCGACGTGCTGCTGTGGCCGACGGGGTCGGGGCCCAGGGCGGGCCCGTCGTCGCTCACGCGCCAGGGCTATCACATGCTGCATTGGGTCGGGCCGCAGTACACCTGGTGGGTGGTGTCCGACCTGGCGACGCCGGAGCTGCGGCAGTTCGCCGATTTGCTGCAGCGGGCCGAGGCGGCCACCCCTCCCTGAATCGGGGTTTGATCGGGGTTGCTAGTTTTTTAGCATCATGCTAGAATTTTAGCACCTTAACCCGACCCGAGCCGCACATGCGCGCCACCGCCCGACCCGCGCTCGCCCGCCGCGAACGCCAGATCATGGATCTCGTCTACCGCCTCGGCCGGGCCAGCGTCGGGGACGTCCACGCCGGCCTTCCGGACTCGCCGAGCTACTCCACCGTGCGGGCGCTGCTGCGCGTCCTCGAAACGAAGGGGCATCTGAAGCACGAAGTCGACGGCCCCCGGTATGTCTACGTTCCGACGGTGACGCGCGAGCGCGCACGCGAATCGGCGTTGCGGCAGATCGTGAACACCTTTTTCGACGGATCGAGCGCCGCGGCCGCTGCCGCGCTGCTCGATCTCTCCGACACCCCGTTGGATCAGACCGAGTTGAAACGCCTGGCGGCACTCGTCGCGCAGGCCAAGAAAGAGGGGCGCTGACATGTCGAATCCCGTGCTCGACATCCTGATCAAGGCGACGCTGCTCATCGTGCTGGCGCTCGCCGTGCGGATTGTCTGGCGTCGCGCCGCTGCCGCCACGCGGCACCTCATCTGGGCGCTGGCGCTGGGCGGCATCCTGGCGCTCCCGATCGTCCAGCGGATCGGCCCGGCATGGCATGTCCTGCCCATCCCGCAGCCTGCCGCTCAGCTCGAGACGACGAACGCCGCCGTTCCGGCGAACCGCGCGAACGACCGGTCGCGCACCGTCGTGGCTCCCACGAGCGCAGCGGTTGCGGGTGGCGAGCGGGCGCAGATCTCGGCAGCGCCGGCGACCGGGGCTTCCTGGTCGCTGCCTGAGATCCTGCTGGTCGTGTGGCTCGCCGGCGTCACCCTCGTGCTCGCGGCATACGTCGTCGCCCGCGTCCAGGTCGCCCGCCTCGCCCGGCGCGCCGTCCCGGTGACGGCGCCGGAGTGGCTGGGGCTGCGGGATGTGCTCGCGGCACAGCTCGATCTCGATCGCCATGTCACGCTGCTGGCGCTCGCGGGACAGGCGATGCCGATGACGTGGGGGACCTGGCGCCCCGTGATCCTGTTGCCGGCCGATGCGGATGGGTGGTCCGAGGCGCGGCGTCACGACGTGCTGCTGCACGAGCTGGCGCACGTCGAGCGCCGCGACTGCCTCACGCACCTCATCGCCGTGCTGGCAACGGCCGTGTACTGGTTCCATCCGTTGGTGTGGGTCGCCGCGCGCGGCTTGCGGGTCGAGCGCGAGCGCGCCTGCGATGACCGCGTCATCGCCGGCGGTGCCCGTCCTTCGGAATACGCCGAGCACCTGCTGGAGATCGCGCATGCCTGCGCGGCGCGTCCCGTGACGGCGTTCGCGAGTCTCGCGATGGCGCGGCCGTCGCATCTCGCCACCCGGCTGCTCGACGTGCTCGATGCCCATCGCCGTCGCGATGCGTTGACGCGCCGTCTGGCGCTGCCGGGCGCGATCGCCGCGGCGGTCCTCGTACTTCCCGTCGCCGCGCTGCGGCCCGCGAGTCCCCCGCATGCCGTCGTGACCAGTGTCCATACGCCCGCAGCCGCACCGCTGCTCGCGGACGAGGACTTCCGCGCACCCGCTCGGCGCGTGCTGCAGCCGTCGGCCATGCCTGATACGGGTGACTGCGAGAAGAGCCGCAAGTCGAGCACGTCTGAGCTGAGCCACAACCACATCGTCACACTGATGGTGCAGGTGGGGCGCTGTGTGGAAGAGCTGCGCGCCACGGCGCCGTTCAAGCTCAACGGCGACTTCACCGATATCGCCGAGATCGACGACGACGGCTCCATTACCCTCGATCAAAGCGGCGGGGACGTGGACCGTCGTGTCGAGCTGCGGGCCAAAGGCGCCACGATCACGCGCCGCTGGTTCGTCGACAACACCGAGCGGCCCTACGACGCCGCTGCGCGCGAATGGTTCACCACCACGCTCACCGACCTGATCCGGCGCACCGGGTACCAGGCCGAGGAACGGAGCAAGTGGATCCTCCAGACGCGTGGTGTGGACGGGATGTTCCAGGAAATCGCCGCGGTCGACGGCGATTACACCAAGCGGATCTACTATCAGGCACTTGTCGCCGACGGGAAGGCCGATCCGGCGGTGGTTTCCCGCGTCGTCAGCCAGGCGGGGAATGAGCTGACGAGCTCATACGATCTCGCCGAGCTGCTGGTGCTCGTGGGTCGGCTCTATCCTCTCACCGAGCCGATGCGCAGTGGCTTCGTGGCGGCGTCGAACCACCTCGATTCCGACTACGACCGCCATCGCGTGCTGTCCGTGGTGTTGGCCAATCGCAATCTCCCCGACGACCTCGCGAGCGCGATTCTCACCTCTGCCGGCGGCATCACGTCGGACTACGACCTCGCCGAAGTGCTCGTAGTCCTGATCCAGAGGCATCCCATCACCGACGGGATGCGCGAAGCGTTCTTCAAAGCGGTGAACCACATCGGCTCCGACTACGACCGCCACCGGGTTCTGGCGACGGTGCTGGCCCAGCAGCCGCCGGCAGGTCCCGCCCTCGTCGCCGACGCGCTCGCGTCGGTGGGGAAGATTTCCTCGAGCTACGACCGTGCCGAGGTGCTGGTGGAAGTGGCCGGGGCCTACCCGCTGAGCGAGCCGCTGCGGACGCCGTTCTTTGCGGCGACCGACGGCATCGATTCCGACTACGACCACGCGCGCGTCCTCACAGCGCTGATCGATCAATCGAAACTGCCGGATCCGGTGATCGCGAGCGTGATCGCGTCGACGCGCAAGATCGGCTCCAGCACCAACCAGGCCGATGTCCTGGTGGCGCTGCTGCAGCACAACCGGCTCAGTGCCACGCTACGCCAGGCGTACGTCGAGGCAGCGAAGGGGATCGATTCGGACTACGACAAGGATCGCGCGCTGGCCGCGCTCGGCGGGAGCCAGCTCTAGCACCGGCTCATCGCCGCGTTCGTTCCATCCCATTGTGATAGGGCTCACGCCGCGCGCGTGAGCATCACCCGGCCGGGGGCAACATCGGGAACCTGGCGGGTAGGTGCTCACGGGAGCGCGTGGAGCGACCCGCATCGCAACCGTGGAGGAACGATGGAGAACAACAAATTGGCCGCCGACGAAGCCCGCCGCGCGGCGCTGCACGGATCGCTGAAGTCGCACGTCGAGCGCGATGTCAACCAGGAGATCGTCCAGCACGCCGAGCGGGAGACGCGCGCGGAAGCGCAGCGTATCGATCAGGTCGCCGGCGCGCTGCGCGGGAAGGCCATCGAGGGAGTGGTTGGGCTCGACCGCGAAGTGACGCGGGCGCGTCGTCTCGCCCGGCTGGCGCAGTTCATCGACTACGCCTTCTACGTGCTTTATGTCCTGCTCGGCATCCGGCTCACGCTGGCGCTCATGGCCGCAAACCCAGCGGCGGGATTCGTCCAGTTCATCCGCACCGTGACCGATCCTTTTTACGGCATGTTTCGTGGTATCGTGCAGAGCCCGACCGTGGAGGGTGGCAACACCTTCGCCATGCCGATCGTGATCGCGATCGTCGCCTACATGCTGCTGCACCTGGCCATCAAGGGGCTGTTTCGCATCGTTGCGCAGCGCCGCACCGAGATCTAGCACTCACTGGTAGCCCGCCGCCTGCAGGCTGAACAGCTCGGCGTACAGGCCGCCGCGGGCTACCAGCTCCTCGTGCGTCCCCTGGTCCATCAGCTCTCCGCCTTGGAGCACGAGGATGCGGTTCGCCATCCGCACCGTGGAGAAACGGTGCGAGATGAGGACCGCCATGCGTCCCGCAGTCAGCTCAGAGAAGCGTAGAAACACTTCGTATTCGGCGCGGGCGTCGAGAGCGGCGGTCGGCTCGTCGAGGATGAGGAGCTGCGCGGCTCGCAAGTAGGCGCGGCCGAGCGCGACTTTCTGCCATTCCCCTCCCGACAGCTCGACGCCGCCGTCGAAACGGCGGCCCAGCATCTGGTCGTAGCCCGACGCGAGGCGGCCGGCCAGCTCGTCGGCCTTGCTGCGGCGTGCGGCCTCGCGAATGCGCTCCACGTCGTCGAGGTGCTCGATCTCACTCACCCCGATGTTCTCCTTCAGGATGAAGTCGTAGCGCACGAAGTCCTGGAAGATCACGCCGATGTTGCGGCGCAGGCTCGTCAGGTCGTAGTCCTTGAGGTCCGTGCCGTCGAGCAGGATGCGGCCTTCATCCGGGTCGTACAGCCGCGCCAGCAGCTTGGCGAGCGTCGTCTTTCCGGCGCCGTTCTCTCCGACGAGCGCGATGCGCTCCCCCGGTGACAGCGTGAAGGTGAGATGCCGCACCGCCCAGCGGTCGGAGCCCGGATAGCGGAATCCGACGTTCTGGAACTCGAACCCGCGCGTGATCGGGACCGGCACGCCGCGCGCTCCCGGCTGCGACACGACACGCGGCTGTACGTCGAAGAACGTGAAGAGGTCGCCGAGGTAGAGGCTCTGCTCGTAGATGCTCGAGAACGACAGCAGGATGCGCTGTATCAGGTCGCGGCTCTGGCGGAACGAGCCGGCGAGAAACGTCAGTGCGCCGATCGAGTAACGCCCCAGGACGGTGAGGTAGATGATCACCGCGTAGGCCGCGTAATAGCCCAGCGTCCCGAGCGTGACGAGAGCGGTGGAGACCACGTTGCGGCGCACGGCGAGGCTCTTGTTCTGCTCGTAGAACTCGTTCGACAGCTTGGCGTAGCGCCCCACCAGAAAGTCCGACAGTCCGAACAGCTTCACCTCTTTCGCCGACTCGTCCGATGCGCCCATATAGCGCAAGTAGTCGAGCAGCCGGCGCTCGGGCGTCCAGCGGAACAGCAGCGAATAGCCGAGCGCGGCGTAATGGGCTTCGCCGAGAAACGACGGCACGACGGCCACGGCGAGGAGCAGGAGCAGCCAGGGCAGCTGCACCAGCAGCACACCGGCGAGCGACGCGAGCGTCACGAGGTCCTGTGCCGTCGAGAGCAGCAGGGCGAACAGGCCGATGCGGCCGACCGTCTGGCGGCGGGCGCGCTCGAGGTGATCGTAGGTATCCGCATCCTCGAACTGGGCGAGATCGAGCGTCGCCGCATGCTGCATCAAGCGCACGCTGATCTTGTTGGCGAAGAGATCGCCGAGCAGGCTCTCGAGCAGGGACGAGAGTCTCGCCAGCGCTTCGCCGACCACCGCGATGCCGAGCTCGATGCCCACGAGCCCGCCGAGGTACCACCAGGAGACGGCATGGCCGGCCCGCGTCGCGGCGATGTCGGCGACGACACCGTCGATGATGAGCTTGCCGATCCACAGCACGGCGACGGGGATGAACGACCGCACGAGCCGCAGCACGAGGATGCCGGCCGTGTAGCCGCGGTGCGTCTGAAACACGAGGCGCAGCAGCGGCGGGACGTGGCGCAGCGCTTCGACCCGCTGGCTCCAGGTCGGCGGCTGATCTCCGGGCTTCGCCCGGGATGGTGGAAAGAAACGCGTCGCAGTCACGGGAGGAAAAGTACTCGCCTCCTTGCGGAGCGGGCGCCGGCGGTGCACCGTTGCCGCACCCAATGACGGAGCCCGCAGCACGCATGATTCGCGGTGCAGGTGGCACGCCCGGTGGCGTGGGGACGTTCATCATCGGTGCCGCCATGATCGTGGCCGGCGGTTATCTCCTGCTGACCCGCGTGACAGTCGCCAGCGGCGGCTGGCTGCTGTGGGGCTATAACGCCTTCGGACTCTCCCTCCTGCCGCTGCTGATCGGTATCGGGGTGTTGTTCTTCAACGGCAAATCGATCCTGGGGTGGGGGCTCACTGGAGCCGGTGCCATCATCATCGTGGCCGGCATCCTCGCTAACCTCCACATCTACTTTCAATCGACGTCGCTGTTCGACACCCTGGTGATCCTCGGGCTTCTCGCGGCGGGGATCGGGCTCGTGGCCAGATCGCTCAGGCCCCAGGGGGCGAGGGCGGGCGAGTAGCCGAGCCGCGCCTCTTAGGCGCGAGCCCTGAGCGCACCCGAGAGAGTGCATGAAACGTCGCCTCATCGTCGTCCCCCTCATCCGCCGTGCCGACGGCCGTTTTCTCTTCATCAAGATGCCGCTGCATCGCGGCGTCTTCCCCGGCCAATGGGGACTCCCCGGTGGCGGCGTGGAAGAAGGGGAGCGGATCGAAGACGCGTTGCGCCGTGAGGTGCGCGAAGAGCTGCAGCTCGAGCTCGCGACCATGGAGCCCCTCTACTTCAAGGGACAGGTGCACGAGAAGCTGCTGCCCACGGGTGAGCGCCACACGATGTACATGGTGTTCCTGATCTACGCCTGCACCACTGACGGCCAGGACCCCGTGATCAACGAGGAATTCGACGCGTTCGCCTGGATCGCGCCGGATGAATGCGATCGCTACGACATGAACCAGGAAACACGGATCACGCTGCGCCAGGTCGGCGTCATCGCCGATCCTGCAACCCCGCTGACCTCGGGTTCGTCTAAATCCTGAACCCGTGCGGAGCATCCCCATGAAATGTGCCGGTCTGGTCATCCTGGCGTTCCCGCTCGCTCTCGCCGGACAGACGGCGCAGAGCTTCGACCTGGGCAAGATGTGGACGTTCGAGTATCCCCCCGACCGCTACTTCTCCACCACCTACGGCTTCACCGCCGACTCGGCGTGGTTTGCGCGGGCCCGGCTCGCCGCGCTGCGCCTCCCTGGCTGCTCGGCGTCGTTCGTCTCGCCCCATGGGCTCGTCGTCACGAACCACCATTGCGCGCGCGAAGGCATCAGCGCCGTGACGAAAGCGGGGGAGACGCTGCTCGACTCCGGGTTCGTGGCGCATACGCTCGCCGACGAGCGCCGCATGCCGGACTACTTCGTCGATCAGCTGCTCGCCGTCCAGGACGTCACCGACGAAGTATTGCCGCAGGTCGATCACGCTGCGAGCGACTCGGCGAAGGCCCGCGTGCGCCGCGAAACCGGCGCCACCATCGGCGCGCGCCTGAGAGCCCGGTATGCCCATCCGGGCGACTCGATCTGGGTGCAGATCGTGCCGCTGTACAACGGCGGCCGGTATTCGGCGTACGTGTTCCGCCGCTTTACCGACATCCGGCTGGTGGCGGCGCCGGAGCTGCAGATGGGATTCTTCGGCGGCGACCCCGACAACTTCACCTATCCGCGCTACGCCCTCGACTTCTCGGTGCTGCGCGTGTACGG
>CAZXKN010000088.1:0-7319 GCA_964641815.1 uncultured Gemmatimonadaceae bacterium | reverse complement strand
CTGCGGGAGCTGACGTCGCGTGAAGCGGATCTGCGCACGCTGCGCTATCGCTATACCGACGAACAGCCTTCGGTGAAGCGGTTGATCGGGGAGATCGACGACCTCAAGAAGCACACGATTCCCGCTCTGGCCCAGGCCCTCAACGCGCAGCTCGGCGTGCAAATCAGCGATCAGCAGCACCGCCTGGCCACCGGCTCCAATGTCATCCAGGGCATTCCGACGCTGGCGATCCAGGACGCGCGGTTGAGGCTCGAAGTGACGTCGGCGACGCAATCGCTGCAAATGCTGCAGCAGAGCTATGACCAGGTAAATCTCGCGGACGCGAGCACCTTGCCGGACGTCAAGATTCTCGATCCGGCGGTCGAGCCGAAGCGACCCGTCGGCAGCCTTGCGCCGGTCCTGATCGCCCTCGCCTTCCTCGGCAGCCTCGGCGCCGGGGTCGTGGGAGCGGTGCTGCTCGACAAGACCGACACGCGGTTCCGCTATCCCGAGCAGGTCTCGATGGACATGGGGCTCACCATCCTCGGCGTCGTGCCGCGGGTGAGCCGCGAGAACGGCAACGGCCGCAACGCGCCGCAAGTCATCGAGGCGCTGCGCTCCATCCGCCTCGGCGTGCAGAACGCCTACGGCACCGGTCCGATGGTGCTGACGATCACGAGCCCGGGCTCGAGCGACGGCAAGTCGTTCATCACGTCGAATCTCGGCCTCGCGTTCGCGGATGCCGGATTGCGCACCATCGTGATCGACGGCGACATCCGCCGCGGCCTGTTGCATCGCGTGTTGAACGCCAAGCGCAAGCCCGGATTGATCGACCATCTGAGCGGCAATGCGGGGCGCGAAGAGATCATTCAGAAGACCGACTTTCCGCAGCTCAGCTTCATCGGGTGCGGCCAGCGCACCCCGAACGGGCCGGAGCTGCTCAGCTCCCCCGCCATGGCGCAGCTGATCACGTCGCTGCGCGCCCGTTTCGACGTCATTCTGGTGGACTCCGCTCCGATGGCCGCCGGGGTCGATCCCTACGTGCTCGGCACCCTGACCGGTAATCTGTTGCTGGTGATGCGCACCGGCGTCACCGATCGCGAGCTGGCTCAGGCCAAGATCGACCTGCTCGACCGTCTGCCGGTGCGCGTGCTCGGCGCCGTCTTGAACGACGTCGAGGCCGGAGGGGCGTACCGCTATTACGCTTACTACCTCGCCGGTTACGAAGTCGCCGAGGAAGACGCCGAAAAGAAACTGGTCCGTCCCGGTTGAGTTGCCGCGGGGTACTAGCCTGCCGTGGCCCCAAACTTGAAGTATCGGGCGTTTCGTTGGCACGAAACGCTGGCCACGACGGGTTGCGGAGGACCTAGACCAAGATGTGTGGCATCGTCGGATATAGCGGCACGCGGGAAGCGGCGCCGATTCTGATCGAAGGGCTGCACCGGCTGGAGTACCGCGGCTACGATTCCGCGGGCGTCGCGGTGCAGAACGGCACGGGGGTGGTGCTGCGCAAGCTGGCCGGCCGCGTCACGCGGCTGCACCAGCTGCTCGACGCCGAGCCCGTGCGCGGGCAGAGCGGCATCGCCCATACCCGCTGGGCCACGCACGGCGCGCCCACCCGCACCAACGCCCATCCCCACACCGACTGCACCGGCGCGATCGCGCTGGTGCACAACGGCATCATCGAGAACGCCGACGCCCTGCGGAAGAAGCTGCAGGAGGACGGGCACGAGTTCGGCACCGAGACCGACACCGAGACGCTGGCGCACCTGATCGAGGAAGCGCCCGGCGATACGCTCGAGGATCGGGTCATCGCGGCGCTGGCCCACGTCGAGGGGACCTACGGACTCGCCGTGATCTCCTCGGCCGAGCCCGGCAAGATCGTCGTGGCCCGCAAGGGCTCGCCGGTGTTGCTGGGAATCGGCGAGAAGGAATTCTTCGTCGCGTCCGATGCGTCGGCGATTCTCGAGCACACGCGCCAGGTCGTCTATCTCGACGATGGCGACATCGCCGTGGTCACGCCCGAGGGTTATCGCGTCCTCGATCTCGAGCAGCACGATCAGGAACGCGCCGTCAGTGACATCGAGTGGGACCTCGCCGCCATCGAGCTGGGCGGCTACCCCCACTTCATGCTGAAGGAGATCTACGAGCAGCCCGAGACGGTCACGGCGACGCTGCGCGGCCGTTTGCTGTTCGACGAAGGCACCGCGCGGCTCAACGGGCTGAACCTCACGCCCGAGGATTGCGCCGCGATTCAGCGCATCCTCGTCGTGGCCTGCGGCACGTCGTGGCACTCGGGGCTCGTGGGCCGCTACGCGCTGGAAGAGCTGGCCGGTATTCCCGTCGACGTCGAATACGCCTCCGAATACCGCTACCGCCCGCACCTGCATCTGCCCGGGACGCTGGCGATCGCGATCTCCCAGTCGGGCGAGACGGCCGACACCCTCGAAGCGATGCGCGCGGCGCGCGCGGCCGGATGCCGGGTGGTGGGGATCGTGAACGTCGTGGGCAGCACGATCGCGCGCGAATCGGACGGCGGCATCTATTTGCACGCCGGTCCCGAGATCGGCGTGGCATCGACCAAGGCGTTCACCTCGCAGATCACGGCTTTGCTGCTGCTGGGGCTGTATCTGGGACGGCAGCGCGGCGTGCTGTCCGAGATCCAGGGTCGCGAGTTCGCCACGCAGCTGTCGAATCTCCCCGAGCTTGTGAAGCGGACGCTCGAGCTGTCGGCCGGTGTGGCGGACATCGCCAAGAGCTACGGTGAAGCGCGCAACGCCCTGTATCTCGGTCGCGGCGTGAATTTTCCGGTGGCGCTGGAAGGCGCGTTGAAACTGAAGGAGATCAGCTACATCCACGCCGAGGGGTACCCCGCGGCGGAAATGAAGCATGGACCGATCGCCCTGATCGACGAAAACATGCCCGTGGTGTTCGTCGCGCCGCAGGATCAGGTCTACCAGAAGGTGCTGGCCAACATGCAGGAAGTGAAAGCGCGCGGGGGCCGCATCCTCGCGGTGACGAGCGAAGGCTCGGGCGATTTGGGAAAGCTGGCGGAGCTCGAGCTGCACGTGCCGCCGTGCCCGCCGCTCTTGTCTCCAGTCGTGACGGTCATTCCGCTGCAGCTGCTGGCCTACCACATCGCGGTCCTGCGGGGCTGCGACGTGGACCGGCCGCGGAATCTGGCGAAGAGCGTTACGGTCGAATAAGTAGATCTGACGCGCACGTATCTCGAACCCTATATTCAGGCCACCATGATCCGCACCAGCCTCGTTGTAGGCGCAGTTCTTCTGCTGTCGTCGAGTGTCGCGGCGCAGCAACAGACAGCGCCGCCAAGCGACAGCGCGACGGCCGCGAAACTCAACGTCACACGCGACACGTTGCAGGCCATTGTGCAGCGCATCGATTCCGCCAACGGCCCCGACAGCACCAAGGGCGACCAGAAGCTGCGCACGTTGGCACAGCAGATCCGCGCACGGATGACGCGGGGCGACTTCCTGCCCGGCGATCGCATCAAGCTCCTGGTCGACAGCGAGCCGCAGCTCTCCGATACGTTCCCGATCGGACCGAGCCAGGAGGTGGTGCTGCCGATCGTCGGCGTGGTCTCGCTCCATGGCGTGCTGCGCTCGGAGCTGCAGGCGGCGATGACGCGGGAGCTGGGTCGGTTCCTGCGCGACCCGATCGTGCGCGCGACGCCGCTGATCCGGCTGTCGATCGCCGGGGAAGTCGCGCGGCCCGGGTTCTACCTGATGCCGCCGACGGCGGTGCTGTCCGACGTCGTCACCGCCGCCGGCGGGACGACGCAGAACGCCGAGGTGGAGAAGATGTACGTGCAGCGCGGCGACGACCGGCTCTATGAGGGGACGGCGCTGCAGGGGCTGATCTCCGAAGGGCGTACCCTGGATGACGCCAGTATCCGGCCGGGAGATAAGTTCGTAGTTCCGACGAAGAACGGGGACAGCGTCTTCTATACTGTACGGACCATCTCGATCCTCTTGAGCATCCCCCTCACGATTTACGCGCTGACCCAGATCTTCAAGAAGTAACACCCCGGCCCGCTGACCCAGTCTATTTGACCCCGGCATGACCTGCCGGGGTATTTGTTAGGTCCCCACAACGGTGTGGACATCTAGGCAAGCCGTTGCCCTGCTTGTAAATTGGGCGTCCCCGGTAGTTCACAGGTTTTCCACAGAGGAGCCGTCCGGTCGTGGAATCGTCGGTTCGTCCCTCCCCATCACCGATCGAGCCCGCCGCCGCCGCCACTCCGGAGGCCGTCCCGCACGGCCGGCGCTGGTCCACGCCACCGATCGGCTCACCGCTCCGGCTGCGACTCGACGTGCAGCGGCGCGCGCATGTCAATTTGCGCCGCCACGTATCGCGCGCGGCGACGCGCTTCGTCGTGCTGGTCGTGGCCGATCTCGGCTCGTTCGCCGTGATGCGGGCATTCATCCGTGCCGTCCGCGATCCGACTGTCTTCGGCTCCTGGCCGGCCGCGTTGGCCCAGTGGGTGACGCCGCCGGGGATCCTCAACGGCTGGCAGTATGCGTCGGCGATGTTCGTCAGCCTGCTCGTGCTCGGGTGCTATGGAGCAGGGGACCAGCGGCGCGACGTGCGGCGCTTGTTCGCCGCCGCGGCGCTGGCCACCGCGCTGCCCTTGTGGATGACGATCTGGACGCGCGGCCTCGATGTGACGCTGCTGCAATTCTCCCTGACCACCACCCTGGTGTGGGCGGGACTCGCCGGCGAGCGGCTCACCGTCGACTGGCTGATCGATCGCGTGCGTGCCCGGGAGCGGGGGGCGCGGGCGTTGTTCGTCGGCTCGGCGCAGCACTGCGCGGAGGTGCAGGGGAGCCCCGCCTTCAGCGATCCACGCGAATTCGTCTCGGTCGGGTTCGTCGATATCGAGGTCCCGCCATCGATCGACGCGCGCGGGCATCTCGTGGAGCTGGTGCGGGTGCTGCACGATTCCCGCGCGGAGGCGGTGGTGACGTGCGGGCAGTTGAGCGACACCCAGCTCGAGGAAGTCGCGCGCGCCGCGTTGTCGTCCGGGTGTCAGCTGCTGACGTTGCCGCGCGGCGTGAGCATCCCCGGCGTCGTTCCCGCGGTCGTGTGGCGGCGCGGGCAGCCACTGGTCACGCTCACCGCACCGACGTTGCAGGGGTGGCAGCTGGTGTTGAAGCGCGCCGTCGATCTGGTCGGCGCGGCCGTCCTCACCGTTCTGGCGGCGCCGCTGATGCTCGTCACCGCGGTCGCGGTCAAGCTCGATTCGGCGGGGCCGGTTTTCTTCCGGCAGGATCGCATCGGCACCGGTGGCCATCGTTTCCGCGTGTTCAAGTTCCGGACGATGGTCCATGGGGCCCCCGACACCGTGCATCGCGAGCTGGTGAAGCGCATGCTGGCGGGCGACGAGGAGTCGACGGCGACCGAAGGAGCCGGCGGGTCCCGCGTGTACAAGCTGCTGTGCGACGATCGGGTGACGCGGGTCGGCCGCATGCTGCGACGCGCTTCGCTCGATGAGCTGCCGCAGCTCTTCAACGTTCTGCTCGGCCAGATGAGCCTCGTCGGCCCGCGGCCGCCGCTGCCCTATGAGATCGAAGCGTATGCCTTCTGGCAGTTCGACCGGCTGCAGGTGCGGCCGGGGATCACCGGACTGTGGCAGGTCTCGGGACGCAACCTGTTGACCTACCGGCAGATGTGTGAGCTGGATATCGCGTACGTGCAGCGCTGGTCGCTGTGGCTCGATCTCAAGATCCTGCTGCGGACGATCCCGGTCGTGCTGTTCAATTCCGGGCGAGCGGCGTGACACGCGCGTGGCGGGTGGGGGTGATCGGGTGCGGCTACTGGGGCCCCAACCTCGTTCGTAACTTCGCCCGCCATCCGCGGTGCGAAGTTCAGGCGGTGTGCGATGCCCGCTACGAGCGCGCCACGCGCGTCGGGGCGGAGTTCCGCGTTCCGACCATCACCGATCACGTCGACGAGGTCGTGGCCGCGCCGGACATCGACCTCGTCGTGATCGCCACGCCTTCGTTCACGCACTTCGAGCTGGCGCGGGCGGCCATCGCGGCGGGGAAGCACGTGCTGGTGATGAAACCGCTCACCACGCGCGCCGATCAGGCAGAAGAGCTGTGCGCGCTGGCGGCACGGCAGGGCGTGCTGGTCGCGGTCGATCACACCTTCGTGTTCACGCCGGCCGTCCGCAAGATGCGCGAGCTGATCGACCGCGGCGAGGTCGGCGACCTCTACTACTTCGACTCGGTGCGGATCAACCTCGGTCTCTTCCAGACCGACGTCAACGTCATCTGGGACCTGGCACCCCACGACGTGTCGATCATGGATTATCTGATCGGCACGGATCCGGTGGCGGTGTTGGCGGCGGGGGCCTCGCATGGCGGCAGTCCCACGGAAAACATCGCCTACGTCACGGTGCGCTACGCCGGGTCGCTGCTCGGCCACATCCACGTCAACTGGCTCGCGCCGGCCAAGGTGCGCCGCACCATCGTGGGCGGCTCGAAGCGCATGTTGATCTACGACGACATGGAGGCGAGCGAGAAGCTCAAGGTGTACGACAAGGGCTTCTCCGTATCGTCGTCGCCCGAAAACGAGTACCACCTGTTGATCAACTATCGTACCGGCGACATGCACGCGCCGCAGCTCGAAACCCGCGAGGCGCTGGCGACCGAGGTCGACAACGTCGTGCGCGCGCTCGAGGGGAAGGAGCCGCTCGTCGCGGACGGACGCGCCGGGTGGCGTGTGGTGCGCATTCTCGAAGCGGCGCAGCGGTCCATTGCCGAGGGCGGATCGGCGACGGCGCTCGCCCCGCAACCGCCGGTGCCGGCGCGCGACGCATGACTGAGCGGCCGGACCCCGATGGCCGGTTGGTGCGAATCGCGCCCGACGTGCGGCTGGGTCGCGACGTGCGCATTCATGGGTTCGTGAACCTGTACGGGTGCGAAATCGGCGACGAGACGTCGATCGGCACGTTCGTGGAGATCCAGAAGGGGGTGAAGGTCGGCGCGCGCTGCAAGATTCAGAGTCACACCTTTATTTGCGAAGGGGTGACGATCGAAGACGAAGTGTTCATCGGGCACAACGTTAATTTTTTGAACGATCGCTATCCTGCCGCGACGACCGGTGACGGCCGGCGCAAGAACGATTCCGACTGGCAGCTCGAGTGCACGCTGGTGAAGCGCCGGGCGGCGGTTGGGACCGGGGCGATCGTGCTGCCCGGCGTGACCATCGGTGCAGGGGCCATGGTTGGCGCCGGGGCGGTGGTGACGGCGGATGTGCCGGATGGCGTGACGGTTCTTGGAAATCCTGCCCGGGTAGTGCCGCAGCGGAGTACC
>CAZXKN010000087.1:0-4228 GCA_964641815.1 uncultured Gemmatimonadaceae bacterium | reverse complement strand
ACGGATCTTCATTCTGCCGCCGAGCGGCAAAGGGTGGTTGGAGCGACTCAAAGGGAGAGAGACCGAGACACCACAATCCCTCTCCCGGCGCTCCCAGTGGGCGATCGGGGAAATCGAGCAGGTGCTGGATTGGGAGCACATCATCATCAACGACGACCTGGAGCAGGCCGTCCGTGAAGTGAATCAGATCATCGATGAAGCGGGTGCGAAACAGCATCGCCCATCGGTTGATCGTTTGAATCGCCTGGTGACAGACTTGATGACCGAGGCCAAACAGGCCTGAACGCTGGTGAGGAGAGCTTTCATGCGTATCATCACGCCGATCGAAGTGTCGAATCAGACCCAGAACAAGTACCTCGGGGTGCTCGTCGCCGCGCGGTTCGCACGGTTCGTGAACGAGTTCCCGCGCGACCGCTCGGTTGAGTTCGAGCAGAAGCTCACCACCAGCGCGCTGCACGAGCTGGTCAAGGGGAATCTCAAGTACAAGCTGGTGCGGCGGCGGCGGTCGGAGAGCTGATGAGTCTTGCCGGCCGCCACGTCGTCCTGGGCGTGTCGGGCGGCATCGCCTGCTACAAGAGCTGCACCCTCGCCCGCCGGCTCACCCAGCACGGGCTGGTCGTCGACGTCGTCCTGACGGCCGCAGCGACCGAGTTCATCCGTCCGCTCACCTTCGAAGCGCTCAGCGGTCGACCCGTGCTCACCTCGCTGTGGGAGCGGGACCGCGCCCTGGCGCACATCGGCCTCGCCAAGCAGCCGGAGCTGGTGATCGTGGCGCCGGCCACGGCCCAGCTGATCGCCCGGGCCGCACAGGGGATGGCCGACGACCTCCTCACCGCGCTCCTGCTCGCCCGCACGGGGCCCGTCCTCGCCGCTCCCGCCATGAACGACGCGATGTACGCGCATCCGGCGACGCAGGCGAATCTGCAGACGCTCGCGGCGCGCGGCTGGGAGCTGATCGGTCCCGAGCGCGGCGCCCTCGCCGAGGGCCCGAGCGAGCGCCCCGGCCGGATGAGCGAGCCCGAGACGATCCTCGCCGCCGTGCTGCGGCGCCTCGGCGTCGACTCGCGCTGGACCGGACGCAAGGTGGTGGTGAGCGCGGGGCCGACCCGCGAGCATCTCGACCCGGTGCGCGTGCTCACCAATCCGTCGAGCGGCCGCATGGGATTCGCCCTCGCCGAAGCGGCGCGCGATCGCGGCGCGCGCGTCACGCTGGTGCTGGGGCCCACGCCGCTCGTGCCGCCCGGCGGCGTCGACGTCGTGCGCGTGGAAACGACGGACGACATGCAGCGCGCGCTGCAGACGGCGCTCGCCGGCGCCGATGCACTCTTCATGGCCGCCGCGCCCGCGGACTACCGGCCCTCCAAGACCGACGACCGCAAACGCCCGCGGGGAAAAGGCCGGGTATCTCTGGCGTTGTTGCCGACCCCCGATATCTTGGCGTCCCTCAAGCGACCCTCTGGCTGTCTGATGGTGGGGTTCGCGCTGGAGACCGGGAACGGATTGCGCCGGGCCCGGGAGAAGTTGCAGCAGAAGCGACTCGATTACGTGGTTCTGAACGACGCGCTAGAGCCCGGCGCGGGGTTCGACGTCACCACGAACAAAGTCACGCTGCTGTCGCGGTCGGGGGCCGATGTGGCGCTCCCGCTGCTCGACAAACGTGACGTGGCGCAGCGAATCCTCGACGCAGTGGAGCACGATTTGTCGTGAGCGACGGGCGGGCACTGGCGCGCGCCTATCTGGAACAACAACGACTCCTCGGGACGGACGCGGTGATGGTGCCGGCGCCCGGGGACTCCAACGTTCCGCTTTCCGCAGCCCCGGGCGCGAGCCCGGGGAGAACGCAAGACACTACCGGTGCGGTGTCACCAACCCCGGGCGCGAGTCCGGGGACCACAAAGCTGGATGCCGGCCTCAGCTTCGACCCCCCCGCGCAGGATCTCTTCAGCTCGGATCCCGTCCAGCGCGCCACCACGCTCGCCGCGATCGCCGACCTCGTCGCGGCGTGCACCAAGTGTCGCCTGTGCGAAGGGCGCACCAACACCGTGCCGGGTGAAGGGGCGGAGCACGCGCGGCTCGTGGTGGTGGGCGAAGGCCCGGGGAAGACGGAAGACGAAACCGGTCGCCCGTTCGTCGGCAAGGCCGGGGAGCTGCTGACCAAGATTCTCAGCGCGATCGGTCTCGCGCGTGAACAGGTGTTCATCTGCAACATCGTGAAGTGTCGGCCGCCAGAGAATCGCACACCGCAGTACGACGAAATCGCGCATTGCGTTCCCTATCTCTTCCGACAGATCGAGCTCATCGGCCCGAGCGTCATTCTGGCGATGGGGAACACGGCAGCTCAGACACTCCTCAATACGAAGCAATCGCTCGGCGCCCTTCGCAACAAGGTGCACCGCTTCCGGGGCGTTCCGGTGATCGTTACCTATCATCCAGCCGCGCTGCTCCGAAACCCGAACTGGAAGAAACCAACCTGGGATGACGTCCGCATCGCCCACCGTCTCCTCGACGGCTGACCTCGAATTCCCGGGACGCAAAGCGCCCTGGAGCAACGACGCCGAGCAGGCCGTGCTCGCGGCGATGCTGCTCGACCAGGACGCCGCCCTCAGGGCGGCGGAGTACCTGGACGACACGATGTTCTACAAGGAGGCGCAT
The DNA here is from genome assembly GCA_964641815.1 of uncultured Gemmatimonadaceae bacterium. Taxonomy (GTDB): domain Bacteria; phylum Gemmatimonadota; class Gemmatimonadetes; order Gemmatimonadales; family GWC2-71-9; genus DASTHG01. The sequence continues at coordinate 1,576 of CAZXKN010000087.1, read as the reverse complement.
CGCATCCTGTTCCGCGCGATGGCCAGCCTCACCGAGAAGGCAGAGGTCATCGACCCCGTCACCCTGCGCGAAGAGCTGGTGCGCCGCGGTGATCTCGATCGCATCGGCGGGATGGAGTACATCGCCGCGCTGGTGGACGTCGTCCCCACTGCGGCCAACGTCGAGTACCACGCGCGCATCGTCAGAGACAAAGCGGTGCTCCGCCGCCTGGTGGAAGCGGCCACGGAGATCATCCAGGACGTCTACCAGTCGCGCGGTGATTCGACCGATGTCCTCGACAACGCCGAAAACCGCATCTTCCAGGTCGCCCAGTTCCGCCGCTCAGAAGAGTTCCTGCGCCTCAAGGAGCTCATCTGGCCCACGATGGAGCGCATCGAGCAGATGCAGGGGCGGGCGGGGGCGCTGACCGGCGTGCCCAGCGGGTTTACCGATCTGGACGAGATGACGGCTGGTTTTCAACGATCGGACCTGGTGATTCTCGCGGCGCGTCCCTCGATGGGAAAGACCGCGTTTGCCCTGAATGTGGTGCAGCACGCGGCGATCGAGCATCAGGTGCGCGTCGCCATCTTCTCACTCGAAATGTCGAAAGACCAGCTGGTGCAACGCCTCCTCTGCTCGGAGGGGTTGGTCGATGCACAGCGGCTGCGGCGGGGGTCGTTGCGCGATGACGACTACCCCAAGCTGGCGCGCGCCGCCGGCCTGCTCAGCTCGGCGCAGATCTGGATCGACGATTCCGCCGGCCTCACGCCCCTGGCGATGCGATCGAAGGCGCGCCGGCTCAAGGCCGAGCACGACATCGGATTGATCGTGGTCGACTACCTGCAGCTCATGCAGGGCCCCTCGGACATCGAGAATCGCCAACAGGAGATCTCGTACATCTCCCGCTCCCTCAAGGCACTCGCCAAGGAGCTCGATCTGCCCGTCCTCGCCCTCTCGCAGCTCTCCCGGGCGCCCGAGCAACGCGGTGGGGAGCATCGCCGACCGCAGCTGTCCGATCTCCGGGAATCGGGGGCGATCGAGCAAGACGCCGATGTCGTGTGCTTCATCTATCGCCCGGAGATGTACGAGGGCCCGACGGACAAGGACGGCAACAGCATCGAAGGCCTGGCAGAGTTGAACGTCGGGAAACAACGCAACGGACCAACGGGAACCGTGCAGCTCTACTTCAAGAAGGAATACACCCGCTTCGACAACCGGACGAACCGGGAGCACCCTGCTGGAGCGACGGTTGCCTAGGTCGTCCTCGGTGTTCCGGTGCACCGACTGCGGGGCGGAGCAGCCCCGGTGGGCGGGGCGCTGCGACGCGTGCGGGGCGTGGAATACCATGGCGGAAGAGCCGGTGCAGAGGCCGAAAGGGCGGTCGGGCGGTCGGGCGCTCAGCCGGACGATCGCGTCCGCCCGTCCTCCGGTCCGGCTGTCCGACGTCGAGCACCAAGAGACGGCCCGCTGGCGGACGGGCATCGACGAATTCGACTTCGTGCTCGGCGGGGGAATCGTGCCCGCATCCGTCGTCCTCGTCGGTGGTGAGCCGGGGATCGGCAAGTCGACGCTGTTGCTCCAGGTGGCCGCCCGATTG
>CAZXKN010000086.1:0-29658 GCA_964641815.1 uncultured Gemmatimonadaceae bacterium | reverse complement strand
GCAGGCGCTCGCCGCCTTCGACAAGGTCGGCGGGACGAACTACGTGGCGAGCGCCAAGGTGCCGGTCGAGAACCACGGTGGACCGGGGACCTGCGACGCGCACTGGCGCGAGAGTGTCTTCAAGAACGAGCTGATGACGGGCTTCCTGAACATCGGGTCGAACCCGCTGTCCTTGGAGACGGTGGCCTCGATGGGGGACCTCGGGTACCTCGTGACGTACTCCGCGGCGGATCCCTACGTGCTGTCGCTGATGGCGCTGCGGGCGGAGACGAGTCCGGCGATCATCATGCGGAATGACATCACGCAGCTGCCGATCCGGGTGCTCGATCCTTCCGGGAGAGTGGTCGGGACCCTACCGCCGAGACGCTAAGACGTCGAGACGGCGAGGGAGACGCTTAGCCGCCGAGCCGCCGGGTGGACGCCGAGTAGCCAGGAGTTAGGCCGGTCCTCGTTCCTGCTTCCTAAGCGTCCACTCAGCGGCTCGGCGTCTCGGCGTCTACTGTTCACTACCCGTCTACTCACTCCATCCCTAGTATTCAGGAGGGGGCGGTAGCTCAGCTGGGAGAGCACCTGGTTTGCAACCAGGGGGTCGTGGGTTCGAATCCCATCCGCTCCATTCCCCTGTCCCGTGAAGTGTCGCGGCTCAGCGTCACAATCCTCCCGTATTTCCCTGTCAGCGTCATCTGACACCCCTTGCAACTCCATTGCATGACGGCACTTGACGCGTAGATGTCTCACCTTGCACCAAATTTGCGCTCGTAGTCTGCTGCACTCCTTCACAATTCCAGGGCGGGAGACCCGATGGCTCGTCGTCGTCGCTCGATCGCGGTCGCGGTCGCGTGCATCGCCACGCTCGTCACGTGTGTCGATCGCCGCACGCCGACCTCATCCACTGAGCCGGGGTTCGACGGGGGCGGGCCGCCGGCGACGCTGATCTCTCCGCCGATCACGCAGACGTTGCTCACCTCCGGCACCAACATCGTCAATCAGAAAATCTATACCACCGCCACCATCGCTCCGGCCCCCAATGCGCTCATCACCGTCGCGGTGCTGGGGCACAACTCGACGAGCGCCGCTCCGAGCCCGACGGTGACCGGCGGCGGCATGACCAGCTGGACCGAGGTGGCGTCCATCACGTTCGACGCCGTGGCCACCCCACACAAGCGTCTGACGATCTTCCGGGCCATGAGCGCTGCGCCGGGAAGCGGTCCGCTCACGATCACCTACAGCACCAGCCAATCCGATTGTCAGTGGATCGTGTCGCAGTGGGACGGCGTGGACATCACTGGCCTGAACGGGGCGGGTGCGATCGTGCAGACCGGCTCGAACCGCGGCGATGCAGTCGCCGGCCTGGCGGTGACGCTCGCGGCGTTCGGTGACCCCGGCAATGTGGCCTACGGCGTCTTCGCTGTAGGCAAGAACGCGATCGCGGTCACGCCCGGGAGTGGGTTTACCGAAATCGCGGAACAGCCCTCCGGTGAAAGTACGCCAGCCGATCTCGAAGCTGAGTGGGCGATGAGCGACAATACCATCGACGCGGCCTGGGCAAACTTGAACGGCGCCGCATTGGGTGTTGAGATCAAGTCCGGCACCGGTGGCGGAGGGGGCGGGGGTGGGGTGTCCGCTTCGCTCTCCACCGTGGTCGCTGAACCGGATGCCATCACCGCAAGTGACCATCCCCCGGGTCTCCTGGGCATCACCGCTGGAATCGCAGTGACCGTGAAAGACGCCGCCGGTGCCCCGATCGCGGGTACGACGGTGGTGCTGTCGGCGACCGGGACCGGGAATACGCTGACGCAGCCCGCCGGTCCGACCGACGCCAACGGTGTGGCAACAGGATTGCTCACGTCGAAGGTCGCCGAAACCAAGACGGTTACCGCGACGGCGAACGGGATCGCGATTACCCAGAAGGCAACGGTGACGGTCAAGCCGGCCGGCGTGTCGCCGGATCAGTCCACCGTCGCCGCGGCACCCACGACGATCGCGCCGGGAAGCGGGTCGACCATCACCGTGACGGCGAAAGACCCATTCGGGAATCTCGTCAGCGGTGCCACCGTCGTGCTGGCGCAGACCGGGAGCATGAGCGTACTCACGCAACCCGCGGACACGACCAACGCGAGCGGTGTGGCGACAGGGACACTGACCGCGACGATGCAGGAAACGACGATCGTGTCGGCCACGATCGGTGGTACGGCGATCGCGCAGACCGCGACCGTGATTGTGGGGGCGCAGGCTGCGGCGGACATCACCCATACGCTGCTCACCTCGGGCAACAACCCCGCGAACCAGAAGGTCTACACCACCGCCTCGATCGCGCCTGCGGCCAATGCGCTCATCACGATCGCCGTGTTGATGCGGCGCTCCTCAGGCGTGATCAGCCCGACGATCACCGGTGGCGGGATGGCGCAGTGGGATGTGGTGGCGAATACCGACTTCGATACCCAGGGGGCGCCGACCAAGCGGCTCATCGTCTTCCGGGCGCTGAACGCCGCTCCGGGCAGCGGCCCCATCACCATCACGTTCGCGAGCAGCGTCTCCAACGTGCAGTGGATCGTGTCGCAGTGGACCGGCGTGGAGGCGAGCGGGACCAACGGCGCGGGGGCCATCGCGCAGACCGGCACGGGGCGCAGCGATGGCGCCACCACCCTGGCGGTGTCGCTCGGCGCGTTCGCTTCCGCCAAGGACGTGGCGTACGGCGTCGTCGGCGTCAGCAAGAACGGTCCCACCGTCACTCCGGCTGCCGCGTTCACCGAGATCGCCGAGGTGTCGTCCGGCGAGACTTCGGCACTGCAGACGGAATGGGCGCCCAACCAGAGCACGATCGGGGCGAGCTGGGGCAGCTCCACGAGAGTCGGGATCCTTGCCGTCGAGATCCGGGCCGGCAACGCGGGTCCCGTGATACCAGTGGCGACGGTCGACGTCAGTCCGGCGTCGGCGATCGTAGCGGTTGGCGGCACGGTGCAGCTCGCGGCCTCTCCGCGGGACGCAGGGGGCGAGCCGTTGCCCGGCCGCACCGTGACCTGGGCGACCAATGCGCCCGGGGTGGCAAGCGTATCGTCCACGGGACTCGTCACGGGAGTCGGGGCGGGGGGCCCGGCGACGATCACGGCGACGAGTGAGGGAGTATCCGGAACGGCGAGCGTGACCGTCACGTCCACCGCGGAACCGGTGGCGTCGGTCGAAGTGCTCCCCGCATCGGCAGGCATCGTGGTCGGCGGCACGGTGCAGCTCACGGCGACGCCCAAGGACGCGGGTGGTCAGCCGCTGACCGGGCGTGTCATCACCTGGCAGAGCGACGCGCCGCTGGTGGCGTCCGTCTCGCCGTCGGGGCTCGTCAGCGGCCTGGCCACGGGCCCGGCGACCGTCACGGCGACGAGCGAAGGGAAGAACGGGAGCTCGAGCATCACGGTGTCGACGGGTGGGACGGCAGCGCTGGTGGGCCAGTGGTCAGCGGTGATACCGGCTCCCATGGTCCAGGTCCATCAGCACCTGTTGGTGGACGGCAGGGTGCTGAGCTTCGGCGGCAGTAGCGGGATTCCTCAGGTTTTCGACCCCGCGACCGGCGTCTTCACCGCGGTGCCGAGCCCCGCGCTCCTGTTCTGCAGCGGCCACACCTGGCTCCCCGACGGGCGGCTGCTCGTGTCCGGTGGGGGGACGGGCAACGGTCTCGGCCATGCGAACGCCGACATCTTCGATCCTGCCACCGCGTCCTGGATTGTCGGACCGACCATGGCCTATGCGCGGTGGTACCCGACGAACACCACGTTGCCGAACGGCGAAGTGCTGACGATGGCGGGCGCGGACGAGAGCGGCAATCCGGTGCTGATCCCCGAGATCGGCGACGGGACGAGCTGGCGCCAGCTCACGGGAGCCAGCCTCTCGCTGCCCAACTACCCGCGCAACTTCGTCGCGCCGGACGGACGCATCTTCACCGCCGGCCCCTCGCAACAGTCACGCTGGCTCGACTTCTCGGGCACCGGCAGCTGGACCTCGGGGCCGTCGATGAATTACGGATCGCGCACCTACGGGTCCGCGGTGATGTACGAGGCGGGGAAGATCATGTTCGTGGGCGGTAACTCGACGCCGACGAACACGGCGGAAATCATCGACCTGAATCAGGCCAATCCACAGTGGACGTATACCGGCTCGCTCACGTACGCCCGCTGGAATCTGAACGCGACGGTGTTGCCGACCGGTGATGTGCTGGTGACCGGCGGCGTAAACGGCGACCGCGCCAACCCCGCCCTCAAGGTCAACGCGACGGAGCTCTGGAATCCCACGAGCGGAACGTGGACGCTGCTGGCGAACAGCGCGCCGCTGCTCCGCGGCTACCATTCGACGACGCTGTTGCTGCCGGATGGGCGGCTGATTCACAGCGGCGGCGGCGCCGGCGGCGGGACGGTGGACAACCTGAACTACGAGATCTTCTCGCCGCCCTACCTCTTCAAGGGGGCTCGGCCGGCGGTCACCGCCGTGACCGGCTCGGCGAGGTACGGCCAGGTCCTGACCGTGCAGACGCCGGACGCAGCCAGCATCACGAAAGTGACGCTGATCCGGTTTGGCTCCGTGACCCACGCCTTCGACGAGGGTCAGCGGCTGATCTCGCTCAGCTTTTCAGGGCTGGGCGGCGGGATCACCGTCTCGCTGCCTTCGAGTCGCAACATCGCGCCGCCGGGACCCTACCTGCTGTTCCTGGTGAACGGCAACGGCGTGCCGTCGGTGGGACGGATTCTGGTCCTGCAGTAGATGGACGACGGCCCTCGCAGCGGCTCGCGCCGGCGAGGGCCGTACTCGTCCTTCCTCACGTCTCAGCTCTGCAGGCGCGCATCGATGTCCGAGAGAATCTGGCGCGGTTCACGGGCGTCTGCCCAGCGATTGCGGTTGGTGTGCCCGTCTCGGGTCGGCGATTGGAGCAGCACGGAGAGCGTTACGCGGTTGCGGCGGACGGGCGTCGCCGTGATGCGCAGCACCTGATCGTAGCGTCGCGCCCACACGATGCGGGCGTCGTCCTCGCGCCCCACCCGGATCACCGTCCAGCCCCGTCGATCGAGCACCCGTTGCGTGACCGAAACGACGTGCTGGACTGAGGCGTGATAGACGGGCTGAGAGCGATCCCGATCCTCCGGGAACGGTGGATACATCGCCTGTGCACGTGCCAGCCGGGTCCCGGCGACGAGGAGCACGACCGTGAGAATGAGGTGGCGTCGCATACATCCCTCCTTCCAGGAGCACAACGGCTCCTGTCCGGTTGGACCCCCGGCCTCCCGCAGGGTTGCACGGACCGGGGGAATGCTGGTGACGGCAGTCACGTCTTGCCAGCCTCGTCGCCGTCCGTAGCTTGCTGCACACCGACTGGTTACCACCATGCCGCAGGAGTGCTGCGCCGTCATGAAACCGATCCTGCTGCTGCTCGCCGTGGCCCTGGCCAGTGCCACCGGCTGCATGCGCGAACAGCAGAATCGCATCTCGCGCATGGTCGACTCGCTGCGCCGTGCCGGTGCCCTCGATCGCACTGCGGATCGCACCGCCCACGATCCCTGCGCCCTGCTCACCCGCGCCGAGGCGGAGCAAGTGCTCGGGGCTCTGCGTCACGATCCTTACCGCGTCGGTCCGAACGGCGATCCGGCGCCCGACGGCGCTGCCTGCCGTTATGAGACGCCCGTCGGCCGCCACGTCGTCATGGACGTCACCTTCGACGGCGCCCAGCTCGGCATGCGCGCCATCAACCTCGGCGTCCAGATCGCGAGCCCGGTGTTCGGCAACGACAGCGCGCAGCTCGCGTCCCTGAAGGGGCACTGGGACGAGCTGCACCTCATCCCGGGGCACCTCATGGTGCGTAAAGGCGATGCGATGGTCGACATCGGCTATCAAGGGAGCGGCACGGGGATCGGCGGAGCGGCGAAGCTTGCCGACCAGGCGCTGGCGCGCGTCGGCGCTCCGCTGCCCTACGACGGCGGCGCCGCCGCACGCTCGGCCCCGGGTCCCCTCGTCCCGCCACGCAATCCCTGCACCCTCGTGCCGCGCGCGGAAGTCGAGGCGATCATCGGGAGGCTGACGCGTGATCCACAGTCCTCCCCCGACATGAGCAGCTGCACCTTCACCCTCGCGGCGCGCCGCGGGCTCGGCGGCCAGACGGTGCTGCTCTCGGTGCAATGGCGCGATGGGTTCGCGGGACTCGAGGGCGCGCGCTACACCGCGAGCCTCGTGCAACGGCAGGTGGGCGGCACGCCGCCCAGTGTCCCTGCCGGCGATACGCAGTTCGGCAGGTTCATGCAGCAGGTGCAGGGGGCGATGCGTGCGCAGGGCATCGGGACTCAGATGGGCGATGGCGGCCTGACGACCGACACCGCGGTGGCCGGTCCGTGGGACGAAGCCGCGCTCCTGTCCGGGCTCGAGTTCAGCGCCGTGAAGCAGGACGTGATGCTCTCCGTCGACCTGCGCACCATTCCCTACGATCAGGCGCGCGCGCTCATCGCCAAGGCGGTGCAGCATCTCTAGCTCCATGTCCCGTCTCCTCGTCGCCCTGATCCTGACCTCGGGGAGTGGCACGGGTCTGTTCGCGCAGCAGCCGGGTACCGCGGCCGATACCGCGGCACCGAAGCCGCAGCCGCTGTTCGAGTCGCACACGCAGCTCACCGTGACCTTTGCCGCCGACTTCGGCGCCCTCGGCAGGGAACGCGGCACCAAGAAAGACACCCTGCCGGGGACGCTGACGGTCGTCGGCGCGGCGGGGGACAGCGTCACGCTCAAGGTCCGGGTTCACACGCGCGGCCATTACCGGTTGAAGATCTGCCAGTACCCGCCGCTCAAGATTCTCTTCGAGCGCGACCAGGTCGCGGGGACGGTGTTCGCGAACCAGAAGGGACTGAAGCTCGTGGGGCAGTGCCGCAGCGGACACACCTACGCGAATTATCTGCTGGAAGAGCAACTCATCTATCGGGCCTACAATCTGCTGACCGACAAGAGTTTCCGGACCCGGCTCGCCCAGGTGACGTACGTGGACGCCAACCCGAAGCACGCTCCCGAGACCCGCTACGCCTTCTTTCTGGAGGACGACGACAAGATGGCCCGCCGCAATCACACGACAGTGTATCCCAGCGGCGTGAATCAAGGGGAAACCGACCCCGATCAGATGGCCCTGTTTGCGGTCTTCCAATACATGATCGGCAATACCGACTGGGCGGTCTCGGCGCAGCACAACGTCGTCGTGCTGCGCGATTCGAGCGGCGCGTTTTATCCCATTCCGTATGATTTCGACTGGTCGGGCGTGATCTGGCCGCCATACGCGAACCCCGATCCGTCGCTCAATCTCGTCAACGTGCGCCAGCGCACGTTCCGGAACTCCCAGTGCTACGTCCCCCAGACTCTCGAGCGCCTGTTTCGCCGGTTCAACGCGCAGAAGGATTCGATCTACACCCTGTACCGGACCCAGGAGGGGCTCGAGCCGAAGCGCGTGAAGCAGGCCCTCGACTACTACGACGACTTCTACCACACCATCAACGATGCCGGGGCGACGCGGCGTGAGTTCATCTACGGTTGTGCGCGCCGCTGATCTGACGCGCCGGGCGTGGGCGCCATAACCGAACGCCGCTGGGACATCCCCACCACCGCGCTGCGCGACGAGCTGCTCGCCGCGCCGTTGCCACTGGGGCTCACGGGCGGACCACCGGCGCACACGTTTTACCGCGATCTCTACTTCGATACGGCGGAGCGGGATCTCGCCCGGCGCGGCGCGCGCTGTCGCCTGCGGTTCGACATGGATGACCGTCGCTGGCTGGCGCTCCACGCCCCCGGCGCCGGGCACTGGGAGGGCGCTGTTCGAGAGCTCGACCCGCGCGACGTATTCCGCGGCAGCGCCGAGCCGGCCCGTCGACTGCGCGCCCTGGTCGATCCCGAGCGACTGGTGCTGCACCTGGAGCTGCAGGTCGAGCGGCGGCTGCGCCGGGCGCGGTTGCCGGTCATCCCCATGGACCAGTTCCTCCTCGCCTACGACACGATCACCACGCGGCGCGGCGGTGCCGGACTCGCCTTTCACGAGCTCGTCGTGTGGCGCGACCGCTGGGGCGTCATTCCGCTTTCCCGTTTGAGCGAGGCCTTCGCCCGGCGCTACGGCATCGCCCCGTCACTGCTCGACCGCGTCGATCGCGCCGCGCAGCTGCTCGAGGCGCGATCGCAGCGGGTGGCCGAGTCCCCCGCGGGAAGTGCGTCGCGGCGCGTGGCGGTCGTCGCCGTCGCGCATGGCCGCATGGCGCTGTGCCACGCGGGAGCGGCGCTGCAGCTGCCGCTCGAAGATGGCGCCGGTCAGGATGCCTGCCGCCGCGCGATGCGGCGCTGGTTCGGCAACACCGAAGGCGACATCCGGCTGCTCGGCGTCACTCCGGGGGGCGACGGGCAGCCGGTCGTGGAAGTGTGGCTGGTGCGGCGGCTGCGGCGCGACCTCACGGCGGCGCCGCCCGCGGGAGTGCAGTGGTTCGCCCCCGCCGACATCGTGGCGCGGGTGGGGTCGCCGGTGCTGCGGGATGCGGCGACCCTCGCCGCCCTCGCGGTGGCAGCGCGCTCGGAGCTGGTGCCGGAGTGGTCCGCCGCACCGCTCGAAGCCGATGCGGCACCGGTGCCGGCGTCGGGCGGATCGACCGACGAGCGTGCGCGGCTCACCCTCAGCGAGCTGCGCGTGCCGGTGCTGCCGGCGAAACTCCGCGACGCCGCGACGCGCGCCCCGGACCAGTTCATCAACGTCGAGCTGAGCTCGCTCGAATTCAACGCCCGCGTGCTGGCCTTGGCGGAGGATCCCGAGACGCCGTTGGCGGCGCGGCTGCGCTTTCTGTCGATCTTCAGCACCAACCTCGATCACTTTTTCATGGTCGAGGTCGGCGCGCTCAAGGAGCAGGTGGCCGCCGGTGTCGTGGAGCCGTCGCCCGACGGGATGTCGGCGTCCGAGCAGCTCGACGCGATCGCGATCCGGTTACGGCCGCTGGTCGCCCGCAAGTACCGCGTGCTTGCCGAGCTCGGGGCCGGCCCGCTTCCCGCTGCGGGCATCCGGCTGCGCGACTGGTCCGATCTCAATGCCGACGAGCGCCTGCCGCTGGCGCAGCGCTTCCGCGCGGAGATCCTGCCGTTTCTCACTCCGAAAGCCCTGACCCGCGCGCCGGGGCACAGGTTTCCGCAGCTCGGCGATCGCCGGGTGGCGCTCGCGGTGATGCTGCGAGACCAGGCCGACGGCCCGGTGCACTTCGCCGCCGTCGAGCTGCCGGCGGCATTGCCCCGGCTGCTGGCGCTGCCGGGAGCGATGGTGCCGACCGAATCGGTGGTGCGCGGTCAGCTGGGAGAGCTGTTTCCGAGTCGCGAGGTGGTGGCCGCGCACGTCTTCCGCGTCACGCGCAGCGGCGACATACACCTCGACGAGCTGGGCACGGCGAGCTTCGTCCAGGCGGTCGCCGAGGAGGTGCGCCGCCGGCCCTGGGGTCCCGTGGTCCGCATCGAGGTGGAGCGCGGCATGCCGCAGGAGCTGCGCGACCTGTTGCAGCGCGAGCTGCGGTTCGAGGAGAGCGAGCTGCACAGCGCGCTCGGTCCCTCCGATGTGTACGAGGCCGACAATCCGGTCGATCTGAGCGCGCTGGACGAGGTAGCCGGACAGGTGTCGCGGGCGGGTCTCGACTACCCCCGCTACGCCGCCCGCGATCCGTTTGCCGGAGAGCGCTCCATCGTCGCGCGGCTCGACCGGGGCGACGTCCTGGTGCACCATCCGTTCGATTCGTTTGCGGCGAGTTTCGAGCGATTCATCACCGAAGCGGCGGACGACCCCGCGACCGTCGCGATCAAGCTCACCCTCTACCGCCCCGGAGGCCCCTCGGCGATCGGCGACGCGCTGCGCCGCGCCGCTGCCCACGGCAAGGATGTTTCGGTGTTCGTCGAGCTGAAGGCGCGGTTCGACGAGGAGCTGAACATCGGCTGGGCGCAGAGCCTCGAGGCAGCCGGGATTCACGTGATCACCGGACTCGCGACGCTCAAAACCCACGCCAAGATCGCCCTCGTGGTGCGCCGCGAAGGTCACCGCACGCGGCGCTACGCCCACGTGGGGAGCGGGAACTACAACCCCGACACGGCGAAGCTCTACACCGACCTGGGTCTGTTCACGGCCGACGACGCGATTGGCGAGGACGTGCACGCCCTGTTCAACGAGCTCACCGGATCCTCACGCCCGCCCCAGGCCGCGTTCCAGCGTCTGTTCGTGGCCCCGACCAACATGCTGGACCGCTTCATGGCCCTGATCGCGCGCGAGACCGAGCACGCCCGCGCCGGACGCGGTGGCCGGATCCAGGCAAAGCTCAACGGGCTCGCGGACGCGACGGTGATCAGCGCGCTGTACCGCGCGGCGCAGGCCGGTGCGCAAATCGACCTCGTCGTCCGCGGGTTGTGTATGCTGCGCCCCGGTGTGCCGGGGCTGTCGGAGCGGATCCGCGTCGTCAGCGTGCTGGGTCGCTTCCTCGAGCACGCGCGCATCTACCGCTTCGAGAACGCGGGCGCGCCCGAGTATTTCACCGGATCGGCCGACTGGCGGCCCCGCAACCTGCGCCGCCGTGTGGAGGTCATCACGCCGGTGATCGACGCCGCGGCGCGGGCGCGCCTCGACCGCATTCTCGCGCTCGAGCTGACCGACCCGGGCGCGTGGCAGCTGCAGTCCGACGGCTCCTATGTCCGTGCAGACGGCGCGCGCCGCGCGCCCGGCTCGCAGGACCGGCTCATCGTCGAGAGCTCACAGTGACTTCAAGAACTCCACGACGGCCGTCTGCTCGCTTGCCGAGAGCCTGGTGAAGCGGTCGGTGACGCCGCTCGCCTCACCGCGATGGCGTACGATCGCGTCGCGCAGCGTGAGGGAGGCGGCGTCGTGCATCAGCCGCGGGCGCAGCCGCACGCCCCACAACGGTGCGGTCCGCATCTTGTTCTGCGTATTGCCGAATTCAGGCCGCGAGTAGTTGCGCCACAGGATCTGGAGCGCCTTCTTGCCGTAGTGCTCCTGCATCGTCATCACGATGCCGTCCCCCGTCCCCACGTTGTGCAGCAAAAAGTCTCCGAAAGGATGAAACGTCTTCGCGCCCAGAGCGGCGGGGATCGTGTCCAGGCCACCGTTGATGACGGCCCCCGCGGGGGCCGTGGTCAACGTGCGGACGTGACAGGTCGCGCATCCGATCGAGTCGAACAGTCTCGATCCGAGCACGGCCAGCGCCGTCTTGGCCTGAATCGTGTCGCGGGCCGGGGCTTTGGTCGCTCGCATGAACCGGGCGAAGCGGTCGATGTCGGCAAAGCCGCCGCTGTCGTTCGGCTCGTGGACGGTGTTGCAGATCGCCGTCACCTCGTCGGGCTGGAGCCGGCTCGTGATCCCCATCTCGTTGAGGTAGGCGTCGGCCGAAAACGACAGCAGGCTGGCCTGCTGGTCCTTCCACCCGAAGCGGCCCACGCGCGTCGTGCCGGGCGCTTCGACAATGGGAACGTAGAGCGCCTGGCCACAGATCTTGCCCTTGCTGGCGCGGCACTGCTCGCGGGCCAGTCCCACCAGCGTCGTGTCATCCACCGCTTCCACGAATCCGTCACCGAGCACGCTGAGCGAGATCCGGAACGTGCGGATCTTCTCGCTGTCGGGGACGCGCTCCTGAATCTCGGAATCCGGGAACTGCGCATTGGGGCAGATCGCCCGGTCGTTCACGAGAGTCCGGGCCTGAACGATGGTGGAGCCGCGGCCGATCGGAATATCAGGATTCACGAACTTCCCATCCGGTCCGTTGTGACCGGCGCGCGACTCGCTGACCTGGCTGGCGCCGCCCGAGACGGTGTTCTGGTGGCATTCCCGGCACGACTGTGCGTTGTACAGGGGACCAAGTCCGTCGCCGATATCCTCGGTCTCATCGAACGTCTCGAGATCGGCGGCGTGGGTCGATTCCGCGACGGCGCCGTTGCTCTGGTTGTCGAACCCCGCCAGTGCCTCGGGACCGGTGTTGCCCGGGGGTGACGGTGGAGCAGGGGGTTTCGGGCGGCAGGCGACGATCAACAGGAACAGCGGGGCAATCCACATCAGGCGACGAGATCCGAATGCAGGGGTCATGTGATTCTCGATCGTGAAGGGACGAGCGTCATACCTCCGTCACCACAGGATGTTTCCGCTACAGGCCCAGCGCGGCGCCGACGCCGATCGCGACCGCCGACTGCCGGTGGGAATACGGCCCGAGCACGCTGTTCGCGGGAAAATTGCGCAGGTCGTACACGATCCCGAACGTCTGCAGAAAGAGCTGCAGCCGCCGCCGAGCCTGGTAGCGCGCGCCCAGTCCGAAGCGCGCGTATGGCTGGGCGTGGACGGCGCCGGTCGTATCCCAGGCGTGCAGCACCGCTGCTCCACCGCCGCCGGAGAAGGTGACGGCGATCCTGCGGTGAGCCCAGAAAATGTAGTCGAGGTTGATTCCGTACAGGAACAAATCGACGTTCGTCCCCGAGCCGGCTCTCGTGGTGTGAAGCTGCTGGCGATTCCAGACGAAGTCGCCCTGAATGGTCAAGGATGAATCGGTCGCGATCGGTTGCCACCAGAGGCCGCCGCCGACGAACGGCCCACCCGTGAGAGATGCGGTTCCGGCGGTGTTGAGGTCAGCGACCGTGGACAGGTTCCCGGCATCCACGTACACGCCGCGGGCGTGGCGTTGCGCCGTTGCCGGAGCGGTGACGAGGAGGCCGGTGAGAACGACCAGCGCGAAGACGTGAGTGGTCCGCATGTGCTTGGAAACTATTCCTGAAGTTGAGAGAGGCTATGGGCATAAACTGCTGGTGACGCCCTTTCAGGCCGCTGTCCATCCAACCCGAGTGACCGGACGCGGGACCGCGTGTCCCACGACCGGACAACCACGAGGCCCTGCCGGGTGTCGCCATGCGTGCCCCGGCTGGCATGGCGGTTGCCTTGCAGGGGTGTGACATGCGCTCTGCCTTGCCTCACCTCCAGGAGCCCGCGGCCGATCGCGCGACGCACGACGACGAACGTCTGCGCCTCGTGGCCGCCGTGCGCGACCGCTACGACATTCAGCGCGAGCTGGGGCGGGGCGGGATGAGCAGCGTGTTCCTGGCGTGGGACCGGCGCGGCCGGCGGCGGGTCGCCATCAAGGTACTGGCGGCGGGGTTGAGCCTCTCCGTCGAGCATCGCGAACGCTTCCGGCGCGAAGGGTGGATCACCACCCAGCTCGCGCATCCGCATATCGTCGCCTGCTATGACTGCGTCCGCGCGGGCGACTTCGTCTGCACGGTGATGCCGTACATCGCCGGACGCTCGCTCGCCGCGCTGCTCGCCGGCGGGCGGCGCCTCGATCCGGCAACCGCCGTCGACATCTTCGCAGCCGTAGCCGATGCGCTGGCCCACGCGCACGCGATCGGCGTGGTGCACCGGGACGTGAAGCCCGCCAACATCCTGCTGCAGCGCAGCACTGGTCGCCCCTATCTGGCCGATTTCGGGATCGCAACACTCCGGACGTCCGAGCATTCGCGGGCGGAGGTGACGAAACGTTTCGGCACGCCCGAATTCATGTCGCCCGAACAGGCGCTCGGCTGCTGGGACGCCGACCACCGCGGCGACATTTACTCGCTCGGCCTGGTCGCCTACCTCGCACTGGCGGGCCGGATGCCGTTTCCGGGAGGGTCGCCCGTCGCGCACGTGGCGCAGCGCACCGTCCTCGACGCGCCGCCGCTCCACGACCTGGCGCCGGAGGTACCGGCGCGTCTTGCCGCGGTAGTGGACCGCTGTCTCGCGCGGCGGCCGGAACGGCGCTGGCAATCGGCGGCCGCGCTCGAGCGAGCGTTGAGGAAGAGTCTGCACGCCGGCCTGCTGCAGCGTTGGGTCCGTGCCCTGAAGGGCCGGCTCGGCGTGACCGCGCGCTCTTGAGGACGCGGGTTACCGCTCACCGCGTACCGCCCCCCGCTCCCGCAGGTGTTTCTAGAGCAGCACCCCGTGCAGGATTATGCTCGCGATGGTGAAGTAGATCACGAGCCCCGTAACGTCGACGAGCGTCGCCACAAGGGGTGCCGACGCGCTGGCCGGGTCGAACCCGGCGCGCCGCAGCACGAACGGCAGCATCGATCCGGCGACGCTGCCCCACAGCACCACGCCCACGAGGCTGAACGCCACCGTCAGGGCGATGCGCATGAAGTGGATGCCGTAGGTGCCCCCGATCGCCTGCCACAGCAGGATACGCGTCAGGCCGATCGTTCCGAGGATCAGCCCGAGCCCGAGTCCGGCCGCGATCTCGCGACGCAGCACCCGCCACCAGTCGCGCAGCCGGACTTCGCCGAGCGCGATGGCGCGGATGACGAGCGTGGTGGCCTGCGAGCCCGAGTTGCCGCCGCTCGAAATGATCAGCGGCACGAACAACGCCAACACGACCGCGGCGGCGATCTCATCCTGGTAGTGCGTCATCGCCGTGGCGGTGAGCATCTCGCCGAGGAACAGGGCGGCGAGCCACCCGGCGCGTTTCTTGAGCAGCCGCGTGAACTCGATCGTCAGGTACGGGGCTTCGAGGGCTTCCACACCGCCGATCTTCTGGATGTCCTCGGTGGCCTCCTCGCGAATCGCGTCGGCGATGTCGTCGAAGGTGATGATGCCGACCATCTTCCCGCCTTCGTCCACCACCGGCAGTGCCAGCACGTTGTGCTTCTGAAACAGCCGCGCCACCAGCTCCTGGTCCATATGCTCGGGAACGGAGACGACGTCGGTCACCATGATGTCGCGCACCACCGCCTCCTCGGTGGCCTGAAACAGCTGTCGGAACGAGACGACACCGCGCAGCGTCTGATCGTTGTCGAGCACGTACAGGTAGTAGATCGTCTCCACCGACGTCGCCTGCTTACGCAGGTACCGGATCGCCTCGCCCACCGTCATCTCGGGGCGGATGCGGGCGAAGCGCGGGTTCATCAGGCCGCCGGCGTCGTCCTCCGCGTGAGCCAGCAACGCGCGGACCTCCCGGCGCGTGATGTCGTCGAGCATCTCCAGCAGCCGGTCCCGTTCCTCCGGGGACGCTTCCTGGATGAGGTCGACCGCATCGTCGGGGGGAAGCAAGCGCATCCATAACCGCTGCTCCCCCTGGGGGAGCGACAACAACAGCGTCATCTGCTCGCGCGGCTCGAGGCTCAGGAAGAAGTCGTCGGCTTCGTGACGGGGGAGCTGTTTGAAACGCCGCACGCGTTTCTTGGCGGAGAGGGCCGGCCACTCTTCCCACAGGCGGACGGCGGCGCTGTCGACGGTGGTTTCGAACATGCTGGTGTCCTTCGGTTGGTCGCGAAGCCGATCAATCGTCCCGTGCGTCAAACTTCACAGTCCGTGCCACGACGCGGGAGGGCTCCCGGCCGGGTGGCCCGGACCGGCCGGTCAGTGCCAGAACCGGCTGACGGTATAGATGAGGAGGCCGACCAGACCTCCGACCAGGGTCCCGTTGATGCGGATGAATTGCAGGTCCCGGCCGATGGCCAGCTCGAGGCGCTGCGCCGCCGCCTCGGGATCCCAGCCGGCGACGGTCTGGGCGATCAGATCGGCCGCTTCATTGCGGTACTGGTCCAGCGCCGCGGCGACGAGCCCGACTACCCCCTCATCGATCTCGGAGAGCAGGGCAGGGTTGGCGACGAGCGACGCGCCGAAGGCGGCGATGCCGTGTTCCAGGGCCCCCGGGGGCTTTCCCTCCTCAGCCTGGGTGGCGTAGCGCAGGATCGCCGCGCGGGTCGTCTCCCAGAGCCGTGTCGACAGCTCCTGGAATGCAGGATCGCGCAGCCATTTCTCCTTCAGGGCCTCGGCGCGGGAAATGACGTCGTGGGAGTGCTGCAGCCCGTCGATGAAATCCCGCAGGGTGTTGTCGAGCGTCGCCCGCAGCGGGTGGTTGGGGTCGGCGCCGATATCCCGGAGCAGCCGTTCGATCGCCGTCACGATGCGCTGGTAGATCTTGTCGTCGATGATGCCCGGGACCCACCAGGGGCTCTCTTCCTTGACGCGCTGTCGCACCACCTCGCGGTTGTCGTCCACCGCCTGCGCCGCGAGGCGGACCGCCTCGCTGAGCAGCTCCTGGCGCCGGGTGCCGGCGAGGACGACGGCGAGGGTTTGTCCCAGCGCCGGGGCGACGCGGATCGCCCGCAGCCGGTCGGTGACCGTCTGCTGCACCAGCTCGCGCACGTCGGCGTCGGGCAGGGCGTCGAGCGCCTTGGCCATCCCGGCCGCCACCTGCCGGGCGACGCGGCGGCTGTTCTCGGGGTCTGCCAGCCAGCGCGCCGAGCGCTCGGCGATGTGCACGCTGCGCAGCCGCTCGGTGAGCACGTCGCGCGCGAGAAAATGGTTCTGGACGAAATTCCCGATCGTCCGCCCGATGCGGTCCTTGCGCGTCGCGATGATCGCGGTATGGGGAATCGGCAGCCCGAGCGGATGGCGGAACAGGGCGGTGACGGCGAACCAGTCCGCGAGGCCGCCGACGAGCGATGCTTCGGCGGTGGCCCGCACGAAGCCGACCCAGGCGTAGGTCGCTTCGAAGTAGCGGGCCACGACGAAGACGACGGCGGCGATGGCGAGGAACCCGGTCGCCCGCCGCTTCATGGAGTCGAGCTGGACCTGCCGCAGGGCGTCGTCGGGCCGGGACCAGCGCGCCGCGGCGGCGGAGAGTCCCGACGCGCGGTCGTCGGCGGGAGTGGTGGTCGGGCTCGACGTCATGTGCGTCGAAGATAACTCTTGATGATTTCTTGATGCCGGGCGGCCAACCCTTGAGTCCATCTTGACCACGCCGCGCCTACCATTGTCCTTCGCCATGCTCGATCTCCTCTATGTCGCCCTCACGCTGGGCTTCTTCGCGCTCATGCTCGCCTACATCCGCGGCTGCGCGCGTCTCGGCCGGGATGCCGGCGCCCCGGACGAACGCCCGTGAACAGCGAGACCATCATTGCCGGGCTCGTTTCCCTCGCGCTGCTCGTGTACCTGGTCTACACGCTGCTGCGCCCCGAGAAGTTCTGAGGCTCACCTGATATGACGGTGAATGGGTGGCTGCAGATTCTCTTCTTCTCCGGTCTCGTGCTCGCCGTCACGAAGCCGGTGGGCCTCTACCTCGTCCGGGTCTACGATGGCTCGCTGCGCTGGCTTGCACCGGTGGAGCGCGTGATCTATCGCCTGGCGGGGGTCGATCCCAACGAGGATCAGCACTGGACGCGGTATGCCGCGGCGCTGCTCGTATTCAGCGCCGTGTCGATGCTGGTCACCTACGTCGCGCTGCGGCTGCAGGGCCACCTCCCCCTCAACCCGTTCCAGCGGCCCGGCGTGGTGGACCGCCAGGCATTCGAGACGGCGGCGTCCTTTACGACGAATACGAACTGGCAGTCGTACGCGGGCGAAACGACGATGTCGTACCTGTCGCAGATGATGCAGCTCGCCTTCCACAACTTCACCTCCGCCGCGGCGGGCGTCGCGTGCGCCGTCGCGCTGGCGCGCGGCATCGCGCGCCGTGCGGGAACCGGCATCGGCAACTTCTGGGTCGACCTGATTCGCGGCACTCTCTACGTTTTCCTTCCCGCTTCGTTCGTGCTGGCCCTGCTGTTCGTGCAGCAGGGGACGATTCAGAACTTCGCGCACTACGTCACCGCGACGACGGTCGAAGGGGCGAAGCAGGTCCTGGCGATGGGGCCGGTCGCGAGCCAGGCCGCGATCAAGCAGCTCGGCACCAACGGCGGCGGCTTCTTCAATGCCAACGCGGCGCATCCGTTCGAGAACCCGACGCCGTGGACCAACTTCCTTTCGGTGTTCGCGATCTTCGTCGTGCCGGCAGGACTCACCTGGTTCTACGGGCGCACGGTGAAGAACCAGCGTCACGGCTGGGCGCTGTGGGCGGCGATGTTCGTGCTGTTCTCAGGGGGCGTGGCGACGGCCTATTGGGCCGAAGCGCGCGGTAACCCGATCCACGCGGCGCGCGGCGTGGACATCGTCGCGTCGGCGGGGAATCCCGGCGGCAACATGGAGGGGAAGGAGGTCCGCTTCGGGATCGCCAATTCGGCGCTGTACGCGACGGTGACGACCGACGCCTCGTGCGGCGCGGTCAACAGCATGCACGACTCGTTCACCCCGCTCGGTGGCCTCGTGCCGCTCGTCAACATCCAGCTCGGCGAGCTGATTTTCGGCGGCGTGGGATCGGGTCTCTACGGGATCATTGTGATGGCGGTGCTGACCGTGTTCATCGCCGGGCTGATGGTGGGACGCACCCCCGAATACCTCGGCAAGAAGATTCAGAGCCGCGAAGTCCGCATGGCGATGCTCTACGTGCTGATCTTCCCGGCGGTGATCCTGGTCCTCACGGCAGCGTCGGCGGTGCTGCCGTCAGGGCTCGCCGGACGCAACAATGTGGGTCCGCATGGCCTGTCCGAGATCCTCTACGCGTTCTCCTCGGTGACGGGGAACAACGGCAGCGCCTTCGCCGGACTCTCCGGCGGCTCCTACTTCTACAACACGCTGCTCGGCCTCGGCACGCTGTTCGGGCGCTTCGCGATGATGGTGCCGATGCTCGCCCTCGCGGGGTTTCTCGCCGAGCGCAGGGCGGTGCCGGAATCGGTGGGGACGTTCCCCGTCACGACGCCGCTGTTCGTCGTGTTGCTCGTCGGCGTGATCGTCATCGTCGGGGCGCTCACCTTCTTCCCGGCACTGTCGCTGGGCCCCGTCGTGGAGCACCTGCTGATGCAGGCCGGGAGGCTGTTCTAGTATGGCCCTGTCGCAACGGCCGCTGTTCGATCCGCCGATCGTGAAACGCGCCGCGCGCGACGCCGTCGCCAAGACGGTGAACCTGCGCCACATGATCCGCAATCCGGTCATGTTCGTGGTGCTGGTCGGCAGCATCCTGACGACCCTGGTGCTGGTACGCGATGCCATGGGTGGTATGTCCGGCACCGGGTTCACGCTGCAGCTCGCCGTGTGGCTCTGGTTCACGGTGGTGTTCGCGAATTTCGCCGAGGCGATGGCCGAGGGACGGGGCAAGGCGCAAGCCGATACGCTGCGCAAGTCGCGCACGCAGACCACTGCCAAACGGTTGCGCGATCCGGCAAACCGGACGCTCTTCGAATCGATCCCGGCGGACGATCTCCGCAAAGGCGACGTCGTCGTCTGCATGCCGGGAGACATGATTCCGGGCGACGGCGAGGTGATCGAGGGCGTCGCCTCGGTGGACGAGTCGGCGATCACCGGTGAATCGGCCCCGGTGATTCGCGAGTCGGGTGGCGACCGCTCGGCGGTGACCGGCGGGACGCGCGTGCTGTCGGATTATCTCGTGATCCGCATCAGCGCCGACCCCGGAGAGACGTTCCTCGACCGCATGATCGGTCTCGTCGAAGGGGCGCAGCGCCAGAAGACCCCCAACGAGATCGCGCTGATCATCCTGCTGTCGGGTCTCACGATCGTGTTCCTGTTCGCGGTGGTCACGCTGCAGCCGTTCGCCGTCTATTCCGGGAGCGCGGTGCCGATTCCCATTCTCGTAGCGCTGCTCGTGTGCCTGATTCCGACGACGATCGGCGGCCTGTTGTCGGCGATCGGCATCGCGGGGATGGATCGCATGATCCAGCACAACGTGATCGCGATGAGCGGGCGGGCCGTCGAAGCCGCGGGCGACGTCAACACGCTGCTGCTCGACAAGACCGGCACGATCACACTCGGCAATCGCCAGGCGGTGGAGTTCGTCCCGGCGCCCGGTGTCACGCGGGAGCACCTTGCCGATCGCGCGCAGCTCGCGTCGCTCCCCGATGAGACTCCCGAGGGCCGCAGCATCGTCGTCCTCGCGAAGCAGTTCGGGCTGCGGGGACGGCCGCTCTCCGAGGGCGAGCACGGGCACCTCGAGCTGGTGCCGTTCTCCGCCGCCACCCGCATGAGCGGCGTCAACGCCCGGGGCCTGGAGCTGCGCAAGGGCGCCGCGGAGGCAATCGGGCGCTGGCTGCGCGAGCATGGCGCGGAAACGCCCCCGGCGCTCACGACCGCGGTCGAGCGCATCGCGCGATCGGGCGGTACGCCGCTCGTCGTCGCCGAGCGCGACAACGGCACGGCGCGCGCACTGGGCGTGATCTACTTGAAGGATGTGGTGAAGGGCGGGATGCGCGAGCGCTTCGGCCAGCTGCGCGCGATGGGGATCCGCACCGTGATGATCACCGGCGACAACCAGCTCACTGCTGCGGCGATCGCCGCGGAAGCCGGCGTCGACGACTTCCTCGCCGAGGCGACGCCTGAAGACAAGATGGCCCTGATCAAGCGCGAGCAGGCCGGCGGCCGGCTCGTGGCGATGACCGGCGACGGGACGAACGACGCCCCGGCGCTGGCCCAGGCCGACGTCGCCGTGGCGATGAATACCGGGACGCAGGCGGCGAAGGAGGCGGGCAATCTGATCGACCTCGACTCCAACCCCACGAAGCTCATCGAGGTGGTGGAGATCGGCAAGCAGCTGCTGATCACGCGCGGGTCGCTGACGACGTTTTCGATCGCCAACGACGTGGCGAAGTACTTCGCGATCATCCCGGCGATGTTCGTGGCGACGTATCCGGCGCTCGAGGCGCTCAACATCATGCGGCTGCATTCTGCCCAGTCGGCGATTCTGGCGAGCGTGATCTTCAACGCCCTCATCATCATCGCGCTGATTCCGCTCGCGCTGCGCGGCGTGCGCTGGCGACCCGCGGCGGCCGCTGCGATCCTGCGCCGCAACCTCTGGATCTACGGCGTCGGCGGCATCCTCGTGCCGTTCGTCGGCATCAAGCTCATCGACATGCTCCTCGTCCTGCTGCGGCTGGTCTGACCATGCTCAACAACCAACTGCGTCCCGCCATCGTCGTGACCGTCGCCCTCATGCTCATCACAGGCCTCTTGTATCCCGGCCTCGTGACGGCGGTCGCGCAGCTCGTGTTCCCGCGCCAGGCGGACGGATCGCTGATCGTGCGCGATGGCCGGGTGATCGGCAGCGCCCTGATCGGGCAGCAGTTCGCACGGGCCGAATACTTCCACGCCCGTCCCTCGGCAGCCGGGGCCGGCTACGACGACACGCTGTCGACCGGAACGAACAAGGGGCCGACCGACGCCAAACTCGCCGACACGCTGATCGCGGGAGCCGTGGACCGCGCGGTGCAGCTCGACGGGGCGGTCAAGGGACGGATTCCCTCGGACCTCGTCACGTCGTCGGGCTCCGGGCTCGACCCCCACATCTCTCCGGCCGCGGCGGAGCTTCAGGTGGCGCGGGTCGCGCGCGTGCGCCGGCTCGATCCCGCGGTGGTGCGCGCGCTCGTGGCCCACCACACCGAGGGCCGCCAGTTCGGGTTCTTCGGCGAGCGGCGGGTCAACGTCCTGCTGCTCAATCTCGCGCTCGACAGCCTCGCGAGGGTACAATGACGCCCGTGCTCGCGGTCATGGCGCTCGTCCAGGCGGCGTCTCCTGACACGTCGCGGCACGTCACGTGGAATGCGTTCGTCGACACGTACTACGCCTACGATTTCGGGCGTCCGGCGACGTTCGATCGCGTCTTCACGACCCAGGCGGAGCGCCACGACGAGTTCAACGTCAACCTGGCGTACGTTGCGGCATCGCTGACGAGCGACCGCATCCGTGGGCGCGTCGCGCTGCAGGCGGGGACCTCGGTACAGGCCAACTATGCGGGCGAGCCCGCTCTCGGCTCGGTGAGTGGGCCGACGCTGAGCCGTCACATCCAGGAAGCCACGGCGGGTGCGCGCCTCGCGCCGGCGCTGTGGGTCGATGGTGGGGTGTACTTCAGTTACATCGGTTGGGAAGGCTGGATCTCGCGCGACAACCCGACGTACACGCGGTCGCTCGCCGCCGATTACACCCCCTACTACGTGAGCGGTGTGCATCTCACCTGGCAGCCGCGCAGCACCGGCGGGTCCTCCCCCCTGACGTTCCAGTTGCACCTCATGAACGGCTGGCAGAACGTCTCGGAGAACAACCACGGGAAGGCGGTCGGCGTGCGAGTCGACTGGCAGGTGTCGTCGAACGTCGCCCTGGCCTACGCCAACTTCATCGGCAACGAGCGACCGCAGGGGGCGCCCGCGGCGACGCGCGTGTTCAACCAGGTGATGCTGAAAGGCGTCGCAGGCCGCCTATCGGGCCAGGGGCAGGTCGACTACGGGAGTGAGGCAGGACACGACTGGTACGGCCTGGTGGCGATCGGGCGTGCGTCGATCGCGCCGACCGTGGCGCTGTCCGTGCGCGTCGAGCGCTACAGCGATCCGCACCAGATCATCGTCCTCACCGGCACGCCCGCCGGGCTCGTGAGCAACGGCGCGTCACTGGGTGTCGACGTCGGGAAACCCGCCGGGTTGTTGTGGCGCACCGAAGTACGCGGCTTGCGGGCAACCAGTCCGTTGTTCCCGTCGCAGGGCGCTGCCAACGCGACGCGTGCCAACTTCGTGATCGTGACGTCGCTCGCGCTGACCGTGTCCTGAGGCGCTATGCTGATGCCATGACCGGACGCCGCCCCGATCCTGAAGCGCTGCTGGCCCGCGTGCGAGAGGAAGAGCGTCGCGCGGCGCGCGGCAAGCTGAAGATCTTTTTCGGCGCCTCGCCGGGAGTCGGAAAGACGTACGCCATGCTCGAGGAGGCGCGCGCCAAGCAGAAAGATGGCGTCCGCGTCCTCATCGGCGTGGTCGAGACGCATGGGCGGCCCGAGACGGCCGCCCTGCTCGACGGCCTGGAGGTCCTCCCACGACGCAGGCTCGAGTATCGCGGCATCACTCTGGAGGAGCTCGACCTCGACACGGCGCTCGCCCGCCGCCCCGGCCTGATCCTGGTCGACGAGCTGGCCCACACCAACGCCCAAGGCTCGCGCCACGCCCGCCGCTACCAGGACGTCGAGGAGTTGCTCGCGGCCGGAATCGACGTCTACACCACCCTCAACGTGCAGCACCTCGAGAGCCTCAACGACGTCGTCGCGCAGATCACCGGGATCCAGGTGCGCGAAACGGTCCCGGACTCGATCCTCGACGAGGCCGACGAGGTCGAGCTCGCCGATCTCTCAGCGGAGGACCTGCTGCAGCGGCTGCGGGACGGGAAAGTGTACGTCCCCGAGCAGGCCGCCCGCGCGATCGATCAGTTTTTCCGCAAGGGCAACCTCATCGCGCTGCGCGAGCTGGCGCTGCGGCGTACGGCGCAGCGCGTCGATGCCCAGATGCGCGGCTACATGGCCGAGCATGGCATCCGGGAGACCTGGCCCGCCGCCGAGCAGATCCTCGTATGCATCGGTCCCAACCCCGCCGGCGCCCGACTGGTTCGAGCCGGGAAGCGCATGGCGACGAGCCTCAAGTGCGACTGGGTCGTGCTGTGCGTCGAGACGGCGGGGCAGGCGATTTCCCCGGCCGACCGCGAGGCGCTGATCGAGAACCTGCAGCTCGCCCAGGAGCTCGGGGCGCAGGTGGTCACGCTGTCGGGACACAACGTCGCCGAAGAGGTGCTGTCGTACGCGCGCGCCCACAACGCCACGAAGATCGTCGTCGGCAAGCCGACGCACGGGCGTTGGCGCGACAAGCTGTTCGGCTCGATGCTCGACCGGCTGGTGCGCGGCTCGGGCGACCTCGACGTCTATGTCATCACGGGTGACGTCGCGGAGGGTCAGTCCCAGCGACGCCCGGCCCCAGGGGTACGGCCGACCCTGGGCCAATACGGTTGGGCCGCGCTGGTCGTCGCCGTCTCGACGGCGATCGGGGCCGTGCTGGGACGCTACGCCTCGATCACCGACGTGGCGATGGTCTATTTGCTTGGCTCCGGTGTGGTGGCGACGCGCTATGGACGGGGCCCGTCGGTGTTTGCCGCGTTCCTCAGTATCGCGACATTCGATTTCTTCTTCGTCCCGCCGCAGTACACCTTTTCCGTCACCGACGTGCGCTACGTGCTCACGTTCTCGGTCATGCTCGGGATCGCGCTCGTGATCAGCGGGCTGACGTTGCGGATCCGCGAGCAAGCCGAGACCGCCCGCATGCGCGAGCGGCGCACCGGGGCGCTCTATGCGATGAGTCGCGAGCTCGCCGCGACGCGCGGCGAGCGCGAGCTCATCGATGTGGCGACGCGGCATCTCCAGGACACGTTCGCGGCACAGGTCCAGTTTCTCCTCCCCGATGCGTCGGGCCGGGTCGTCGTTCCGATCGGGACGCCACCGGGCTATCCGCTTGACGAGAAGGAACAGAGCGTGGCCCAGTGGTCGTACCAGCAGGGCCAGCGGGCGGGAGTCGGCACCGACACGCTGCCGTCGGCGCAGGCGTTCTATCAGCCGCTCGTCGGATCGCACGGGACGGCGGGGGTCGTCGGGTTGCGTCCGGCCGACCCGAAACGATTCGAGGACCCCACACTGCAGCAGCTCGTGGAGACGTTCGCCGGCCAGGCCGCGCTCGCGCTCGAGCGCTCGCTGCTCGCCGAGCAGACCCAGCGGGAGCAGCTGGAGATCGAAGCCGAGCGGCTGCGGACCGCTCTGCTGTCCTCCCTGTCGCACGACCTGCGCACGCCGCTCGCCGCCATCACCGGCGCCGCCTCGAGCCTGCTCGAAGAGCAGAGCGGACTGTCCGCGGCGACGCGCCGCGATCTGTTGAAGACGGTCCTCGAAGAAGCCGAGCGCATGACCCGGCTGATCGCCAACCTGCTCGACATGATTCGCGTCGAGAGCGGGGCCCTCGAGGTGCAGAAGGAGTGGCAGCCGCTCGAAGAGGTGATCGGCGTCGCACTGATCCGCCTCGACGTGCGGCTGCGGGATCATCCCGTCGCAGTGCAGCTGCCGCCCGACCTCCCGCTGGTCCCGCTCGATGCCGTGCTGATCGAGCAGGTGTTCGTCAACCTGCTGGAGAACGCGGTGAAGTACACGCCCTCCGGGACGCCGATCGAGATCGCGGCGGCGGCGGAGACCCATGTGGTACGCGTCGAAGTTGCGGATCGCGGGCCGGGCTTGCCGGTGGGCGAAGAGCTCCGCGTGTTCGACAAGTTCTACCGTGCTCCCGAGAGCGTGGCCCGCGGCGGCATCGGGCTCGGGCTCGCGATCTGCCGGGGGATCATCACTGCCCACGGCGGGCGCATCTGGGCGGAGAACCGTCCCGGTGGTGGAGCGGCGTTTCGCTTCACCCTGCCGCTCAGCGGCGCTCCCCCCGTTCCCATTCTGGCAGAGGCCCGGGAGGCTGAATGATGGAGTACGTCGCCGTTCTTGCGCTCCTCGCCGCCTGCACGCTCATTGGAACGGTCGTGCTTCCGCTGCTGTCGGTGACCGACATTGCGATGCTGTTTCTCGCCGCGGTCGCGCTGGCGGCGTCGCGCGTGCGGCGTGGTGCGGCGGTCTTCGCGGCGTTCTTGAGCATCGCGCTGTTCGATTTCTTCTTCGTGCCGCCGCGCTTCACGTTCGCGGTGTCCGATCTGCACTACCTGTTCACCTTCGCGGTCATGCTCGCCTGCGCGCTCACGATCAGCGAGCTGTCGGTGCGACTGCGCGCCTACGGCGAAGACGCGCGCGAGCGTGAGCGGCGCACGGCGGCCCTGTACGCGATGAGCCACGAGCTGGATCCGTCCATGACCGTCGCCGATCTCATCGGGGTCATCACGCGGCACGTGCGGCAGGCCTTCGGCGCGGACGTGCTGGTATTATTGCGCGGTGTCGAGGGCCACCTGGCACCGACAGCGGACGGAGCGGCTGCGTTCACCCTCGACGATCAGGAGCGATCCGTCGCGCAGTGGGCGTTCGATCACTGGCACATCGCCGGCGCCGGGACGGAGCAGTTCCCGGCGAGCCGTACGCTGTTCGTGCCCCTCGTGGCCGCGACGGGGCGATTCGGCATCCTCGGATTGCGCGCCACCGGCTCTGCTGCGGAGCAGCTGCGTGAAGCAACGGCGCAGGAAGTGCTCCAGACGTTCGCCGGTCAGGCGGCGATCGCGCTGTACCACGCGCGCGCGATGGCGGCGGAGGAAGCGCGCCGGACGTAGCAGCGGTACTTTCGGCGGCATGACCGACGCCGCCCCACTCGTGCTGCTGATCGAAGACGAGCCGCAGATGCGACGCTTTCTGCGGGCGGCACTCGAGAGCCATAACTACCGGTTCGTCGCGGCCGCGACCGCGCGCGAGGGCCTCGCCCAGGCCACCAGCCGCACTCCCGACGTCATCCTGCTCGATCTCGGACTCCCCGACGGCGACGGCCTCGATCTCGCCCGCCGCATTCGTGAGTGGGCGACGACGCCGATCATCGTGATCTCGGCCCGCGGCAAGGAGCAGGACAAGGTCGCCGCGCTCGACGCCGGGGCCGACGATTATCTCACCAAGCCGTTCGGCACCGACGAGCTCTTGGCGCGGCTGCGGGTAGCCCTGCGCCACGCCGCCCGCGCGGGGGCTGAAGCCGAGCCGGTCTTCAGCGCCGGCGACCTGCGCGTCGATCTCCCGGCCCGCCGCGTCTTCGTCGGCAGCGACGAAGTGCACCTCACGCCGACCGAGTACAAGCTGCTCACGGCGCTGGTGCGCGACGCCGGAAAAGTGCTCACCCACCGCCAGCTGTTGAGCGCGGTCTGGGGGCCGAACGCGGTCGAGCACACCCACTACCTGCGCGTCTACATGACCCAGCTGCGTCACAAGCTGGAGCGCGACCCGACGCGCCCGCGCCACCTGCACACCGAGCCCGGTGTCGGGTATCGGCTCAAGGTGGAGTAAGCGTATCTTGGCTGCGGAGGCACGAACGATGACCGATGACCTGACGCGCTTCGTGGAAGGCAACGACGGCATCTCGGTGATCCGCAGCAGCGCCACCTGCCGCGGCTGGAACGGGATCCAATACAAGGTCGGGCTCTCGGCGAAGAATGTTCCCGCCCGGCAGCTGTCGATGAACGTCGCCACGATTCCACCGGGAGGCGTGGCCGGCGCGCACATCCATGTCGATTTCGAGGTGATGCTCTACATCCTGCAGGGGCGGGTGCGCCACGAATACGGTCCCGGACTCAAGCAGGTCGTGGAAAACGAAGCCGGCGATTTCATCTTCATCGAGCCCGGCGTGCCGCACGAAGTGTTCAACTGCAGCGAGACCGAGCCGGTGGTGGCCGTCGTGGCCCGCTCCGATGCGGGAGAGTGGGAGCACATCATTCCGTATGACCGGACCGGTGCGTGATTGCCGGGGCGATCGTCGCAGCGCTGTTCGTCACGACGCCGCAGCAGGACTCGGTCGTGTACCGGTTCAGCCATGACAGCAGGTTCGAGGTGACCGCCCACAAGAGCGGCCTGTTCTCGTTTGCCGGCCACGAGCACCTGATTCGCGCGCGTGCGTTCACCGGCCGGATCATCTACGTGCCGTCCGCCCCGGAGCGATCGCGGTTCGAGATCGTGGTGGCTGCCGACAGCCTCGAGGTGTTGACGCCGCCGGACACCGCGGAGATCCGCAAGGTGACGGCGGCGATGCGCTCGGACGTCCTCGACGTGGCGCATCATCCGGAGATCCGCTTCGAGTCGACGGCGCTGACTCGGACAGCTGGCGGGTTCCGCGTCACCGGCCGGCTCACGCTGGTGGGGAAATCACAGGATGTGAGCTTTGAGGTCACGACGACCATCGGCCCCGATACGCTGCGCGCGTCGGGTGGATTCGACGTCCTGCAAACCGCGTTCGGCATCCGCCCCTACCACGGCGGCCCCGGCGGCGTCGTCCGCGTCGCCGACCGCGTCACCTTCCATTTCGAGGTCATCGGCCTGTCATGTGGGCCTTCCTGCGCGCCCGCACACTGACGCAATGGATCGTCGTCGGGATGGTGGGCGGCACGTTGCTCGGCTGGCTTGCCCCCGACGCCGGGATGGCGATCAAACCCCTCTCGGACGTCTTCCTGCGGATGATCAAGTCGATCGTCGTGCCGCTCATTTTCGGCACGCTGGTCATCGGGGTCGCGGGCCACGGCGATGACCTGCGGCGCGTGGGGCGGCTCGCCCTCAAGTCCATCGTGTATTTCGAGGCGGTGACGACGCTGGCGCTCGCGGTCGGCCTGCTCGCCGTCAACCTGCTGCGCCCCGGGGACGGGGTACAGCTGCCCGCTCCCGCAGCGGCGGCCGCGCCCGCGGTCTCCGGTGGCGTCACGCTCGGCGGACTGCTGCAGCACCTCGTGCCACAGAGCTTCTTCGAGGCCGCGGCGAACAACGACGTGCTGTCGATCGTGTTCTGGTCGGTCCTCTTCGCCCTGGCACTGACGCAGATCCGCGAAGAACCGCGCGACGTCATGGTGCGGCTGTGCGAGGCACTGGTCGAAATCATGTTCAAGTTCACCGCTCTCGTGATGCGCTTCGCGCCGATCGGCATCGGCGCGGCCATCGCGTACACGGTCGGGCACTCCGGGTTGGGTGTGCTGTCGAGTCTCGGAAAGCTGGTGCTGACGTTGTACCTCGCGCTGGTGGTGTTCATCGCGTTCGTGCTGCTCCCGGTCGCGTACCTCGCAGGGGTACCGGTACGGCGATTCTTTGGGGCGGTGCGGGAGCCTGCGCTGATCGCGTTCTCGACGGCGTCGTCCGAGGCGGCGCTGCCGAAGGCGATGGTCCAGATGGAAGCGATCGGGGTGCCGCGCCGCATCGTGGCGTTCGTCATCCCGACCGGGTACTCCTTCAACCTCGACGGCAGCACGCTGTATCTTGCTGTGGCCGCGGTATTCGCCGCCCAGGCCGCTGGGATCGCGATGACCCTGGGACAGCAGCTCGTGATGATGCTGACCTTGATGCTCACGAGCAAAGGCGTCGCCGGAGTGCCGCGGGCGGCCCTCGTGATTCTGTCGGGGACGCTGGCGACTTTTCACATTCCCCTGGAGGCGGTCGCGGTGATTCTCGGCGTGGACGCGTTGATGGACATGGCGCGCACGTCGGTGAACGTCGTCGGCAATTGCCTCGCTTCGGTCGTTATGGCTCGCTGGGAAGGAGAGTACGTCGCATGATCCGTCGACTCGTCGTAGTGTTCCTCGCCGTCGCCGCCACCGGATTTGGCGTCCGCGCGCTGCGCTCGGGGCCTGCCCCCGCCGCCCCCGTCGCCCCCGTCGCCCCCGTCGCCACCGTCGTCACCGTCTACAAGAGCGCCAGCTGCGGTTGTTGCGCCAAGTGGATCGACCACCTGCGGGGGGCGGGGTTCACGGTCGTCGTACACGACACCGATGACCTGGACGAGGTGATGACGGACTTCAACGTGCCGCGCCAGCTGGCGTCGTGTCACACGGCGAAGGTCGGGCCCTACGTCATCGAGGGCCACGTCCCGGCCGATCTCATCGCCAAGGCGCTGAAGGAGCATCCCGCGATCGCCGGGTTGGCGCTGCCGGGAATGGTGACGGGATCGCCCGGCATGGAAGGCGGCGCGGCGCAGCCGTACGACATCGTCGCCTGGACGGCGGACGGGCACACGAGCGTCTACGCGCATCGCTGATCGCGTCGCGATGGTCGACTTTCCGGATCCACTCGACGAGCAGTTCCCACTCGGGGACGGCACCGCCGACGGCGAAGCCACCGTGACCTGCCCGCATTGCGGCGAGATCAACACCATCGGTCTTGACCCGGGCAGCGGCGCGGAGCAGGAGTATGTCGAGGACTGCCAGGTGTGCTGCCGGCCCTGGCGTCTGACGGTGCGCTACCGCCACGACGGCAGGGCCGGGGTCACCGCCGAGCCACTCGTCTAGCTGCTACTTCG
>CAZXKN010000085.1:0-5883 GCA_964641815.1 uncultured Gemmatimonadaceae bacterium | reverse complement strand
CCGTGCGTGACGCCGCCCACGCCCTGGTAGGCCTCGGCGATGAACGCGGCGATGCGACCGGGGGTGGAGTAGCGCACCAGCTCACGGATGTCGGCCGCGCTCTGCGAGGCGATCTCCTCGGGCGTGCCGCGGAACGGGCTGCGATAGGGATCGGGGTTGATGGCGTGATGCACGCCGGTGTTCAGCTGTGCCGGATACTTCCAGGTGTGCGGGGACGTCAGCGCCATCGCGGCGGGGGAGCCGCCGTGATAGCCGTTGCGCAGCGCGATCACGTCGTGGTTGCCGGTCGCGAGGCGCGCCATCAGGATCGCGAGGTCGTTGGCTTCGCTGCCGGAGTTGACGAAATACGTCACCTCGAGCCCCGGCGGCATCTTGCCGGCGAGGCGCCGGGCGAATTCCCCCAGCAGGGGATTCAGGTAGATGGTCGAGGTGTGCCCCAGCAGCTCGAGCTGCCCGGTGATGGCGCGGACGACGGTCGGATGCGCGTGCCCGCAGGCGACCGTGGCGATCCCGGCGAACAGATCCAGGTAGCGCCGCCCGGTCTCGTCGAACAGATATTGGCGGTGCCCCTCGACCAGCAGCAACGGCTCACGATAGACCGTGAAAATTCCCGGATTCGCGAACTGCCGGCGCGTCGCGAGCACCTCGTCTCGTGACGGACCGGTGTAGGGTCGCGGAACGTGCGGGCAGGGCGGGAGCACGAGCTCGGTTGCGGCCGTGGTGGTCATGGGGAATCCTCGTAGCCAGTCTGCCGGTGCCCGCTGGCGTTGTCAATCCGCGCAATAGGTTCCCCCTGTCCGCATGGCGGAGAGGGGGACAGCGGGTGAGGGATCATTCGCCGGGCGGCCGATCGATGTGTGCGTAGCGCTCCTCCGCCGCGGAGCGCTCGGCGGCATCGCCGAAAATCTTGTCGCCGTCGAAACGGCCGTTCTCGATGAAGATCTCGGAGATCTTGTTCCCGGCGGTGACGCTTCCTGCGACGTACACGCCGGGAACGCTGGTCCGGAGTGTCTCGGAATCGATGACGGGCCGGCCGGTGGCCTGGTCACAGGCGATCCCGATCCGATCGAACAAGGTGAGATCGGGATGGAATCCGATGAGCGGGTAGACGCGGTCTGCCGGGATCTGCTCCCGGGTGCCGTCCGCCGCGCGAATCGTGACCGCTGCAACGCTGATCGACTCGACCTGCGCCCCCAGGCGTGCCGCCAGCTCGCCTGCCTTGATGCGGTTCTCGAGATCGGGTTTGAGCCAGTACTTCACGCTGCGGGGGAACGCCGTGCCGCGATATACGAGCGTCACCCGGGCGCCGGCCCGGAACAGCTGCAGCGCGGCTTCCACCGCGGAATTGCGGCCGCCCACCACCACGACATTCTGTCCGTAGGACAGATGCGCTTCGTCGAAGTAATGGCGCACGTGGGGGAGATCCTCGCCGGGGACGCCCAGGCGATTGGGGTGATCGAAGTAGCCGGTCGCGAGCACCAGCCGGTCGCAGGTGACGGTCTCTCGGCCGAGCCGCGTCTCGAGCACACACACGATGGGCCCGTTCCGGGCTTGCGCTTCCAGGAGCCGGGCGTAGGTCCGTAGCGCCAGGCGCTCGACGCGTACGACGCCGCGGTAGTACTTGAGCGCCTCCTCGCGGGTCGGCTTGGCACCCGCGCACACCAGCGGGTGGCCGCCGATTTCGAGCCGCTCCGGTGTGGTGAAGAACGTCATCCCGACGGGGTAGTGGACGATCGAATTGGCGACCGCTCCCGCGTCGATGACCAGGGGATCGAGCCCGCGGCGGCGCGCGGCGATGGCACAGGCAAGGCCGATCGGCCCGGCGCCGGCGATGAGAATGGGGTGGTGCGGGGTCGTGGACACGGCTCAGCAATCTAACTGTAGGCTGGGGCCTACTGGCCGGCTCGTCTCGCGCGCCTCATTTTCCCGGTTCCTCTCGTCGCGGGGACCGGCATGAGCGATGCGGAGACCAAACGCGCCACGAGTGATCCTGCGATCACGATCGAAGACCGGCGGCCCGTCTCGGCCGACGTCGACGTCTTCGGGCTCACCGATCGCGGGCAGGTCCGCAAGGAGAATCAGGACCAGTTCCTGATCGCGAGCCTCCACAAGCTGCTGCGCGTGCATCAATCGAGTCTCGCGGCCGACGACGTCAGCCCGCTGATCAGCGACACGCGCGGCTGGCTGTTCCTCGTGGCCGACGGCGTGGGCGGGCGCCCCGATGGTCAGGCGGCGAGCGGCACCGCCGTCAAGACGATCGCGCACTACGTCACCCACCTCACCGATCTCTATCGTCGTCTCGATACCGAGAAAGACGCCGTCTTTCTGTCGGAGCTCGAAGCGTCGGTGCGCAAGACGCACGAGGTCCTGCGCGCCGAGAGCGAGCGGGAGTACGGCGGCCGCGGCGGCGCTACGACGCTGACGATGGTCGCCGCGCTGTGGCCGCGGGCGTATCTGGTGCAGGTGGGGGACAGCCGCTGCTACCGGCTGCGCGACGGCCGGCTCGAGCGCATGTCGACCGACCAGACCGTGGTGCAGTCGCTCGTCGATTCGGGCGCGATCACCGAAACCGAGGCGCACCGCTCGCCGCTCCAGGGGGTGCTGTCGAGCGCGTTGGGAGGTCAGGAGGCGACGCCGATGACGCGGACCGCCGACGTGCGCTGGGACGACGTGATGCTGCTCTGCACCGACGGCCTCACCCGCCACGTGAGCGACCAGGAGATCGAAGCCGAGCTCAAGCAGATTCAGTCGGCGGAGCAGTGCTGCCGGCAATTGGTGAAGCTGGCGCTCGAGCGGGGCGGGACGGACAACGTCACCGTCGTCATCGGGCGGTTGCGGAGTCGGCGGGCGACCCCGCCGGCGTGAGCCGCGCGACGAGGAGCGCGGCGATCCCCGCCAGGGTCGCGAAACTGAGGAGCGCGGCGGCGAAGCTGCCGGTGGCGTCGCGCACAGCGCCGACCAGCCACGAGCCGACCGGCGCACCGACCTGACCAATCGAGCTGATCAGGGCAATGCTGCCCGCCGCCGCGGAACCGGTGAGCGAAGCGGTCGCGAGCCCCCAGAATGGGCCGAACGCGCCGGCGATGCCGATGGCGACGAGCGACAATGCGACGGCGGCCAGCACAGGCGACCGCAGCACGGCGGCCGTCGCGGCGAACCCGATGGCCGTGGTCAACAGGGTGCCCGCCAGGTGGCGACGGCGCTCGCCCGTGCGATCGGAATGCGCGGCGATCACGAGCATCGCGACCGCCGCGGCGAGCGGTGGTATGGTCGACAGAGACGCCACCGTGAGATCGCTCAGGTGCGAAGCGCCCCGGATGATTTGCGGCAGGAAATACAGTTGTCCGAAACCCACCAGATTGATGGCCGCCCAGATGGCACCCAGCCCCCAGACATTCGGGTCGCGCAGGGCCGGTCCGACGGCCGGCCGCCCGGTCGACGCGGTCGGGGTGCCGTCCCGCCGCAGGCTGTCCTCGAGCCAGGCGCGCTCGTCGGCGGGGAGCCACGACGCCTGGTCGGGACGGTCGGGCAAGAGCGCGAAGACCGCGACGCCGAGCACGACGGCCGGCACACCTTCGAGCAGAAACAGCCACTGCCAGCCCGTGAGCCCGCCGCGGCCCCCCAGTCCGAGCAGCAGGCCTGACCCCAGCGTGCCGATCGCCTGAGCGACCGGAATGGCGCTCATGAACGCCGCGACGGCGCGTGCCCGCACCGCACCGGGGAACCAGTAGGTGAGATAGAGCATCATGCCCGGGAAGAACCCCGCTTCCGCAGCGCCGAGCAGGAAGCGCAAGGTGTAGAAGCTGGCCGCGCCGCGGACGAACATCATCGACGACGCGATGCCGCCCCAGACGATCATCAGCGCGGCGATCCAGCGACGCGCGCCGACCCGCGCCAGCATGATGTTGCTCGGAATCTGGAACAGTGTGTAGCCGATCGACAGCATGCCGGCGCCGAGGCCGTACGCGGTCGCCGTGAAGCCCAGATCGCGGTTCATCTGGAGGGCGGCTACGCTCACGTTCACGCGATCGATGAAGTTGACGACGAACGCGAGGAACATGAGCGGCAACAGCCGCCACGCGATCCGGCGGACGGCGGTGTTACCCTGCATTCACGCTGTTTCCATACGCCTTCTCTCCATACGTTTTCTCTCCTTTTTGCCTTCTCTCCGTACGTTTCTCTCCTTACGCCTTCTCTCCATACGCCTCTTCCATACGCCGTCAGTCTCTCAGATATCCCCACGTGTGCAGCCGGTCGAAATCCTCGAACCAGCGATCGCCGATGTCTTTCCGGTAAAACATGTTCGGGATCATGATGTTCTCGATCCGGTTGTAGACCTGGCGCTGCGCCTGTTTCATCGTCGAGCCCAGTCCCACGACGATCAGCACCACCCCGGACGTGCCGGTCACGAGCCACTCGTTGTCGACCGTCTTGACGTCCTCGATGTGCACCCCTTCGCGCACCGGCTTCTTGAAGATGATCACCGCATCCTTGGAGCTCGTCTCGAACGTTTCGGGGTCGCGGTAGGGGAACGGCGGCACCACGATGCGCACGCCCACCTGGAAACCGCTGCGCGCCTTGAAGCGGGTGATCGACCCCTCGGCGAGCCGGTGCAGGAATTCACCGATCGGCGTGAGCATCCCCTCCTGCTGGATGCTGATCGTCGGGTATCCGAACCGCGCCGTGAACTCGAGCGGGAAGATCCCGTTCGAGTTCACGATGCAGTTGACGTCGATGTAGCCGACGTAGCCTTCCTCTTTCAGCTTCGCTTCCATTTTCCTCAGCGTCGCGGCGAAGAGGCGGTTCGGCTCGCTCCAGAACATCGCTGTCCCCATTTCACCGGTCGACGGCCCGATGTCCCCGGGGAACAGCTTCTTGTGCTCGAAGTTCACGTTGATGGGGAGGACGAATTCCTTGCCGTTGAAGAACGCGCCGATCGCCACTTCCACGCCGACGATACGCCGCTGCAGCTGGAACTCCTTGATTCTGGACGCCCAGGCGCGCTTGTAGTCCTCCAGCACCTGGATCACGTCGGCGCCATGCTCGTCCTCGCCCACGAACAGGAGCTGTTTCAGGTTCTGCGCCTCGCCCGACGGCTTGATGACGTAGCGGTTGGGATTGGCCTGGACGAACCCGATCGCGTCGTCGAACGACGTGAAGTTCTCCTGGGGGATGATCGACACGCCCGCGGCCTTCAGCTCCTGCTGGCCGAAGGCGCGGTCGTCCTCGAGGCGATCGGTGTAGGGCGTGCCGCCCACCACCGGCTTGCCCGCGGCGCGCAGCTTCTGGGCCTTCGCCCCCTGGCCTAAGACGTCGTCGAACACGATGACGTCGGCCCACTCCACTTCGCGCTCCCAATCGTCGGTTTTGGGAACGAAGCCGTTGCCGATCTCCTTCTCGCTCTGGCTGTCGGTGCACAGCTGCACCTCGTGCCCTTCCTTTACCACCTGCCAGGCGATATCGGCGATCAACCCGTCGAGCGAGACGAACAGAAACTTCTTCCGGTCCACCACTCCTCCAGACGCCGGTGTTGGCGTAACATAAGCGTTGCGACAGCGCTCTGTCCTCGAACCGGAGGCCAACCATGCGATCGACCATCCCGCTCGTGAGTCTTGCCGGGCTCGTCTTCGGCGCCGCCTGCGCCGTCAATCCCGCCACCGGGAAGAAGGAGCTGGCCCTCGTCAGCGAGTCCCAGGAGGTGCAGATGGGACTGCAGGCGGACCCCGGAATCATCACCAGTATGGGCCTCGACCCCGACAGCGGACGGCAGCGCTACGTGCGCGCGCTCGGGATGCGGCTCGCCGGCACCTCGGAGCGGCCCAACCTCCCCTGGACGTTTCGCGTGATCGATGACCCGGTCGTCAACGCGTTCGCCATTCCCGG
>CAZXKN010000084.1:0-7618 GCA_964641815.1 uncultured Gemmatimonadaceae bacterium | reverse complement strand
TGGTCGTCCACGCACTCGAAGAAGCCGAAGAAGCCGACGTGCTTCTCGTCCGGATGGAATTGACCGTGCGCGTCGTTCTTGATCGCGCCGATGCGGCCGACCACCGCGCCGTCGCGCTCGGCCAGGAAGTACTCCGCTTCGGCGTGCTCGAAGAACGGGTTCTTCTTCGTGGAGAGCAGGGTGGCGATGTCCATGCGCAACGGGGCGACCCACATGGGGTCGCCCCGGTGCAGCCGGTACGGGAAGTCGATGAAGCGGTCGAGGTCGGCGCTGGTCCGGACTGGCCGGACCAAGGCCGCGGTCAGATGACCTCGAGCTCGCGACCGATGGTCGCGAACTTGTCCAGCGCGAAATCGATCTGCTCCGCCGTGTGCGTCGCCATCAGGCTCGCGCGGAGGCGGCACTGCGACGGCGGCACGGCCGGCGGCACGACCGGGTTCGTGAACACGCCCGCGTCGAACAGCTTGCGCCAGAACACGAACGTCTTCTCCAGCGGCCCGATCAGCACCGGGATGATGGGCGTCACGGTGTGGCCGATGTCGTAGCCCAGCTTGCGCAGGCCTTCCTGGAGCCGGCGCGTGTTGTTCCACAGGCATTCGCGCCGCTCGGGCTCGCTGCGCAGGATCTCGAGGGCCGCGAGCACGCCCGCGGTGTTCGAGGCCGGCAGCGCCGCGGTGAAGATGAGCGGGCGGCAGTGGTGCTTGAGGTAGTGGATCACGTACTCGTCGCCCGCCACGTAGCCGCCGATCGAGGCCAGCGACTTCGAGAACGTGCCGACGATCAGATCCACCTCGGCGGTGACGCCGTGATGCTCCGCCGTGCCCGCGCCCGAGCCGCCGAGCACGCCGATCGAGTGCGCGTCGTCGACCGCCAATGCCGCGCCGTACTTCTGGGTGATGCGCAGCAGGGCGGGGAGGTCGGCGACGTCGCCTTCCATCGAGTAGACGCCGTCCACGATCAACATCGTCCCGGTGCCCTCGGGGACGCGCTGCAGCTTGCGCTCGAGGCCGGCCAGGTCGCCGTGGTTGAACCGCGTCGTCTCCCCGTGCGACATCTTGGCGCCGTCGACGATCGACGCGTGGTCGAGCTTGTCGAGGAAGACCACATCGCCGCGGCCGACGAGTCCCGAAATGACGCCGAGATTCGCCTGGTAGCCGGTCGAAAAGACGAGGCACGCTTCCTTGCCGAGGAACTCCGCCAGCTCCGTCTCGAGCTGTTCATGGAGATCCAGCGTACCGTTGAGGAACCGGCTCCCCGTGCACCCCGAGCCGTAGCGCTCCAGCGCGCTGCGAGCCGCCCCCAGCACTTCAGGATGATGCGTGAGCCCCAGGTAGTTGTTGGAGCCCATCATGATGCGTTCCTTGCCCTCGATGACGACGACGGTGTCCTCGGAGCGGGAAATCGCCTTGAAGTACGGGTACAACCCCGCCGCCTGCACCTCGCGGGCGCGGGTGAAGTTGCGGCATTTGTCGAACAGCGCGATGTGCTGCAGCGTTTCTGTGCGCACGAGCCCTCTAAGGTGTGGAAATCGTGCTACAGCTTAGCCGTGCCCTGCGGAAATCGCAAGGTGATGCGTGATCGTGTGTTAGCGGTGTTTTCGGTGGTCGCGTAAGTTACGGACGTTGTGGTACGCTCCCTGTTTTACTCCCTCGCCGTGTCGGGTTCCCTCGCGGCGCAGAACGCAACGCGCCCGGCTGCACGCGAGGAGGCCGTGACATGACTGCACCCGCCGCACGGCCCGAGCTGCCCCGTGTCATGGGACTGCGCGACGTCGTGCTGTTCAACATCACGGCGATCGTGGGGCTGCGCTGGCTCACCACGGCGGCGAGTCAATTCGGCCTCGCCTCGCTCACGGTGTGGGTCGTGGCGATGCTGGTGTTCTTCATCCCATCGGCGATCGCCGTGCGCGAGCTGGCCGACATCGATCCCAGCTCCGGCGGCATCTACTGCTGGGTCGACCGCGCCTACGGGCCGCGGCAGGCGTTCCTGGCGGGCTGGCTCTACTGGGTGAACAACCTCTTCTACTTTCCGTCGCTGCTCGTGACGACGGCGGCGATCGCCGCGTACGCCGGCGGCGCGCGCACCGCAGGGCTGGGTGAAGATACCCGCTTCATCCTGGTCGTCTCGCTCGCGGGGCTGTGGATCGCGGTGTGGCTGAACGTGGTGGGCCTGCGGGTCGGGAAGTGGCTGCAGAATCTCGGCGGCGTCGGCACCTGGATCCCGGCGGTGCTCTTCGTGGCGCTGGCGGTGTGGGGTTTCGCGACGCGCGGCAGTGCCACGCCGCTCCACGTGCGTGCGCTCGTGCCGACGCGGTTCGACCTCCCGTCGATCAATTTATTCGCGACGATGACGTTCGCTTTCGCCGGCCTGGAGCTGGCGCCGTCTCTGGGCGGCGAGATCCGCGATGCGGCGGCGACGTTGCGGCGCGGCATCGCGCTCTCGGGATTCGCGATCGTCGCGGTGTACGTGATCGGCACGGCGTCGATGATCGTGGCGCTGCCGCAGGAGACGGTGAGTGTGACGAACGGCATGCCGCAGGCGGCGCAGGCCCTCGTCGAACGCATCGGCAGCTCCGGGATCGGGTGGCTGCCCGCGGCCATCGCGATCCTGCTCACGCTCGGCAACCTCGGTGGCGTGGGTGCCTGGCTCGCCGGGTCGGCGCGCCTGCCGTTTGCCGCCGGCGTGAACGACGCGCTGCCCCCTGCGTTCGCCCGGCTGCACCCGCGCTGGCAGACGCCCTATGTCTCGTTGATCCTGATGGGCGTCGTGGCCACGGTGTTCATCGTGGCGAGCCTCGCGAACACCAGCGTCAAGTCGGCGTATCTGCTGCTCACGCAGACGACATTGATCCTCTTCTTTATCCCGTACCTGTACATCTTCGTCGTGTACATCAAGCTGCGGCGGCAGCGCGGTACCGGTACCCTGCTGCTCGGCGTGCTCGGTCTCGCCGCCGTCCTGCTGTCGATCGTGCTCGGGTTTGTGCCGCCCTCGGACGAGATCCATCCCTTCCTTTATGAGGGCAAGGTGGTGGGTGGCGTCGTGGCCTTCACGGTTCTCGGACTGTGGCTGGCGCGCAATTCCAAGCGCACCGTTGCCACATTGTGACGCGGCCCACCGCTCCGTCTGGTATCCACCTCTAGAGTAGATTGCTGCGAAGTGTCTCCTGCTTTGAGGAGCTGTCTGTGAGGCGTTGCCGGTCCATCTGGCTGGGGCTCGCGGTGCTCGTGTCGGGCCCCGGGTTGGCGGCTGCGCAGCAGCAGCTCTCGCCACGGTGGGAGATTCCCGGATTGGATTTCCATCCCAACGGCGTCTGGCGCGTGCGTGCCCGGTCTATTGCCCGAGCGCGAGCGGCGCTGCTGGGGCGCCGCGACTTCTCGAGTCTCAACGCTCCGCTCGCGCGGGCCCTGACGGCGTCTGGGGCGCCCGCAGTCACCGGCACCTTGCTCGTCCCCGCGATCCTGCTGCGGTACAAAGACACGAACCTCGCCACGCTGCGCGACACCGCGCAGTACAGCGCCGTGCTGTTCGGTGCGACACCGCCGGCGGGCCGTCCCTACACCGTGCGGACCTACTACGAGGAGCTGTCGCGCGGTCTGTTCAGCATGCAGGGGCGGGTGCTGGGGTGGGCTGCGCTGGACAGCAACGAGGCGACCTACACCGGTGTGGCGGGCAGCTGCTTCGGCAATCCGTTCGGCACCTCGAACTGCAACGGCATCTTCAGCGGCACCGCCATCGTCAGCATGCAGGGCGGCATGGCCGAGGCACTCGCCAAGATCGACTCGGCTGGCCCGATCGACTGGGGGCAGTTCGACAACGACGGTCCGGACGGCATTCCGAATTCGATCGATGACGACGGCTTCGTCGACATGGCGATTTTCGTGCATCCGGCACAGGACGGCGCGTGCGGCGGCTCGACCAACAACCACATCTGGTCGCACCGCTATCAGCTCATCACCCCGTATACGACCAAAACCCCGGCGCACAATGGCGGCTTCATCAAGGTCCGCGACTACACGTTCCAGAGCGGCGTGGGCGGGTCGACGGCGTGCGACACCAGCCAGATCATGCCCGCCGGGACCGCGGCGCACGAATCGGGACACGGGCTCGGGCTTCCCGATCTGTACGACCTCAGCTTCGTCACCGAAGGGATCGGCGAGTGGGGCATCATGGGGAGCGGCAACTACGCCACGCCGCTCTCGCCGGCGCGGATGGAGGCGTGGTCGCTCGGCGAGCTGGGGTGGGTCACCCTCGCGCCGGTCACGGCGACCGGCACCTATACCCTCGGACCCTCACCGGCGTCCGATAGCGCGTTCGTCGTGCGCCCGACCGGGGCGAACCCGCGCGGCGAATACTTCCTCGTCGAGAACCGCCAGCGCCTCGGGTCCGACAGCGCGATGATCCGGGTCCACTGTACCCGCAGCAACAACCCGCCGGGGTGCGGCGGCGGTCTCTTCATCTGGCATGTCGACTCGGTGATCGCGGCGGACAACGGATTCCGGCAGGGCAATCAGATGAATTCGCTGGCGACGCACGGTCTCGTGCTGGAGGAGGCGGACGGCCAGCGGCAGCTGTGGTGCGATGACCATGGCTGCAACCGCGGGGATGGCGGCGACCCCTACCCGGGGACGAGCGGAAACTCCGTGTTCTCGGTCGGCTCGGTGCCTCCGGCGTCGATGAACTCGGATTCGAGCTTCGCCGGCGTCGCGATCGATTCGATTCGCCAACTCGTGCCGAACGGCGCGATGGCGTTTCGCGTGCGCTTCGGGCAGCCGACGGTGATCGCCGCCAGCGATACCGCCGCGCAGGTTCAAGTGGACGGAGTTCCCGTGAGCGTGTTCCGCGACCTGCTGGACGACGGCTCGACCCACACGCTCGCGGTCGCCGACACGCAGTTTGCGGCCGGGGGGCGCACCCGGTTCGTGTTCCTCTCCTGGTCCGATGGGCTGCCGATTGCGCACCAGATCACCGGGTCGCTCGCCGGCGCCGCGTATACGGCGACGCTCGTGCGCGCGAACCGGCTCGACGTCGCGCAGAGCGGCAACGGCAGCGTCGCGTCGAATCCGGCAGCCGACACGAACGGGGTGTTCGTCACGCAGGGGACGTCCGTGACGCTGACGGCGACGGCGGTCGCGCCATCGGTGTTCGGGCGCTGGCAGGGGGACACGACCGCGACGAGCAACGTGCTGGTGCTGCCGATGGGGCGGCCCTACAGCGTCACCGCGCAGTTCGATCCGCAGCTGGTTGTATCGGTCACCAGTGCGCCGCCCGGCGCGATCGTGGGGACGGGATACGGTGTTTCTTTCGAGGCGACCGGAGGGGACGGGAACTACGCCTGGGATCTGGTCAGCGACTCGGTGCCGCCGGGTCTCAACCTGCTGATCGGTGGAGGGATCGTCGGCACTCCCACACGCACCGGCAAGTTCAAGTTCACGCTGCGCGTGCGCTCGGGCTCACAACAGGCACTGCATCAGGATTCGATCACCGTGACCGCCCCGACGCTCACCGTGGCAGCGGTAGTGCAGCAGCTCCTGTTCGGCGGCGTGCTCAGCGGGCCCGATCTTCGCTACCTCGACATTATCGGCAACAACAACGGAGATTTCGACGTGGGGGACTTCCTCGCGTGGGTCCGGTCGACCGGCGCCACGCCGTCTCCGGCGATCACCCGGGCGATCGTCACAGCGCAGCGAAAGGGGCGGCAATGACTTCGTTCCGTCGAGCGGTGCTGAGCACGAGTGTCGGATTGCTGCTCGCATGCAGCGGCACGACGAGCCCGGTCGCAGGAACGTTGAAGGTGAATCTCACCGATCCGAACAACGGGCAGGACGGGGCCGTGCTGCTCGCGCTGTCGGCGCCCGTGCCACCGGTTTCCGTGAGCGCCGGGGCTGGACTGACGCTGTGGGGCGGCCCGGTCGCGACGGCGAACGCCAGACTCGTCCTTACCGGGAACGTTACGAGCGGAACGATCCTCACCCTGCAGGTCGACGACATCAACAAGTTTCGCCAGTACACCGTCACGCTGCAGCAAGTGGCGCAGACTTCGGGTTATCAACTGGAAACATCGCTCGCCGGCTATTCCGTCACCGTCACGAAATAGGAAGGCCCCATGCCGCTGCGCTACCGTGTGTTCCTGCTTCCCCTGGTCCTGTGCGCCTGCAAGGGCAGCGAAGCGTTCGTTGCGACCCCCACGACGATCACCCTGAGTCTCCATAGCGTGAGCTTCGGCGCGATCGGGTCGCAACACCAGCTGGCCGCCACGGTACTGGACCAGCGGGGCGATCCGATCCCGAGCGCCTCGGTCGTCTGGTCGAGCGACAATGCAGCGGTTGCTGACGTGAGCGCCGGCGGCCTTGCGACGGCGCGTACCGTCGGATCCACGAAGCTCCGTGGTACGGTGACGCTCACCAGCGGATCGATCGTGGACAGTGCCACGGTGAACGTCACACAGGTTCCCGCTCATTTCAACAAGTTCGCGGGGGACAACCAGATCGATACGGTGTCGGGCACACTGCCTACGGCGATCACGGTCCAGGTGACCGATACGACCGCCAATCCGATCTCGCAGATCGTCGTCGCCTTCGCGGTGACGAGCGGCGGCGGCCACGTCTCGAGCGCCGCGGACACCACGGATGCCTTGGGGCGGGCGTCGGTGCAATGGACCCTCGGCACCTCGGTGGGACCGAACGTGATGACCGCCACCGCGGCGGTCGCGATTCCGGGCAATCCCGCGACGTTCACGGCGAGCGGAGTGCTGGCCGGATCCTCGCCATCCGTCGCGGTGAACACCGGCAATGGGCAGCACGGACTGATCGCCGCCCCGCTGAACTTTCCGCCGTCGGTGATCGTGGCAGACGGCGCCGGCACCCCGATTGTCGGGAAGCAGGTCACCTTCGCCGTGTCCGGGGGCGGTGGTGTGATCAGCGGCGCGAACGCCGTGACCGATGCGAACGGCATCGCGACGGTGGGATCGTGGACCGTCGGCGCGGGCGCCAACGCGCTGACCGCGACCGTCGTGGATACCGGCACGGTGGTGGGCAACCCGGTGACTTTTTCTGCGACGGGCGACGCGCAGGCGTACCACATCGACGTCCGGTTCATCACGACCATGACGCCGACGCAGCAGGCGGCGTTCACCAATGCCGCGGCGAAATGGGAATCGATCATTTTCGGGGATGTCCCGGATATCGCGATCACGCCTGCGAATCTGCCCGCAGGGTCATGCGGTACAGGATCGCCTGCCTTGAACGAGGTTGTCGACGATGTAGTGATCTTTGCAATCATCGACTCGATCGACGGGCCGGGAAAGATCCTGGGGCAGGCAGGACCTTGTCTCGTCAGATCGTTCAAGAAGTTCCCCATAGTCGGGGTCATGCAATTCGATTCGGCCGATGTCGCCACGTTGATCGCGGGCGGGTCCTTCGGGCTCGTGATCGAGCACGAGATGGGACACGTCCTGGGGTACGGCACGATCTGGCAGGCCGACGGCCTGCTCGCCAATCCGTCGGGCTGCGACACGACGATCGATGCCCATTTCACCGGATCGCAGGCGCTCGCCGCCTTCGACAAGGTCGGCGGGACGAACTACGTGGCG
Source organism: uncultured Gemmatimonadaceae bacterium (assembly GCA_964641815.1). Lineage (GTDB taxonomy): Bacteria > Gemmatimonadota > Gemmatimonadetes > Gemmatimonadales > GWC2-71-9 > DASTHG01. Next base: position 30 of record CAZXKN010000084.1, on the reverse strand, counting down.
AGCGCCAAGGTGCCGGTCGAGAACCACGGT
>CAZXKN010000083.1:0-24153 GCA_964641815.1 uncultured Gemmatimonadaceae bacterium | reverse complement strand
CCGACCGGGCCGGCGGCCTCGGAGGACTCGACATCTACGTGTCGCAGCGCGACGCCGTTGGGGACCCTTGGGGCGCCCCGCAGAACCTCGGGTCCACGATCAACAGCGCGGTGACGGACATGGCGCCCGATCTCACGATCGACGGGCACCACCTCTTCTTCCACAGCGGTCCCCGTGCCGATGGGTGCGGCGGCTTTGATCTCTACGAAAGCACCCGCGACGACGTCCACGACGACTTCGCCTGGGGTCCGCCGGTGAACCTCGGCTGCACCATCAATTCGTCCGCCAACGATGCCGGGCCGACCTACACCGAAGAGGCGGGTGGGCCCACGCTCTACTTTACCAGCACGCGTCCCGGCGGGTTCGGGGATTTCGACATCTACAAGAGCACCCTGCAGGCCGATGGCAGCTGGGGTGCGGCCGTGCAGGTGCCGGAGCTGAGCGGTCCCCATCGGGACACACGCACGACGATTTCCAGGACCGGGCTCGAGATGTTCATCTCATCGGACGTCACCGGCCGCACGGGCGGGGTTGGCGGCCAGGACCTCTGGGTCTCGGCGCGGCAGTCGCGGAGTGACGTCTGGTCGACGCCGGTCAACCTCGGCCCGACCGTCAACAGCACTGGCTTCGATGGCGCGCCGGCACTCTCGTTCGACGGCACGACGCTCTACTTCTTCTCGGATCGTCCCGGCGGCTCGGGCGGCAACGATCTCTACTGCACGACGCGCAGCGCACCGGGCGTCGGGCGTCCCGCGCCGCAGTGCTGACCCGGAGGCTCGTGTCTACCCACTCCTCGCAGGCATGAACGGTTGCGCAGACGGCACCACCTGCGTCTTCGCCGTCTGCGCAACTGCTCTTGAAGCTCTCACCTCCAGCTTGTGTCTGTCTTAGACAGGGATCCCTTTCCGCACCGTATCCTCCACCACCTCCGCAAACCGATCGACTTCCTCCGTCAGCGTATACACGTTCGGCGTCACCCGGATGCAGTTGAACTCGGGATGCACGATCGGCGTCACGATGATCTTGTGCTTGTCCCACAGGTAGGTCACCAGCTTACCCACGTCGAGCGCCCCGGGCGTGAACGACGCCAGCCCGCACGACTGTTTCGGATCGTACGACGTGAGAATCTTCACGCCCGGCACCTGCTCCAGCCGCCGCGCCCAGCGATCCCGCAGATAGCGCAGCCGCGCCGCCTTGCGCTCCGCCCCGATGCCCTGATGGAACGTCAGCGCCTCGGCGATGGCGTTGTGGTTCGCCGCCGGATGCGTGCCGATCTCCTCGAACTTGCGGATGTTGCCGTTCATCTCGGGCGGCGCCGCCATCAGCGGCCAGATCGCGGGGATCTTCTCCTTGCGCACGTACAGGAAGCCCGTGCCGTGCGGCGACAACAGCCACTTGTGCAGGCTCGTCCCGTAGTAGTCGCAGTCCAGCTCGTCGCGCGTGAACGGGAAGTGGGCGTAGGCGTGCGCGCCGTCCACGATGGTCTCGATGCCGCGGGCGCGTGCCAGCTGCACGATCGTCTTGATGGGAAAGATCTGCCCCGTCAGGTTCGTGATGTGACAGACGTGCAGCACCTTGGTCCGCGGCGTGATCGCCGCCTCGAGGCGCCGCGCCAGGTCGTCCTGCGTCGTCGGCGGCACGGGGAAGGGGATCTGCTTCAGCACGATGCCGTCGCGCCGCTCGCGCTGCTTCCACGTCGTGATCATGCGCGGGTAATCCTGCGTCGTCGTCAGCACCTCGTCGCCCTTCTGCAGCGGAATGCCGAGCTGCACGTTCTCGAGCGCTTCGGACGCGCCGCGCGTGATCGCCATCTCTTCGACGTCGCAGCCGAAGTCGGCCGCCAGACGCCGCCGCACGCTCTCGATCTCCGGCTCGAGCCACGCCCACATCGTGATCACCGGCGCGGTATTCGAGATGGCGAGGTAGCGCGCCATCGCGTCCTGTACCACGCGGGGCGACGGGGAGACGCCGCCGTTGTTGAGGTTGATGAGGGTGCGGTCGAGCGTGAAGGCGTTCTGGATCTCGCGCCAGAAGTCTTCGTCGTCGGCCAGCTCGGCGGCCGGCCGGTCGGCCACGGCGCCGACGGTGCGCGTGATGTGGTGCAGCCAGTCGTTCTGCAGCGCGGGGACCATCGCCGCGCTCGAGAACAACGATTCGAGAAACCGACGGCGCGAGCTCACGGCGACTCACTCCTCGCTCAGGGTTCGAGGGGATTTAGCGCAAACGCCCCCGCCGGGTAAGGGCGAGGGCGTTGGGACGGCGAACGGCCGACGCGCTAGCTGTTCAGCAGATTCACGATCGGCGCGAACAGCACCCCACTGAACTGGATCACCAGCACGACCGCGAATTGAATTCCCTCGAGCGCCACCAGGATGTCGTGCTTCTGGGTCGTGTCGATGATCTCGACACCGTTGCTGTCGTAGAAACTCACGGCCAGGTTGTTGCCCTTGACCGACGCATACGGCTGGCCGTTCACCTTGATCGCCGCGTCGACCGTGTCCAGGACGGTGCCCGTCTGGACCAGTTGGCCCGCGAACGTGATCGCCTCCCCCTGTCGGGTGAATCCGAAGTTCACCGTGACCGAGTCCGTCGGTAGCACCTGCTTGTCGACGGCATCGAGGGTGATTGTCACCGCAGGGTTGTTGAGCGCGTACGTCCCGTGCACCGTGATCGTCGTGATCGTGAAGGTCGCGTTGACGCTGAAGGTGAGTGTCTTGTTCGCGCCGGCGGCCAGGGCGTTCGTCAGCGTGCCGGTGAGCGTCGCCACGAGCGACGTCTGACTGAACGTCAACGCGCTGGTGTAGTCGAGATAGCTCGGCGTGCCGCCGTTGCCCGCCACGATGATGTGCAGCTGCGCCGTCAGCCCGGCGCTCTCATCCAGCAGATCGGCCTGCCCGACGGGTGACAGCGGAAGCGAGACGTTGCCGGTGAAGGGACTGATCGCGTACAGGATGAAGCGGATGCCGTTGCTGGGCCCGCCGGTCGTCGCCGAGCGCACGTAGGCGTGGAACGTCGTGTCGTAGGTGTAGACCGAGCCGTACAGCGTGTCGTTGATGACCGGTCCTTGCGGGCTCGCGGGAGAGAGATTGAGCGCACGCAGCCCCGACAGCTGGCGCACCGCCGCTGCCGCGGCCGACACTCCGGGCGACGTGGGACGCGGCAGCGTCGCCCGGACGATGGTCCCGGCACGCGCCAGCGCCGCGGTCGTTGCCGTCGAGCCGATGCTGCCGCTCAACGCGCCGAAGCTGGCGAGCGCGTTCGAGTGGAACGCACTGTCCAGCGCCGCGATCGCCGCGATCGTCGCCTGCGGATTCGAGAGGGTCGCGGGACCGGTGGTGTCGCTGTTGCAGGCCGCGGCGAGAATAACGCCGGCGCAGGCAGTGGCATGGAGCGTCTTGGACATCTGCATCGATTGACTCCTTGAAAGGCGCAATCAACTCTCAGCTGTCAGCGAAATGCGCTATCAGCTGTCAGCTCTCAGCTTTCAGCAAAGATATCGTCTGGGAAAGGCTAAGCTGACAGCTGATAACTGATAGCTGATAGCGTTTCTCTCCGTGATACAGCGCACCGATCTAGCTAATCACGCCCCCACCCAGCAGCCGTGCCCCTTCATCATACAGCGCGCCCGACTGTCCCGGCGTGATCGCGCGCACCGGCTCGGCGAGCCGCAGCACGAGACGACTGCCGTCCGACTCCTGGACGGTGCCGGGAACGGCACGGGCCCGGTAGCGGCACTGCACCCAGACGTCGTCGCCCGGAGCGAGGGCGGGGGCGAGCCAGTTCACTTCGTCGAGCGTGACGGCGTGGCCGAACAGGTCGTCGCCCGTCCCGATGACGACTTCGCGCGTCTCGGGACGGATGTCGACGACGTACATCGGCTGCGCCTGGCCGCCGGGGAGGCCGCGCCGCTGGCCGATCGTGTAGCGCGCGAAGCCAGAGTGCAGGCCGACGACGTCGCCGCCCACGGTGACGAGCGGGCCGGGCCTGAGCGCCGGCGCGTCGGCGGGGAGCCGGCGCTCCAGCACCTTCACGTAGTCGCCGTCGGGGACGAAACAGATCTCCACCGATTCTTCCTTGTCCGCCGTGACGAGCCCCAGCCGGCGCGCTACCGCGCGCGTCTCGGTCTTCGTCCGCTCGCCCACCGGCGTCAGGAGGCGCGGCACCACCCCAGCGTCGATGCCCCACAAGAAATAGGACTGGTCCTTCTGCGGGTCGCGGCCGCGGTACAGCGCCCCGTCCCGCGCCACGGCGTAGTGGCCGGTGGCGAGATAGTCGCAGTCGAGTGCGTTGGCGTGCTGCAGCAGGTCCCGGAACTTGGTGAACGAGTTGCAGCGCACGCACGGGATCGGCGTGCGGCCGCGCGCGTACTCGCGCACGAAATCGTCGATCACGTCGTGCCCGAAGCGGTCCTCGAGATTCAGCACGTAGTGCGGGATGCCGAGGCGGTGGGCGACGAGCTTCGCGTCGGTGATCGAGTCGAGCGAGCAGCAGGGCCGGTCGGGGACGTCGTCACCGTAGCAGAACAGCTTCAGCGTGGCGCCGATGACGTCGTAGCCCGCTTCGACGAGCAACGCGGCGGCGACGGAGGAATCGACGCCGCCGGACATGGCGACGAGAACGCGGGGGGTCACGGTGTGTTCCAATGCAGAATGCAGAAGGATGAATGCAGAATGGCGCAGCCGGGTACAAGCAGAGAAGTCTGATTCCATCTCGTGCTCGCCCTCACAATTCTGCATTCTGCATTCTGCATTCATTCATCTGTTCAACACCGCCTGCAACCCCCGCACCTTCTCGACGATCTTCGGCAGGGCCCCGCACAGCGCGTCCACGTCCGCCATCTCGCTCGAGCGTCCGAACGAGAATCGCAGGGACGCGACGCCCAGCTCCGCCGGCACGCCCATGGCCGTCAGCACGTGCGACGGCTCGACCGATCCCGTGCTGCACGCCGACCCCGCCGAGCACGCGATGCCCGCGAGATCGAGGTGCATCAGCATCGCCTCCGACTCGGTGCCGGGGAATGCCACGTTGACGACATGCGGCGCGCGCTCGCCCGTGCGCCCGTTGATGCGCGCGTCGGGAAACTGCGCCAGCAGACGCTGCTCCAGCGCGTCGCGCAGCGTCGTCAGCCGCACCGCCAGCTCCGCCTGCTCCGCCACCGCCAGCTCGACCGCGCGACCCAGGGCGATGATGCCCGGGACGTTTTCCGTCCCGGGCCTGAGGCCGAACTGCTGGCCGCCGCCGTGGATGATCGCTTCGACGGCCTGGCGATCGCGCACCACCAGCGCGCCGATCCCCTTGGGGGCGCCGATCTTGTGGCCGGAAATGGAGAGCAGGGTCGCGGGAACGTCGGAGAGCGAAACGGAAACCTTGCCGAACGCCTGCACGGCGTCGGAGTGGAAGCAGATGCCCGCTTCGCGACATCGCAGCGCCATGTCGCGCACCGGCTGCACCGTTCCCACTTCGTTGTTCACCCACATCACGCTGATCACCGCGACCTGCTGGCGCACCGCGTCTTCGAAGGCGGCGCGGTCGACGCGCCCGGCGGCGTCGACGGGCAGCAGGATCTCGTCCCCGCCCAGATGCGCGACGGCGTGGGCCGCGGCGAGGATCGCCTTGTGCTCGCTCGCCGCTACCGCGACGCGGAACGGCGCCCCGCGCGCCCGGGCGGCGAGCGCGGCGCCGATCACCGCGAGGTTGTCGGCCTCCGTGCCCCCCGAGGTGAAGATCACCTGGTTCGGCTCGGCGCCCAGGGCCTGGGCAACGGTGCGCTTGGCGGTTTCGATCCCCGCCTTTGCGGCGCGTCCGAAGCGGTGCGCCGAGGACGGATTGCCGAACGTCTCCGCGCCGAGGTAGGGCAGCATCGCCTCGAGGACCTCGGGCCGGACGGGCGTCGTCGCCGCGTGATCGAGATAGGTCGTGCGGGCCGGCATCGTCAGCGGAAATTTAGGCTCACAGACTCGACACGCCAAGCGTGAGCACGTCGTCGATCGCCACGGTTTCGTGCGTGAAGAACGGCTCCCCATAGGGTTTGCGGATCAGCGAGCCGTAATGCGCCGACTGGATGCGGATCAGCTCGTACAGGTCCTGGCCGGTGGGGAAGATCTCCCCCGCCGCCAGCGCGCCGTCGAACTGCGAGCGGTAGCACCGGATCGCGGTCATCTTCGTCTCGAAGGTGTCGGAGATGTCGACCACGAACGACGGCTTCACCGGATCTTCGCGGTAGGCGAGGGCATAGAGGATCTTGAACGGCCGGTACGGCTCGACGCCCGTGGCCGGGGCGTACTTGGCGAGCCCCGCGAGATAGCAGGCGTCGCGTCCCAGCTCCGACGCGATGCGGTGATCGGGGTGGCGGCCGATAGGGAAGGGGAGGATCACGACGCGCGGGCGCAGCGCGCGGATCAGCTGCACGATCACGGTGCGCGACGCGTCGTCGTTGGCGAGGTGCGCATCTTCAAGTCCCGCATTCGTCCGCAGCGCCACGCCCAGCGTTTTCGCGGCCTTATCCGCTTCTGCCGCGCGCAGCTCCGCCGACCCTCGCGTCCCCATCTCACCCTGTGTGAGGTCGAGGATGCCGACGCGATGCCCGGCGTTGGCGACCCGGGCGAGCGTTCCGCCGCACGTCAATTCGACGTCGTCACGGTGGGCAGCGATGGCGAGAACGTCTACGGGTGCGGTCACGATGTCCCCTCGCAATGACAATGCAGAATGCAGAATGATGAAGGCAAAATTGTGCGGTTAAGCACTGGTCGCTCGGACGCCCGTTCATTCTGCATTTTGCATTCTCCATTCATCATTGCTTTCTCATTCTTCATTCTGCATTCATCATTCTGCATTTCCTCACTCGTACCGCAACGCCTCAATCGGATCCAGCTTCGCCGCCCGCGTCGCGGGAATCACGCCGAACACCAGACCGATCATCACCGACACGAGGCACGCTACACCTGCGCTCCACAGCGGGACGTGCGTCGAGAAATCGAGCACCCGCTTGAGTACCTCGCCGGTGCCCAGCCCCAGCACGATCCCGATGACGCCGCCCATGAGCGTCAGCGTCGCCGCCTCGACCAGGAACTGCCACAGAATGGCGCGGCGGGTGGCGCCCAGTGCCTTGCGCAGCCCGATCTCGCGGGTGCGGCTCGTGACCGAAACCATCATGATCGCCATGACGCCGATGCCGCCCACCATCAGCGCGATGCTCGACAACACCAGCATCACGAGAAAAAATGCCCCGGTGAGGCTGTCGAAGATACCCAGCACCTGATCGGAGGTGAGCAGGTCGAAGCTGTTCGGCTGGCCGGTGCGCAGGCCGCGCATGCGGCGCAGCTGCAGCGTCGCGACATCCATGGCGCGGCTCACTGTCACGCCCGGCTTCGGCTTGACGAGAATGATCAGGCTGTTGACCTCATCGATCATGAAGTTGCGGCGCGCCGCCTCGAACGGGCACACCGCCGCGATCTGCGGCGTGCCGGGAACTTCGAAGATGTTGGTGGGCCGCTGCCACACGCCGATGACGCGGAACGGATGGCCGCCGATGCGCACGATGCGGCCGAGCGGCGAGATCGGACCGAACAGGCGATCGACGCTGCGCTGCTCCAGCACGACGACGGCTTCGCCGCTGCGCTGCTCCGACATCGTGAACGTGCGGCCCGCCGCCAGCTCGCCGCCCAGGATCTCCATGAACCGGTCGTCGGCCCCGAAGAGGCTGAGCGACTGGGTACGGACGCCGCTCACCTCGAACTTCTGGAACAGCTGCGTCCAGATGGCGGCGTAGTGGATCTCCGGCAGGCGCGCGATCGCCTCCGCCTCCCGAGGGACGAGCTTCGGCCGGATGCGGACCTCGCGCGGCACCGCATTGGGGTTGACCCCGGTCGCGGAGAAGTAGCGCAGCACGCGAAACGTCGTCGGCCCGACGACCTCGAGCGTGTTGACGATCTGCTCGCGGAAGCCGGCGACGATCGACGCCATCGCCATCACCGTCGCGATGCCGATGACGACGCCGAGGATGGTGAGCCCCGAGCGCAGCTTGTTCGCCTGGAGCTGGTCCACGGCGATGCGCCAGCCCTCGCGGACGGAATGGATCCGCATCTATTCCTGCCGCAGCGCCTCGATGGGGTCGAGGCGCGCGGCGCGCATTGCCGGAAACACTCCGAACACGACGCCCACGCTGAGCCCGAGGCCCAGCGCCACCGCCACCGACCACAGCGTCACGCGCGCCGGCAGCGGCGAGGCGAGTTGCACGAGCCCGGCGAGCGCCGCGCCGGCGGCGAGGCCGGCGATGCCGCCGAGCAGCGACAACGTGATCGCCTCCGCCAGAAACTGGCGCCGGATGTCCCTGCGCGAGGCGCCCAGCGACTTGCGGATACCGATCTCGCGCGTCCGCTCCGTCACGCTCATCAACATGATGTTCATGATCACGATGCCGCCCACCACGATGCCGATCGCCACCACCGCCGGCACCACGGTGAAGATGACGCGCGTCAGCTTCCCCCAGAACGCCACCAGTCCCGCGCCGGTGTCGATCGTGAAGTCATCCTCGGCCTCCGGGCGGAGGCGGTGCGCGATGCGCATCGCTTCCTCGGCGCGCTGCATGCCGTCGTTCACGAGGTCCGCGGCCGGCATCTTGACCGAGATGACCGTCGTCTGCCGCCGGCCGTACATCGATTCGAACATCGACAGCGGCAGCATCACAAAGGCGTCCTGCGACTGGCCCAGCACCGTTCCCTTGCGGGTGATCACGCCCTTCACGCTGAGCTGCTCCCCGTGGACCCGGATCACGTGCCCGACGGCGAACGTCGCCGACCCGAAGATCTTGTCGGCGACTTCCCATCCCAGCACCGCGACCGGCCGGCGCTGCTGCTCGTCCACCTCGCTCAACGGATCGCCTGCCGCCAGGGTGTAGTCCTCCACCACGACGAATTGCGGCGTCACGCCGAACACGTAGGCATCGCGCACGCTCTTGTCGCGCCACTGCACGTCGGCCAGCGGCGTCGGCCAGCCGGACTGCAGCGAGATCGCCTGCGCGTCGGGGAGGGCGCGTTGCACGAAGGGGATGTCCTCGGGCGCGATGATCGGGCGCCGCTGGATGCGCTTCCACTCCTCGTCGTCGATGAACCCGAACTGGATCGGGTCGCGCCGGATCTGGAACGCGTTGATGCCCACGATCGCGCCGGCGAGCCGGTCCCGCACGTAGGCGTTCATCCCCTGAATCACCGCGACCACGGCGACGAGAAAGCCCACCGAGACGATCACGCCGAGCAGCGTGAAGAAGGAGCGGAGCTTGTGGCTCCACACGGCCTGGAGGGCCATGGCGATCGCTTCGGTGAGGCGCATGACTAAATGTAGAATGCAGAATGGAAAATGCAGAATGAAGGATTCCGCATTCTGCATTCCGCATTCATCATTCGTAGCGGAGCGCCTCCACCGGATCCAGCCGCGCCGCGCGACTGGCGGGATAGAGCCCGAAGCCGACGCCCGTCAACGCCGACGCCCCGAGCGCCGCCACGATCGACCAGATCGGGACGTGGGCGGGAATCGGCGTGAGGTGCGCCAGCGCGAACGCCACCAGGCCGCCGACGAGCATCCCCGCGACGCCGCCGACCAGGGTCAGCGTCGAGGCCTCCACCAGGAACTGCCACAGGATGGCGCCACGCGTCGCGCCGAGCGCCTTGCGGACGCCGATCTCCCGGGTGCGCTCGGTCACCGAGATCATCATGATCGCCACCACCCCTACGCCTCCCACCATCAGCCCGATCGACGACAGCACCAGCATGACGAAGAAGAACATCCCCGACACCTTGTGCCACGAGTCGAGCAGCTTGTCCTGCGTGATCAGCGAGAAGGTGTTGTCCTGCCCCGGCTTGAGGCCGCGCAGCGAGCGCAGCGTGGCGGTGACCTCGTCCATCGCCTGCTCCTGCGTGTAGCCCGGCGCCGGGGCGACGGCGAGACGCATCCACCCCTTGAAGTAGGGCAGCGTCTTCGCGAACGCGCCGTGCGGCACGCCGGCCCACGGCTGCGTCATGCCGCCGAAGATGTTGGGCGGATCGCGATACACGCCGATCACCGCGAACGGCACGCCGTCAACTTTCACCTGCAGCCCGATCGGATCGCGGCCCCGGAACAGCTGGTCGGCGAGCTTCTGGTTGATCACGACGACCTGCTCGTTGGCGGCGTCCTCCAGGCGCGTGAACGTGCGTCCGGGGTAGACGTCGCCGCCGTTCACCTCCACCCATTGCGACGACAGCCCCGACACGGTGATCGACTGGAGGTGCAGGTCGCCGAATTCGACGATGCCCTGCGTCTCCTCGCGCCGCGTCACGTAGCGCACGCTCGGCAGCAGGGCGATGCGGTTCGCTTCGGCGTCGTTGATCGGCGGGTTGCGCCGCCAGGGCGAGTTGTCGTCGGAGCCGTCGGAGACGTTGACGCCCGCCTGGAAGAAGCGCCACACGAGAAACGTGCGCGGCGCGATCTGCTCGAACGTCTCGGCGACGCCCTGGTTGATGCCGCTGATCATCGCCGCGATCACCATGACCACCGTGACGCCGATCGCCACGCCGAGGATGGTCAGCGCGGCGCGCCCCTTGTTGGCGCGCAGGCTGTCGAGCGCGATGCCGACGCCCTCGAGGATCGGCGTCATGTCTCCTGCCGCAGTGCGGCGATGGGATCGAGCCGCGACGCCCGGCTCGCCGGGTACACCCCGGCGAGGATGCCGACGCCGGCGCCCAGCAGTACGCCGACGACGATCGACCACGGCGCTACCGCGGCGGGCAGCGGCGAGATCGCGGCGACGAGCTTCGCGAGCCCCAGTCCCGTGGCCACGCCCGCCGCCGCGCCGACGGTGTCGAGGGTCGTCGCTTCGACGAGGAACTGCCGCAGGATGTCGCGCCGCCGGGCGCCCAGCGACTTGCGGATCCCGATCTCGCGGGTGCGCTCGCTCACCGCCATCAGCATGATGTTCATGATCACGATCCCGCCCACCACGAGCGACACGCCGACGAGCCCCGGCAGGGCGACGAATAAAATGCGGCTGATCTTGCCCCAGAAGTCGAGCACCTCGTCCGCCGTCTCGAGCGCGAAATCATCGTCCGCCCGCGGCCGCAGCCGGTGCCGGCTGCGCATGATCCCCTCCGCCTCGGACACCGCCACGCGCATCTCGTCCTGGGAGTTGGCCTTCACGGCGAGCGCGTCCACCACGTGCGGCGCGTTGACGTAGCGTTTCAGGTCCGACGTCGCCGGCACGACCGCGAACTTGTCGAGCGACAACCCGAACAGATTGCCCTGCTTCTCGACCACGCCGACCACGCGGTAGGGAATGGAGAACAGCTTGATCTCGCGGCCGACGGGATCGACGCCGCTGAACAGCTTGTCGGCGAGCTCCCACCCGATCACCGCGACCGGGGCGCCGGCGGACACCTCCTGTCCCGTGAACGGCCGTCCGCGCGCGATGGTGAACGAGCGGATCGTGAAGTAATTCTCCGTCACGGCGCTCACCGACACCCCCGTCACGTGTTTCGCCCCGGCGAACAGCGTCGTGAAGGTGGTCGACTCCCACGCCGTCGTGACGGCGACGGTGAGGCCCTGGGCCACCGCCGTCGCGTCGTCGTAGGTGATGCGCGGCCGGCGCCGCCACACGCGCCACGTACTGTCGGTGACGTTGCCGAGCTGCACGTCGGGGAATTGCCGCAGCCGGAAGGTGTTGATGCCGAGGATCGTGCCGGCGAAGCGGTCGGTCATGTAGCGGTTCATCCCCTGGACCACCGACACGACGGCGATCAGGAACATGACGCCGATGAAGACGCCCACGATCGAGAAGGCACTCTTGAGCTTCTGCGCTCGCAGGGTCTGGAGGGCGAGGCGGATGGCTTCGAAGAACGGCATGGAGAAGTGCTAAATGCAGAATGCAGAATGCAGAATGGAGACTTCTACATTCTGCATTCTGCATTCATCATTCATAGCGAAGTGCCTCAACCGGATCCAGCCGCGCCGCCTTGCTCGCCGGGTAGATCCCGAACAGCACGCCCGTGAACGCCGCCATCAGCAGGGCGACGACGACGGACATGACCGGCACGTGGGCCGGGAAGTGCAGCCCGACCTTGAGGAGGAAGGAGATCAGGCCGCCGGCGATCATGCCGCACGCGCCGCCCGCGAGCGTCAGCGTCGCCGCCTCGACGAGGAACTGCCACAGGATTTCGCGCCGCGTCGCGCCCAGCGCCTTGCGCACGCCGATCTCCCGGGTGCGCTCGGTGACGGAAATCATCATGATCGCGATCACGCCGACGCCGCCCACCATGAGGCCGACCATCGACAGCACGACCATCAGCACGCGCATGATGTAGGTCATCTTCGAGATATCGGACAGATACTGCTCCTGCGACACGACGGCGAAGTTGTTCGGCTGTCCCGGGCGCAGGCCGCGCGAAATCCGCAGCCCTTCGGTGACGTCCTCCATCGCCTGGGCCGTCGACGCGGATTGCGTCGGCCCCACGAGGAAGTCCATCCATCCCTTCCAGTAGTTGATGTACTTCACCAGCGCGCCGTGCGGGATGTACACCTCGAACTCGTTGTCCTCGCCGAACAGGCTCGGCGGCGGATTGAACACGCCGATCACCTCGTAGGGCATCGCCCCGATCTTGATCGTGCGGTTCAGGGGATCGAGCCCGCCGAAGATCCAGTCGGAGAGCTTCTGGTTGATCACGACCACCTGCGCCGCGGATTCGTCTTCGGCGGGGGTGTAGGAGCGGCCTGGGTAGACGTCGCCGCCGCCCACGTCCACCCAGTCGGCGCTGCGGCCGTGCACGCTCACCGACGACGTGCGGCGATCGCCGTAGGACACCTCGATGCCGCCCGTGCCCTCGTCCAGCGCGAGGAACTGCACGCTGGGCAGCGCCTTGATGACGCGCGCGTCCTCCATCGTCATCGCCGGGTTGTGGCGCCACGGGCAGTGCTCGTCGGTGTCGTCGCAGATCTGGATGCCGCCGGAGTAGAACCGCCCGACCCAGAACGTCTTCGGACCCAGCGTGTTGAGCTGGTCGCTCAGGCCCTTGTCGAACCCGGCGATGAGCGCGCCGATCACCATCACCACCATCACGCCGATCGCGACGCCGAGGATCGTCAGCGCGGCCCGCACCTTGTTCGAGCGCAGCGAGTCGAGGGCGATGCCGACGCCTTCGAGCAGTGGAGTCACGGCGTCATTCCTGCCGCAGCGCGGCGATGGGGTCGAGGCGGGCGGCCCGCATCGCCGGATACACGCCGGCCACCACGCCGACGCCGCCGCCGACGACGATGCCGAGCATGATCGACGACGGGGCGACGGTGGCGGGCAGCGGGGTCGCCACGTTGAGCAGAATCGAAATGCAGATGCCGGCGCCGATGCCCAGCGCCGCGCCGATCACGGCGATCGTCACCGATTCGGCGAGGAACTGGCGCAGGATGTCGCGCCGCCGGGCGCCGAGCGACTTGCGGATCCCGATCTCCCGCGTGCGCTCGGCCACCGCCATCAGCATGATGTTCATGATCACGATGCCGCCGACCACGAGCGAGATCAGCACCAGGCCGGGGCCGAAGATCATCAGAATGCGCTCGATCTTGCCCCAGAAGTCCAGCACCCCCTCCGAGGTCTCGAGCGCGAAGTTGTCGTCCTGGCGCGGGCGCAGGTGGCGGCGGCTGCGCATCACCGCTTCCGCCTCCTCCATCGCCTGGCGCATCTCGGGTTCGGAGTTGGCCTTCACCATCAGCGCGTCGATGACCCCGGGCGGGTTCACCTCGCGCTGGATCGGCGACAGGGCGGGGGCCACGACGAATTTGTCGAGCGAGATGCCGAACAGATTGCCGCGCCGCTCCGCGATGCCGATCACGCGGTAGGGAAGCCCCTTGACGTGGATGTACTTCCCGAGCGGGTCGACGCCCTCGAACAGGCGATCGGAGAGGTCGTGGCCCAGCACCACGACCGAGACGCCGGCCTTGTCCTCCTGCGTGGTGAACGGTCGTCCTTCCTCGATCTTGATGTTGCGGATGTCGAAGTACTGCGTCGTCGCGCCGTTGAGCGAGACCTGGCTCACCTTCTTCAGACCGTATTGCACGTCGCCGCGGTCTTCCGACCACCACGCCGTCAGCACCGGCAGGTCCATCGCCGCGCTCACGGCATTGGCGTCCTCGAAGGTGATGCGCGGGCGGCGCGCCCACGCCCGCCACGTCGAGTCGGTGACGTTCGGGGTGAAGTTGGGCCGCTTGCGCAGGTGGAACGTGTTCACGCCCACCAGAGTGCCGGCGAACTTGTCGGTCATGTAGGCGTTCACGCCGTTCACGATCGACCACGCGCCGATCAGGAACGAGACGCCGATGAACACGCCGATGAGCGCGAAGCCGCTCTTCAGCTTCTGCACCCGCAGCTGCATGAAGGCGAGACGGATCGCTTCCAGGACTCCCACGTCAGGCGGCTTTCAGCTGGTCGGTCGCGATCAGCCCGTCGCGCAGCGTCACCACGCGCGCGGCATGGGCCGCGATGTCGGCTTCGTGCGTCACCATCACCACCGTCTGGCCCTGGCGGTGCAGATCGCCGAACACCTGCATGATCTCCTGGCTCGTCGTCGAGTCGAGGTTGCCGGTCGGCTCGTCGGCCAGCAGGATGCTCGGGTTGTTGACGAGCGCGCGGGCGATCGCGACCCGCTGCCGCTGGCCGCCCGACAGCTCGTTCGGCTTGTGGTCCATGCGGTCCCCCAGGCCGACGCGGGTGAGCGCCTGCGCCGCCTTGTCGCGGCGCTCGCGCGACGCCAACCCGGCGTAGATCAGCGGCAGCTCGACGTTGTGCAACGCCGTGGCGCGCGGCAGCAGGTTGAACGTCTGGAACACGAACCCGATTTCCTTGTTGCGGATCCGCGCCAGGTCGTCGTCCGCGAGATCGGAGACCTTCTGGCCGTTGAGCCAGTACTCCCCCGCGGTCGGGGTATCGAGGCACCCGATCAGGTTCATCAAGGTCGATTTGCCCGACCCCGACGGCCCCATCACCGCCACGTACTCGTTGCGGCGGATCTGGAGGTCGACGCCACGCAGCGCGCGCACCACTTCCGACCCCATGTCGTACTCGCGCGCCAGCTTGTGCGTGAGAATGACGATGTCGGGGAGCGGCGTGTCGCCGGTGCGAAACTCCTGCGGCCGGCTCACGACGACGTCCGTTTGGTCGTGTCGGCGGGGGCCTTCATCGCCCGCACCGCCGACCCGTCCTTCAGGTCGCGGATCGCCTGGTACGGCCCGGCCACGATCTGCTCGCCTTCCTTCACCCCGGAGAGCACCTCGAAGTACTCGTCTCCCGCGATGCCGACCTGGACCGGCCGGAACGTCGCCTTGCCGTTCGTCACGATGAAGACGCCCTCGGTGTCCTTCTTCTTGCCGACCTTCGACGTGTCGCGCCGCGTCTCCGGCGTCACCGGCGTGTTCTCGCGCACGGTGAGCGCGATGATCGGAATCGCCAGCGCGTCCTTGCGCGTATCGGTCACGATGCGTGCCGTCGCCGACAGATCGGGGCGCACGTCGTGCGGCGGGTTGGCGAGCGTGATCTCCACTTCATAGTCGACCGCGCGGTCGTTCGTGCCCGTGGCCGCGGACGCCGCCGCCTGCGCCAGCAGCGCGCTGTTGGCGATCTTCGTCACCCGGCCGACGAACACGGTGTCGGGGAAGGCGTCGATCGACACTTCGACCGAATCCCCGAGCTTGACGCGGACCACGTCGGTCTCGTCCACGTTCACCTTGGTCTGGATCACGGAGAGATCCGAGACGGTGAGCAGCAACCCGACATCCTTCGAGAACGTCCCGGGCACCGCCATTTCGCCTTCTTCGACGGCGAGGCGGGTGATGCGCCCGGTCATCGGGGCGACGATGTGGGTCTTGGAGAGCTGGTCGCGCGCCGCCTGCACGCCGGCGCGGGCCTGGTCGACCTGGTGCTGCGCCGAGTTGGCGACCGCTTCGGCGACATTGTACGCCGTCTGCGCCTGGTCGAGCTGCTCGTCGGAGATCAGGTTCGGGTTCTGCTGCTTCAGCTGCTTGGACCGCTCCAGCGCGCGGCGCGACTGGTCGCGGCTCGCCTGCGCCTGGACCCACGCCGCCTGCGACGACGCATAGGTCGCCTGGGCCCGCTCGAGATCGGCCTGGTAGATGGTCGGATCGATCTGCAGCAGGAACTGGCCCTTCTGCACGAGGTCGCCCTCGTGCACCGCCAGTTTCGTGATGCGGCCCGTGATGTCGGGGCTCACGTCGACTTTGGTCTTCGGCTGGATCTTGCCGCTCGCCGTCACTGCCGCGATGAGATCGCGCCGCCCGACTTTCTCGAAGCGGACCTCCGCGCCGCGCTCGCGCTTGGCGCTCGCGCTCATGACGATCAACCCGCCCACGAGCACGACGCCAACGACGCCGATCGCGACCTTGCCTGCCTTGGACATGTCTCGTTCCTTCCGGTTAACGCAACGGCCGGCCGACCGCAGCTTCGAGCTGGGCCACCGCCTTGTGGTAATCGTAGACCGCGCTGATGTAGTCCGTCTCCGCCCGCAGCCCCGTCACCTGGGCGTCGAGCAGCTCGAAGAAGGTCCCGGAGCCGACCCGGTAGCGGTCCGTCGCGAGCTGCAGCTGCTCGCGCGCCAGTATCCGGTTCGTGTCCTGGATCGCGACCGACTGAAACGCCGTCTGCAGCGTGTAGTACGCCAGGCTCACCTCGGTCTGCAGGCCCAGGGCCCGCGCCCGCACGCTCTCCTCGAGGTTCTGCTGGCTCGCCTTCGCCTGGGAAACGGTCTGCGCCTGCGCGAAGTTGGACCACAACGGCAGCGTCACGGTGAGGCGCGCCTGGAACGGCTGCGCGATGAAGCTGAACGGGAAAATGCGGTTCTGATCGCGCAGCGACTGTTCCGCCGCCGTCGTCCAGACGAATCCGGAGCAGTCGAGCGTCGAGAGCCCGTTGTTTTGCCGGATCGTATTGTTGTCATTGCACGCGGTGTACTGTTGCTGCGCCCCGAGCGCGCTCTGATTGACCAGGCTGTTCAAGTCGTTCCCGTGCGCGAGCTGCTGCGTGAACCCCGACCACCCCGCCGACAGGTCGAGGCTCGGTCCCCAGCCCGAGCTGGCCGACTTCACGCCCCACGACGCCGAGCGCTCGCGCGCCCGCAGCGCCTGCAGGGCGGGGTTCTGCGCCTCCGCCATCGTCAGCACGTCTTCCAGTTTCCACGCCGGCGCCGTGACCGGGAAGGTGTCGGTGAGCTGCACCGAGTCCACGGTCGTGGGGGCGCTCACGCCGATCTGCTCGAACAGCCGCAGCTTCTCGACCCGCTGCTGCGTCTGTGCGCGCAGCACCGCCACTTCGGCCTGGCCCAGCGCCACCTGTGCCTGCCGCACGTCGATCAACGTCGCCTGGCCCACGGTGTAACGCGCTTGCGCGAGCCGCAGGAACTCCTGATTGCGCGTGAGCAGCTGCTGCTGCACGCCGACGTTGTCCCGCGCCTGCAGCACCGTCAGGTACTGCTGCGTGACGCCGCTCTCCAGCGTCGCGCGCGCGCCGTCGATGTCCGCGTCCGCCGCCGTGAGCTGCGCCTTGCGCAACCCCGGCGCCGACAACGTCGCGCCCGACAGCTGCCAGTCGAGCCCGATGAAATAGCTCGAGCTGACCGTCGCGTACGTCTGCGAGAAGTTCGACGTCAGGAACCGCTGCGAGCCGGTCCCCGAATAGCTGAGCGTGCCCTGGGCGTTGGCCTGCGGGATGATCAGGCTCGCGAAGGCGTTGCGGTTCGCCCACGCCGCCGGGCCGCGGTTATTCAGTGCCTGCAGATAGGTCGGATTGTGCTCGCGGGCGATGCGCAGGGCGTCGGCCAGCGACAGGGTCGCCGGCACGCTCTGCTGTTGCTGCGCCGCCGCCGGCTGGGCAAGGCCCAGGAGCGCGATACTAAGAAGAAAGCGGTTCATGCGAATCCTTGGCTGGCGAACGGTGACGGTCGACGGCAGTCGGAGAACTTGTGGAACCTACCGCGGGACCGTCGCCTATACGGGTACGGTTGAGGTCCGGTTTCGAGTCGAGACACCCGTGCCGCTATGACGGAAACCTAGCGGCGCCAAGGGCTTCCGGGCAGGGTCAGCTGGGGAGACGCTCGGCGGTGAGTTTGCGGTCGGGGAGCTCGACTTTCATGAGGCGGCCCCCGCTGCCCAACCACAGATGCACCGGTCCCGAGGGCCCTCCGCTGATGAGCACGTGCCGCAGCGTGGCCTGGTCACGGTTTAGCGTGGTCGACTCGGCGCCGAGGTCCTGGATCGCGACCCGCGCCCGGACGGCGCTGCGCGGGAAGACGACGGTGAGGCTTTCGGGCGTCGCCCGGGCGCGCCACGCGACCAGCAGGTAGGGTGTGAAGACCGAATCGTCGATCACGACGAGGGCGCGATCGGCGGGCAGCTCGCGGGCGCGCTCCACGCCGGGGCTGACATACCGCAGCGTGAAGCGGTTGCGGTTCGGCCGGCCGGAGATGTACAACGGAGCCGGTCCGCTGCTGACGTCGAACGACAGCGCCTGCGTCATCGAGTCGCGGCCGATCTCGATCAGCGGTTTGTACAGCGCCGGCCGTCCCGTTCCGGTCCAACGGGCGTTGGCGTCGAACAACCAGCCGCTCGTGCTGTCGCCGACGCGCCGCTCCAGCACGCGGAACGTCTCGCGTCCCACTTCCTGCGTGTCGGCGCGAATCACGAAGGTGCCCTGGTCGATCACGCCGCCAGCGATCGGGGCCTGGAGCAGGAGGGCGAGGACGACGATCATGCACGGACCGGAGCAGGAGCCGGTTGGGGGACGGGGGCGGGAGCGGAGGCGAGAACTCGCGAGGCGACACGCTCCAGGATGATCTTATAGATGCGCTCGCCCTTGTCGGCGGTCGCGAGCGTGGGACGCCCCAGTGAGCCGGGGGAGAGCGCGGGCAGCGGCTTCGTCAAGCCGCGCACATGGCGCCGGGGATCGGGCGGCAGGAAGTCCTGGGCCAGGTCCATACGGACCAGGGCGGGCGCAAGATAGAGCAGCAGCGAAGTGTCGAGCTCGCCGCCGTGCATCGGCGACTCGGGGTCGAGCAAGTGATCACTCAGATCGAGGGCGAACACGTCCACTGTGAACACACGCGCGCGGTTGGTGCGCAGGGTGCTGAGCGCTTCCTGGTGCGGATCGTGGCCATGGGCTGTCAGGATGATAAACTGCTCGACGCCGCTTTCTTCCCACGATCCGAGCAGGTCGTTCATCCAGCGATGCAGCGTCTTGCGGCGCACGGTGGCATTGCCGGGGTATGCGCGGCGCGTGGCCGTGTTGACGCCGTACTCGACCGTCGGCGCGCGCAGCACCTGGAACTGCGCTGACAGGTCGTCCGCCAGCCGCTCCACGATGAGGGTGTCGCATCCCAGCGGCAGGTGCGGGCCATGCTGCTCGCAGGTGCCCACGGGAATCAGGAGACGTGGATCGCGCGCCAGGTGGGTGCGAATTTCTTCGGGGACGAGGAGCTTGAGGTGCAGCGGTCCGCTCATCTGGTGATCGCCGGGGTGGCGGCCGTCACGGCGGCCGCCGAGTGGTTGTACGGCATCAACGCCGTCTGGGCGTGGATCGCGGCCGCGGCGTGCGGCGTGACCGCGGCGGTCGCCATCCTCCCGCCGCGCCGTCCGCTCCCACTCGCCGCCGGAGCGGCCGCGCTCATCCTCGGGCTCGTCCTCATCCTCGGCATGCGTGGTGTACGCCAGATCGAGTGCTGCTGGCCGGCGCTGCGCGAGGCGCGCGTCACCGGGGCCTCGAAGCAGCTGCAGGGGACGATCGGGGAGGCCGAAGCCGAAGCGCGCCGTCTCGATTCCATCGCGGCGTTGGCGGCCGCCGATTCCCGGCAAGAGCTGTTTGCGGCGCTGGAGCGGGCGATGGCACAGGGTCCGCAGGACCTGGAGCGGGGAGTGGTCGTCTTCGGGCCCAGCGGAGCCCCGCTCGCGTGGGCGGGACGGCATCGCATGGTGCCGGGGGCCGACACGGCGGAGCTGCACGCAGTCATCACTCCATTTTACGTCACGCTCGAGGCGCGCCGCCAGACGCGCGCCGGGGGCACCGCCGTCGGCACCGTGTTGCTCGATGCAGCGCCCGCGATCGCCGATCGCGGCGGCGCCCTGTCGGTGCTGTTCGCCCGCACCCACGGCGTGGAGCTGCGCTTCGACGCCCCTGACGTCGCACCGCGCGACACCGACGAGTTCGACATCTGCCCCAGGGCCTGCGACAAGAGCGCCCCGCTGCTCATCGTGCGTCCGCGCCCGCCCTCACAGGGAGACGCGAAGCTCGCAGCGCTGTCCACTGTCGCGGGCCGCGCCGCCATGTTGATCGCGGCGCTGCTCCTCGTGCTGCTGTTCGCCGCTCCACCCGGCCGCTGGCGCTGGGTCGTGGGGGCGGGGGCGGCGTGGGCCGTCGCACGCGGGCTGTTCGGTCCCGCCGTCCTCCCCCCCGCGCTGTTCTCGCCCGCCACCTTCTACCGGCCGATGCTCGGCGAATTCTCCGACTCGGCGGGCTCGCTGCTCGCTCTCGGCGGTCTCGCGTTGTTCGCGGCGGGCGCCCTGTGGCGCCGCGGCGTGCAGCGCAGGTGGTGGAGCGTGGCGCTCGCGGGTCTCCTGCTCCTCTATGCGCCCTACTTCGTGCGCTATCTCGGGCGCGGCATCGCCCCGCCTGCCAAAGGGGTGAGCCTCGGACTCTGGCTCTCGTGGGAGACGGCACTCGCAGTCGCCGGGATGGCGTTGGTGCTGTTCGCGGCGGCGCTGGTGCGTGGTCCTGCGGAGCCGCCGCGGCGCCGCTGGACCGTCGTCGTGGCGTCCGCCTGGGCCGTCGCCGTCGGGCTCGCCGGCCTGGTCCTCTGGCAACCTTCCGGGGCGTGGCCCGAGTGGTACACGTTCCTGTGGCTGCCCGCGCTGGTCGGCGTGATCATCCCGGCGCCGCGCCGCTGGGCGCTCCCCGGAATCGCCGTTGTCGCCGGGACCGCGGCCGCGCTCGTCACCTGGGGCGCGGCGGTCGAGGGCCGGCTCGCCCTCGCCGAGCGCGACGCGCAACGGCTCGGCACCGAGCCCGACCCGCTCGCGGTCGCGGCGCTGGAGCGACTCGGCGCACAGGTGATGGAAGACCCGCCCCCGCGCACTGCCGCCGACCTCTACGCGCTGTGGCGCGGCTCGCCGCTCGCCGACGAGGACTACCCCACGACGCTCGCCGTGTGGGGGCCGCGCGGCGACGAACAGGCCGAGCTGCGACTCGCCACCGTCGACCTGCCGACGCCGCTGCTGGCGGCGCTCGCGCGCTCCGAGCCCACGAGCGGACTGCGGGTCGAGCCGCTCGAGCGCATGTGGGGAATGCACTACGTCCTCACCACGCCCGTGCCCGGGGACGTGACGCTCACCGTCGGGGTCGGGCCGCGCTCACGACTGCTCCCGGAGAGTCGCGTCGCCCGGTTCCTGCGCGGCGAGCCCGTCCTCGAGCCGCCCTATGCCGTGACGTTCACGATTCCCGTCTCCGAGCCGCCGCCGCGCACGGTGCACTGGACGCGCTCCGGGTGGACGGCGCACGGCCATCTCGGGGTCGTGCTCCCGAGAGGCGACGCCCTGGTCCACCTCACGGTGGAGCTGCGCGGCCCCTGGCCGCTGCTGGTGCGCGCGATGCTGGTCGTGCTGTACGACGTGCTGCTGCTCGCGCTGGCGTGGGGCATCGGGCGCGTCGTCGCGGAGGGCTGGCGCCCCACCTGGCCGATCCCGCGGGGCGCCGTCACGAGCTTCCGCGGCCGGCTGACCATCGTGCTCGCGGCGTTCTTCGTCGCCCCGGTGATCGCCTTTTCGGTCTGGAGCTTCGCCCGGCTGGGCGACACGACGCGCGCGTCGGGCGACCTGATGATTCATCAGACGCTGCGCGACGCGGCGGCGAGCGCCAACGCGGCGGTAACGGGAGGTCCCGAGAAGCTCGCGGAGCTGGCCGCCGACCTCGGGCAGGCGATGGACGCCGACCTCTGGTCGTACCAGGGCGGGAGGCTCGCCGGGACGAGCGCGCCGGTGCTCGCCGAGCTGGGGCTCGTCGATCCGTTGCTGGCGCCGCCCGTGTACCGCCGTCTCGCGCTGGAGGACGAGCTCGAGATGAGCGTCAACGCGCAGACCGCCGGGCGGCCGACGCGCATCGGCTACCGCGTGATCGGCGGGGAAGGGGCGCAGCAAGTCGTGCTCGCCGCGCCGCAGCTCACCGACGACGAGACGCTGCGGCGCCAGCAGGAAGACCTGGCGCTCGTCCTCATCCTGGCGACGATCGCCGGCTTCATCGCCGCGGTCGGGCTCGCGGGCTTTGCCGCGCGGACGATGGCGCACCCCGTGGCGGTGCTGCGGGAAGCGGCGCTCGCCGTGGGCCGCGGCGAAACGCCGCCGCCGTTCCCGGTCGACGCGCCGCGCGAGTTCACGCCGGTGCTGAGCGCGTTCGATCGCATGGCGCACGACGTCCGCAAGAGCGCCGCAGCCCTCGAGGAAGCGCGTCAGCGAACCGCGCAGGTCCTCGGCAACGTCGCCACCGCCGTCGTCGCCCTCGACGCCGGCCTCGCGGTCACGCTCGCCAATCCGCGCGCCGCCGAGCTGCTCGGCGCCGAGCTCGAGCCCGGCATGCGCCTCGCGTCCGCTACGCCGCCCGCGTGGGCTCCCGTGTGGCAGGCGGTGCGCGAGTTTCTCGAGGCGCCGCCGGCGGGCGGGGGCATCGCGGACCGGGAATTCACGATCGGCGGCCGCGACATCCGCGTACAGATCGCGCCGCTCGGCACGGCGCGCGCAGGGTGCGTCGTCGCCCTCGACGACACGACGGCGTTGGCGCGCGCCGCCCGCGTCCTCGCCTGGGGCGAGATGGCGCGCCAGGTGGCCCACGAGATCAAGAATCCGCTGACGCCGATCCGCCTCGGCATCGAGCATCTCGAGCGGGTCCACGCCGCGGGCAGAGCGGATTTCGACGCGACGTTGCGCGAGACCGCCCAGCGTATCACGGAGGAGATCGACCGGCTCGACGCGATCGCGCGCGCCTTCTCCCGTTTCGGGGCGCCGGGGGCGCAGCAGGCGGCGCTCGAGGCGGTCGACCTGCACACCGTCGCCCGCGAGGTCGTGCAGCTCTATGGTCTGGGCGACAGCGCCGCCACGGCGCGGGTGATCCTCGACGGGACGTCGGGGGCGCTGGTCCGGGCGCGCAAGGACGAGGTCAAGGAAGTGCTCGTCAACCTGGTGGAGAACTCGCGCAACGCCGGCGCCAAGGAAATCGTGGTCCGCGTGGAGGACGGGGGCCAGCGGCTCGCGGTGCAGGACGACGGACGGGGAATTCCCGCGGAGGCCCTGGGGCGGGTGTTCGAGCCGACCTTCTCCACCACCTCTTCCGGCTCGGGGCTGGGGTTGGCCATCGCCCGGCGGCTGGTGGAGAGCTGGGGGGGCTCGATTACCCTGAGCAGCACCCCCGGGAAGGGGACGACGGTGCGTTTAGCCTTGAAAAGGGCCCCTCGGTCTGGTGCGACGTGACCCGACTCACAACATTGTACGCCGGTCTGTGCCACCATTCACCGGTCCCCCCACGAGGTGCTTTGTGCGGCGTACGGCGGTCATCGGCTGGTCGCTGGTGGGTCTACTCGCGTGGACCGTTCCGGCACACGCCCAACTGTCGTTCGACGCCCGCCGCACCGGCATGGCGGGGGTCAGCCTCAGTCGCGATGGAGCCCTGAGCCGGTACAACCCGGCGTATCACGCCGTCCCGCAGCGCCAAGGACGCTCCGCCAAGCTCACGATTCCGATTCCCCTGGGACTGTTCCAGGTGCTGAAGGACAGCGCTGCGTTCGACATCCACAAGTCGTACTTCAATCCGATCGCGCTGGCGGACTACATCCTGCATCCGCCGCTCTATTACGAGATCAAGAAGGTCCCCGAGCCGACCAACAACGTCGAGTTCACGATCGGCAAGGATTCGCTCGTCGTGGACCTCGGCGCGTCGTCGCAGCTCGTTCCCACCGACCGCTTCAGCTTCGGCGGATCGAGCCGGCTGATGGACATCGGACCGACGATCAAGGGTTTTCACGTCGGCGTGCTGCTGTGGGAGGACCACGAGGTCGGGTTTCAGCTCGGCGATACGCTGCTGCAATTCCTGCGGCAGAAAGT
>CAZXKN010000082.1:0-6758 GCA_964641815.1 uncultured Gemmatimonadaceae bacterium | reverse complement strand
CGCATGAGCAAGCTGTCGACGAGCGGGTCGATGACGGCGCGCCAGCTGGCCGCCGTCGTCGCGACGACGATGCGTTGCTGGCGTGGCAAGTCGAGCCGAATCGTGAGCGACGGCCCGGCAGCGGCAACCCGACTCGAAACGGTGACGTTGGAGCGCCAGCGACCGCCGGGGCCCCCCACGGTCAGGTAGGGAAACCCGGTCATGCGATCGGCCAGGCTCCGGACGATCGAATCGCCGAGCCCGTTCGGCAGGTTGCCGTCGACGGCCGGACGGGCGAGGAGCAAGTCGACGCGCGGCCCGTGCGGTAAAACAAGCCAGATGAGGGAAGCGATCACGGCCGCGCCGATGACCGACGCGGCCCGCCGCGCCGGCGACCACCATCCCCTCGACAGCGCCCGATCGAATGCCGCCGCGTCCGGCCAGCGCTCCTCAGGATTCGCAGCGAGCGCGCGGCGCAGCGGGCCCCGCAGCGCAAGCGGGACCTTCGACCAGTGCGCGCTGTCACGATCGCCGATCGCCGACCAATCCTCACCGGTGACGGATTCGTACAGCACGATCGCGAGAGCATAGAAGTCGCTCTGCGGCAGCGCGTGCCCGAGCCGTTGCTCGGGCGGCATGTACTTCTCGGTGCCGACGATCTGTCCCGTCTTGGTGGACACCGTACTGTCGGCCGACGTCGACTTGGCGATGCCGAAGTCGCCCAGCACCGCACCGCGGTCCGGCTGGAGGAAGATGTTACTGGGCTTGACATCGCGGTGAATCACACCGCGCCGGTGGGCGACGCCCAGAGCGGCGAGCAGTTCTCTCCCGAGCTTGAGAACTTCGGGGCCGGACATGGGACCGCGTGAGAGTCGCTGCTCGAGCGTCCCTCCATCAAGGTGCTCCATGATGAAGTAGCAGAAGGGACACGCTTCCGGTGCGACCTCGTAGATCAGGACCACATTGTGGTGGTGGACGTCGCTCAGGCGGCGGGCTTCATTGAGGAAACGAGCCTCAGCCTCCGCGTTCGTGTTCTGGGGAGGGATCGTCTTGACGGCAACCAGGCGCTTGAGCTGGGGATCGTGGGCCTGATAGACCTCACCCATGCCCCCGCGGCCCAGCAGTTCACCGAGCTGGAACCGGGGCGCCAGATAGTCGCGCAGCTGCTCGTAGAAGGAGGGCATGAGGTGCCCGCGGCACCAATGTAGCCCTCAATTCATGCCGCTGCTCTTGTGCTCCATGCGCTGGGCCCCGAGGAACTCGTGTATCGCCAGCACGGCGACCGAATCGGCTGTCGCGATTCGCACGGCGCCGCCGCCAGGCAGGTTGTCGAGGGTATAGCGAATCAGCGCCCGGCGCTGGCGCATCACGGCCGTCCCGCGAAGCTCGTGCTGATGCACGGCCATGGTATGTCCAAAGTCCCCCGCCGCGAACGCTCGCACGATGTCGGCGAGGTGCGCGCGAATCTTCCTCACCCCCGCCGTGTCGCTCGCCGAGCGAACGAGCACGATCCGCCCGCCGTCGGGGAGCAGGTCGAAGGTGTGCTGACTCGTGTACTGGTCGACGCCCATGACCATCGCCCCACGATGTTGCATCGCGGCGAAGCTGGAGTCGGTCGTGCCCTGCGCCGCCAGGGGCCCCGCGGCGGCGATCGCCCACAACCAGGCGCTGGATTGGAGGTTCATGCGATAGTGGATGCGCCTGGCCCGGGATTCGTCGCGGCCCGCGGCTGCGGGCATCCTACCACGATTCCGTCGGCACGTCGGCCGGCATGGGTTGCGCGCGCAGGTACGTGACGATCTTCCAGATCGGGTCGCCGGAGAGAATCCCGCCGTATGCGGGCATGCCGCGTGGGCGCCCGTAATAAATGGACAGATAGATCTCCCCGTCCGACCCGCCGTAACGCCAGCGCCCGTCCACGAGACTCGGTCCCACCCATCCCGTGGCGCCGCCGCCGTGGCAGCCATCGCAATTCATCGACGTGAACACCTGACCGCCCGCGTCGGCCGACGCCCGGTCTCCGGCGAACGGATTCTTGAGACTCCCCGCTGCCGGGGCCACGCCGCCCGCCGGGACATGCGCCGGGGATACCACCGTGGGTGGAATCGACGGCCCTGCTCCCTTATTGCACGCAGTGAGCGCGAACAGAAGAGAGATCCAGTGAGCCAGCGTCCTTGAGGACGCGTCGCCGCAGGCGCCGAGCGGCGGCTTCGAGCCGCCGAACGAGGCGACTGAACAACTCTTCTGTCTCACCGTTCTCCGCCGAGCCCGAACACCCACACCGTCCCGCCCTGACTGGTGCGCCGCGCGATGTCGGGAATGAAATCCGCGGGCGGCCGCACGTCGGCGGGATCGTCGGACCGCACGTCGCCCGCGAGCAGGAACCAGTCGCCCCCGATGCCGTCGCAGATCGCGATGTACTGCTTGCCATCCGGCCCGAGATACGAGATCGGGCTGCCCACGATCCCCGAGCCCAGCTTGAACTGCCACCGCAGCGTGCCGCGGCGCGCATCGACGGCCTTGAACATGCCGTCCAGCGTGCCGTAGAACACGACGTCGCCCGCCGTCACCACGCTGCCGCTCCACACCGGGTAGCGCTCGTGAATCTCCCACACGCGCCGGCCAGCCGCGGCATCCCACGCGATGAACGCCCCCGAGTATCCGCCCGCGCCCGCGTGGTACGGCGTCGACGCGCCGATATAGGGCGTGCCCGCGATGTGCGTGGCCTGCACCGCCTCGTAGTCCATGCACATGTTGTTGGTCGAGACGTAGAACAGACCGGTGCGCGGCGAGTACGAGGACGGCGACGCGGGGCTTTTCCCTCCCTCGAGCGTCGGGCAGATGTTCTTGACGTTGCCGCGCGACGCGCCGGTGAGCTTGGTCGAATCGACGAGCGGCCGCCCCGTCGTGAGATCGACGCGGGTGGCCCAGTTGATCGGCGTGAACGGCGCGGCGACGAGCACTTCGCCGGTGGCGCGGTCGATCGTGTACGCGAAGCCATTCTTGTCGAAGTGTACCAGCACCGTGCGCGGTTTCCCGTGCACCGTCAGATCGGCCAGAATCATCTCGGCGTTGGAATCGAAGTCCCAGCTCTCGTGCGGCGTGAACTGATACGCCCACACGAGCGCGCCATCCTCGGGCCGCCGCGCCAGTACGCTCGACGCCCACTTGTTGTCGCCGGGCCGCTGCTCCGGATTGTACGGCGATGCGTTGCCGGTGCCGAAGTACACGAGATCGAGCGCCGCATCGTAGGTCAGCCACCCCCACACCGGCACGCCCGCCCGCTTCCAGGCGTCGGCCGGCCAGCTCGAAAGCCCGAGGTTCGCGCCCCTGTCGTAGAACGGACGGAACGTTCCCGGCCGGGCGATCATGTCGGAGTCGGGGCCCTCGTTGTACGCCGTCCAGACCACGCGGCCGGTCGCGAGATCGAGTGCCTTCACCCAGCCGTGAATGCCGAACTCCCCACCCGATGGACCGACGAGCACGCGGTCTTTGACGATGAACGGCGCCATCGGCGTCGTTTCGCCCTGCGCCATGTCGGCGATGCGGGTGCGCCACAGCTGTTTTCCGGTCGTCGCGTCGACCGCCACCGTGTGCCCATCGAGCAGGTTATAGACGATCTTGCCGTCGGCGTAGGCGGCGCCGCGGTTCACCGCATCGCAGCAGGCGGTGCCCAGCGCCGTCGGCGAGACGTCGGGACGGTACTTCCAGCGCAGCGGGTACCCGTCCTGGGTGAGGTCGAACGCGTACAGGACGTTGGGGTACGGGGTGACGACGTACATCGTGTGATTGACGACGAGCGGCTGTCCCTCGTGACCCCCCAGGACCCCGGTGGCGAAATTCCAGACGAGGTGCAAGCGATTCGCATTCGCCGTCGTGATCTGGCCGAGGCCACTGTAACGGGTGGCGGCATAATCCTTCCCTGGCATCGGCCAGTCGCCGTCCGAGACGGCCGCCCGGTCGCCGATCACGAGCAGGGTGACGGCGGCAACGATACGCCACAGCATGCGTTCAAACTGCCGTCTCGCCCGGGCGGCGCAAGCGGCTATGATTGTCCATCCACGTCCAAGGACCGATGATGCCAGCCGCCGGCCGAGCCCACATCCTGAACGAGGTGACCTGGCGAACGGTGCGTGAGACGGGCTACCAGGTCGCCGTCCTCCCCTGGGGCGCCACCGAAGCCCACAACACGCACCTTCCCTACGGCACCGACACGATCGAAACCGAAGCGATCGCCGCTCGCGCTGCGCAGCTGGCCTGGGACAAGGGAGCAAGAGTAGCCGTGCTCCCGACCGTTCCATTCGGCGTCCAGGCCGGCCAGCTCGACATTCCGTTCTGCCTCAACCTCAACCCCAGCACGCAGGCCCTCGTCCTGGCAGACCTGGTGCGTTCGCTCGACGGCCAGGGCGTGCCCAAGGTCTTGATCCTCAACGGGCATGGCGGCAACGACTTTCGCCAGATGGTGCGCGAGCTGCAGCCACAGGTGAAATGTTTCCTGTGCACCATGAGCTGGTTCAAGCTGGTCGAGCCGTCGCAGTACTTCACCGACACCGGCGACCACGGCGGAGAGCTCGAGACCAGCGTCATGATGAGCGTCGCTCCCGATCTCGTGCGCCCGCTGAGCGAGGCAGGGTCCGGGGCGGCGCGCCCCTGGAAGCTCAAAGGTCTGCGGGACGGATCGGCGTGGGCGCCACGCCGCTGGACGGCAGTCACCGATGACACCGGGGTGGGAGACCCGCGCGCCGCAACCCGGGAAAAAGGGGAGCGCTACCTCACGGCGGTCGTGGAGCGCATCGCGGCGTTTCTCGTCGAGCTGGCGGCTGCCGACACCAATAACCTTTACCAACACTCCACATGAACGAGAACGACAAACGGCCGATCGTCACGATCGCGCTGATGGCCGCACTCAGCGATGGCGACGCGTCGCCTGAAGAGCAGGCGCAGCTGCGTGAAGCGATGAACCGCCTCGGCATCACCGACAGCGACGGGCTGGCGCAGGCGGCCCGGACCGGACACTTGGACCTCGAACAGGTCGTCCAGTCGCTGTCCGACGATGCCGCGCGGGCGTATGCCTATGAGCTGGCGCTCGTCGTCTGCAATGCCGGCGGCCCGGCGAACGATCGGGAGCAGGCCTTCCTGAAAGAGCTGCGCGGCGCACTGGGACTTGGTGTCACCGCGGTCGCGCAGCTCGAAAAGGACGCCACCGCGCTCGCCAGCGCCGCGCCCACGACGAGCGGATCGGGCGGTTCTGGAGCCGCGGATCCCGACCTCGAGCAGATGATTCTGCAGCAGGCGATGCTCACCGGCGCCGTGGAGCTGCTCCCAGATCGTTTGGCCAACCTCGTCATCCTGCCGCTGCAGCTGCGGCTCGTCTATCAGATCGGCCGCACGTACGGCCAGCAGCTCGACGCCAACCAGATCAAGGATCTCGCGGGGACCCTGGGCATCGGCGCCGCGGCGCAGGCAATCGAAGGGGTCGTGAGCAAGCTGGTGCGCGGCGTTGCCGGAGGACTGCTCGGCGGAATCATCGGTGGCGCGGGGGGAATCGCCGCCGGGGCAGCGGTGACCTTCTCGGCAACGTACGCGCTGGGCCACGTGGCGCAGCGGTACTACGCGCAGAACCGCAAGCTCAGTGCGGCCGATCTGCGAGAGCTGTTCCAGAAGTTCCAGGACGACGCCCGCGGCATCTTCCCGCGGGTCCAGAACGAGATCCAGTCCCGCGCCAAGACACTCAATCTGCCCAACTTGCTGGCCGCGATCCGGGGCCAGTCGCCCGCATGAAACCGGCCCGCATCACGCTCCGTAGGGTGGAGCGCTACCCTCACTCTTTCGGGAGTTCGCTGTGTTGAGACCCGTGCTCGGCTTCGCCGCGATTGGCCTCGTCGGGATTCTGCTGCTGCCGGTGTTCGGCGCGCTGATCGGCGTGGTGTTCTTCCTGCTCAAGATCGCGCTGGTGATTTTCGCGATCTGGTTCGTGATGCGGCTGTTCCGCAACAAGAACAAGAGCGACGAAGCGACAGCCGAGTAGTTCGACGCCGCAGATCGCCGGCGGAAGCCGCCGCTCGGCGCTGACGCGATGAGTCACGAATGACCCGAGGCTCTTGTCCTTCAGGACGCGTCGCCGCAGGCGCCGAGCAGTGGCTTCAGCCGCTGAACTAGGCGGCGTTCAGACTTCCCGAATTCCCGTTCCCTACCAGATCTGAGGCACCACGTCCGGCGACCGTACCATCGGGTCGCCGGGCTTGCATCCGAAGGCTTTGGCGAACGCCGGTGAGTCGGAGAGTGGTCCGTTCACCCGCCAGCGCTCCGGCGCGTGCGGATCGACGGTGACACGGGTGCGCATCAAGGCGTCGCGGCTGTGCACCCGCCAGCTCTGAGCGTAGCCCAGGAAGAAGCGCTGCTCCGGCGTGTACCCGTCGATCAGCTTGGGGCGGCCGTTGCGGGCGAGGGCGCGCTGCAGCGCGTCATATCCCGTGAGGATTCCCCCGAAGTCCCCGATGTTCTCTCCCAACGTGAGCCGGCCGTTCACGTGGAACGTGTCGACCTGGATGTAGCTGTCGAACTGCGCCACCATGCGATCGGCTTGCGTAGTGAAGTGCGCCGAGTCGGCGGCGGTCCACCAGTCCCGCAGATTGCCTTTGGCGTCGTAGTGCCGCCCCTCATCGTCGAAGCCGTGGGTCAGCTCGTGGCCGGCCCAGCTGCCGCCCAGGGACCCGTAGTTGGCGCCGTCGTCGGCCTTGGGGTCGAATGTCTGCGGCACGAGCGCGCCCGCCGGGAAC
>CAZXKN010000081.1:0-18390 GCA_964641815.1 uncultured Gemmatimonadaceae bacterium | reverse complement strand
GTGATATAGCGCACCGTCCCCCCCAGGGACCCGGCGCCAAACAACGTGCCCTGGGGACCGCGCAGCACTTCCACGCGGGAGATGTCGAACAGATCGAGGTCCGGCGTGAACAGGGAGAGAGAGATGGGGACCTCGTCCAGGTAGGCGCCCACCTCTTCCTTCACGCCCGGCTGGTCGCGCGCGACCTGGCCCGAGGACACACCGCGCATCGCGACCTGGCTCTGTCCGGGTCCCAGGTTCTGCACGCTGAAGTCGGCCACGTTGGCCGCGACGGCCTCGATGTTCTCGGCTCCCCGGATGCGCAGTGCCTGCTCGGTCGGGGCTGCGATCGAAAACGGCACTTTCGCGAGCTCCTGTTCGCGCAACATGGCGGTCACGGTAATCGCCTCGAGGGTCAGCGGCTGCAAGTCGAAGTCGACCGTCGCCGTGCCCGCGGCAGTCACCTGCACGTCCCGGGTGGTCAGCGTCCGCAGACCGGGCAGCGACGCCGCGACGGCATAGGCGCCCGGTGCGAGCCCCGCGAGGGTGTACTTGCCGTCGGCGGCCGAGGTGGCGCGCGTGACGACGCCCGTGGCCTGGTTCGTGGCCGTGACTCTGGCCCCTGACGCCGCGATACCGCGGGCGCGCACCACGCCATCGATTCTCCCGCCCCCGCCCTGGGCGACAGCGGGGAGGCTGCCGAGAATGACCGCAACCAGGGCAAGCGCCGACACACGAGTGATCATCGACCCTCCGTTGGAGAACTGGGTGTTGCCGCCAGAGCGTGAACCGGGGGACTGACCTGCCACATGCTCCACCCGTCAATGGACCATGTGACCGGACAGTCCCCCGACGAACCGAGGCGAGAGGATACCTGTCGGGCTGAATTGCGCAAGTCCAGTTTCTCCCCTTTTGCTCCGACAGAAGAAATCACATATACTTCCCTTGCACATCGACAGGAGTGGAGCGGACATGGCCGATGCCATGGACGTCATGCAGGGGACCCTGGATGCGCTCGTGCTCAAGGTTCTGTCGCTCGAGCCGTTGCATGGGTGGGGGATCAGCGACCGGATTCGCAGGCTGTCGCGCGATACCTTCGACATCGGACAAGGCTCGCTCTACCCCGCCCTGCATCGCTATGAGCGGGACGGCTGGGTGACATCCTATTGGCGGACGACCGAGAATAATCGGCTGGCGCGCTACTACGAGCTGACGCCGCCGGGACGGCGGGCCCTGAGCGCGGAGATCGCGCGCTGGCGCGCCTACCGGGGCGCCATGGACCGCGTCATCGACACGGTGTAGGCGGAGGGGTCCCTATTTGGCGTAGATCTTACTCTGATTCGCGAGGATCTTCTTCTGGTTCTTGAGGATCGCCTGTTGGTTGCGGATGATCTTCTCTTCGTTGTCGAGGATCCGCAGCAACCGACCCTGGTTGTGCAAAATGCGCTTCTGGTTGGCGATGATCCGTTGCTGGTTCCGCTCCGACGCCTGCGTCATTCCTCGGCTCCTCGTGGGGGTCCGTATAGGCCAGATCGCGCGCCGCCCCACGATACGGTCGTCCCCGAGGTCTCGCAATCTCACGAGAAGAAAACCTACGGGTCCAGTCGGGCCCAGAACGCCCACCCGCCCGTGTACTCCGTCACTGCGAACACCAGCTCGTTCTTGCCCTGCCGCAATGGGAGGTAGAGCGCGCTGCCCACTCGGTCCAGCGCGGACAGCCCAAGCTCTGGCGAGCGCAGCCGCGACGCGTTCATCCCGAAGAAGAGCCGCTGACCATTCAGATACACGACCGCGCCATCGCTGTAGCCGAACTGCATGCGGCGCGACCCGGCGCGATCGGCCTGGATCGTCGCGCGCGCGAAAACCACCTTCGAGCCGGTGACGTGGTTTCCCATGATGCTGTCCACGAGCGGCTCGCCCGTCGACTGGTCGATGGGAATCGCGGCGTTGGGCGTCCGGCGGTAGCGGTTCACCAGCACGAACCCCTGGTCCTCCACGTGCACACGGTCCCAGCGGAGCGTATCGAGCCGCGGCAGCGTCACTTGGGGGAGCGCCGACGCGTCGATGACGGGCGACAGGTCCCAGGCGGTGATCGTGCCGGCTGGAACGGGTGGCGCGGGAGCAACCGGCGCCGGTGCGCGAGCCGTGTATCGGATGTTCGCGTAGTAGGCTCCGCGGCCAAAGAAGCCCGTCCACACCCCGACCGACGTCCCTGCGACGCCGGCGAGTCGCGGCACCACGAGTACGGGGGTCGTGTCGTCGTTGAGGGAGAGCGTGGCCGTCGCACCGGCGATATCGATACGGACGTGCAACCACCGATCGAACGCCAGCGGCACCGCGGCGTTCGCTCCCGCGCCGTGATAGATCTGCCATGCCGCGGCGACGCCGTTCAGCGCCGGCGCGTATTGCACCGACTCCAGCGTCCCGCTTTGCCCCGGCCTGAAAAAGATGACCTCGGAGTTCTCGGCCGACGTGGCATGGAAGACGGCGCCCATGAAGTTCCCGCCCCGCGGCACCGCCATGTCGTACTCGAGCGTCCCGTCGCGGAGCTCCACGCCGTTGGCCACAGCGACCCCCCGATTGATGTAGAGGCTCGGCCGGCCGAGGTAGTCTCCGAACCGCAACGAGTCCGTCGCGGTCCAGCGCTCGGGCGTGAGGGGTATGGCAGTCGACGAATGCGCTGGACCAGCTCCAGTCACCTGTCGCACGCCTGTGCCGTCATCGTTCATCAGCCAGATCTCTTCTTGACCACTGCGATTGCTCTGAAACGCGATGTGCTTCCCGTCGGGAAACCATGCGGGCACCTCGTCGGCGATCGAGTCGTCGTGCGCGGCGAGCTTCTTCGCCGCGCCCGTCATCAGGTCCACGACCCAGATGTGCCCGGCATGCTGCGTGCTCACCTGCACGGCCAGCCGCCGTCCATCGGGAGACCATGCAGGCATTTGCGTCGAGCCCTCGGCGCGATCGATATGGGTCACGACGTGGTTGTCCGAGCCGTCGGCGTTCACCACCCAGACCTGCAGCAGGTGGCTCGAGTCCCCGTAGGTGTAGGCGATGCGGCGACCGTCGGGAGACCAGGCCGCGTTCCACGCGGTGGTGCGCCCGCCGCCGGCAACGGGATGGACCCCGGAGCCGTCGGCATTGGCGATGGCGGTGACCGTTGCCGTCCACGAACCCGTGAGAAACGCCACCCGCGTACCGTCGGGAGAGAGCACCGGGCTGCGTCCCGGAACGCTCGCCAGCACCCGGCGCTCACCGCCGTTCACCGGCACGGCGGTGACGCGCCCGCTGTCCGCTCCCGGGCCGGCGAACAGGATGCTCCTGCCGTCCGGGGAGAACCGCGGCGTCCCCGCGCCGGACTGGGAGATCTGCCGTTCACCGCTGCCGTCCACGCCGATGACGAACACGTTGTTCGTGCCCGTTCGATCCGAAAGAAACGTGATGAGCGAACCGTCGGGCGAGACATTGGGAAGCTCGCCGTGCGTCACGACGTGCTGCGCGGCGCAGGGCAGCGCGAACAGGGAGATGGCGAGCGTAACCGCCTTCATCGAATACTCCGCGAAGGAAGGAGAGGAAGAAACAACGGCTGCCGAGCGGCGCCGGGAAGCCGAACGCGACGAAGCGCTGCAACCGCGGTGCGAGATGTGCTCCCCGCTCGACGAACCGCGACGGACCTCATGCTCGAGCCCTAGAGGCGCTTCTCGAACCAGTGGTGGGCGTACGGCTCTTCATTGAAGGGCTCCACTTCCCGATAGCCGCTGGCCCGGTAGAGCGCCTGCGCCTCGGTGAGCGTCTTATTGGTCTCGAGACGCAGCACCGGGATGCGCCGCCGCCGCGCCAGCGCCTCGAGGCGCTCGAGGATGCGCCTGCCGATCCCCAGCCCCCGAGCAGACTGCGCCACCCACATCCGCTTGACCTCGCCGAAGGCGCGATGGCATTTGAGCGCGCCGCATCCTACCGGCTCCCCATGCAGCGTCGCGAGCACGAAGTAGCCGCGCGGCGGCGTCAGCTCGTCCGCGCTCGCCGATATGCCCCGTGTCGGGTCGAATCCGGCGTCGAAACGAACCGCCAGCTCCGCGAAATAGTGCTCGAGGCAGGAGCGGGCGCCACGCGTTCTCGGATTGACGACCTGGAGGCGGACGGCGCTCGCCTTGAACAGCCGTTCCACCGAACCCATCGCCGTAACGAGGGCCGTGCGCTGAGTCTCGCTGAGGGCATCGAGGACAGACCGGGCGACAT
Source organism: uncultured Gemmatimonadaceae bacterium (assembly GCA_964641815.1). Classification (GTDB taxonomy): domain Bacteria; phylum Gemmatimonadota; class Gemmatimonadetes; order Gemmatimonadales; family GWC2-71-9; genus DASTHG01. The sequence continues at coordinate 14,172 of CAZXKN010000081.1, read as the reverse complement.
GATCCGAGAGCCGGTTCAGCACCGCCAGCTCGCGCCGCCCCTGGCGGGTCAGGGTCACGTCGCGCACGCGGGCATCCCGGGCGGATGGACCGGTGCGGATCAATCGCTCGCGCTCCAGGCCCCGCAGCAGACGGCTCATGTAGCCCGAATCCAGGTCGAGGCGGGCCCGCAGCTGGCGCACGTCGCAGCCCTTCGCCCCGATCTCGAACAGCACGCGCGATGCGCCGAGCGAGCGCGCGCGGCCGAGAAAATGGCTGTCGAGCGCACCGACCCGTTGCGTGACCGTGCGATTGAACCGGCGGACCTGGGCGATCCCGTCCATTATCTGACAATAGTCAGATATAAACGGTTCGCAAGGCGACCGGGGTCGCGCTCTCCGCACGCCGGACAGCGGGGGACGAATCTGTTGCCCGCCCTCAGGGCCGGGGGAAGCCGAACCGCTGCAGTACCGGCTGCATCCGGGGGTCGGTTCGGAGTCGCGATCCCAAGCACCCGCAGATGAGCAGGCTGCCCACGTCGGACCTCTTGGGGTCGCGATCCACCGTCGATAGATACTGGATCATGCGATCGTCTCCATCGAGCGCTCGATAGACGAGAGCGCGCCAGGAGACCCGATCGGGACGGTCAACGGTTTCCCGCAATGCGGCACCCCGCTGGGCCGGGTCTCGCAACCGGTGCTCCAGGTCGACCGTGGCCACGCTGTCCATTCCGGTGACACGGAGCAGGTGCGGATAGTCCACGGCCAGGCGCTCAAAGTCTCCGCGCGTGAGGTCGTGGATCGATGCGAAGATGAGCACGAGCGGATGGTCCGGTGCCAGCGCACGGGCCTGGTCGAACATCGCACCGGCCGCGGCGACTCGTTCGTCACCGTCGTAGGCTGCCGCCAGCGACACCGTGGTCACGACGGAAAGAGGGTCGAGCTGCTTGGCCTGCTCGATTTCCCGGACCGCCTCGTCCCATCGGTTCCACACCATCAGGTCATAGCCGTACCACAGATGCGCCGTCGGATAGCGCGGACTCAGCGCAACGCCGCGCTCGAACGCCGCCCGCGCTTCCACCCATTGCAGGCGGTATTCGAGAATCTCGCCGAGTGAGCTGTAGGCCTCGCCGAGCTGCGGAGCCAGGGCGAGCGAGCGGCGGGCGGCGTGCTCGGCCAGGGTCAGGATCGAATCGGGGTTGATGCCGGGGACGTCGTACTCGGCGGGCAGAAAGAGCACGTAGGCGTCCGCCAGACCCGACCACGCTTGCGCGTAGTTCGAGTCGGCCCGGATCGCCTGCTCGAAATGGGACGCGGCCGCTACCAGATCCGGCGCGGTGCGCTTGTTCCAATAGAACCGCCCCAGGAGGTAGGCATCATACGCCGCCGGATTGCGCGTCGGCTGCGCGGCGAGCAGCGCTCGCTCGGCGGGGAGGAGGCGACCCGTGACGGCGGTCGCGACGGCGCTGGCGAGGTCCTCCTGCAGCGAGAGGACGTCGGTGTCGGCGCGGTCGTACCGCTCGCTCCAGACAACGTCGCCCGTGGCGGTGCGCACCATTTCGGCCGTCACGCGCAGACGATTGCCGGCGCGGCGCACCGAGCCGGTGACGATGCGGGCGACCGCCAGTTGGCGACCGATATCCGCGGCGTTCCCCGTCGTATCGGTCCGGTAGCGCCGCACCTGGTAGCGCGACTTGACCTGCAGCCGTGCGACCTCGCTCAATCGGCTGATGATCTCTTCCGTGATGCCGTCGGCGAGATACGCGTCGGCGGTGTCGCGCGACGCATTCTCGAAGTAGAGGACGGCGAGGCTGGTGGGCGGGATCGTGGCGCGCTGGGCTGCACGGCTGCACGGCGGGGGCGAGCCGTCAGGGCATTGCCCTGCCAGGCGCCCAATGCCGCAGACGGCGAGCAGGAATGCCGACAGCGCGGCGGGTTTCATCAGAAGCGGAACTGCCGATCGAGCGCCGCATAGCGCGGATCGGCGCGCAACACCGCCAGCTCGGGATACTGGCGCACCCAGACGACCAGGGCGGTCCGCTCCGCAAACGCGCGACCCAACCACTCCATGCCGCGGTCGATGTCGCCCAGCGCCGCAAAGGCGCGCGCCAGGGCCACGGGGTTGTAGTAGCCCGGCGTGCGCGCCGCCAGCATCGAATCGACCGTGGCGCGCGCAGCGACGGTGTCCCCGAGTGCGAGCAATGCACGCACGTACAGCCCCGCATCGAACGCGCCGCCGTAGTAGCGCCACCCCAGGAGCCGGACCGCGTTGTGCCAGTCGCCCCGCGCCCCCACGAGCATCCCCTCGAGTGCGTCGGCGTCCGAGGCCGGGAGAATAGCCCGGATGCGCGGGATCATCACGGCGGCCGTGTCGAGGTGACCGCTCTCGACCAGCATGTTGATGTAGCTGACGCTCATGATGACGAACAGCGAATCGTTCTGCCACGCGCGCCGCGCTTCGGCGAGGGCGGAATCGGTCTTGCCCTCCGCCCACAGCGCTCCGGAGAGGAACAACCGCGACCACCCGCCGTGCGGGTCCAGGGCGATGCCGCGGCGCGCCAGGCGCGCGCACTCCGGGGCATCCAGGTCGAGCGCGAACGCCGCGTTCGCCAGCATCGCCCACGCCAGCGCCTGGGAAGAGTCGCGCGCCAGCGCCTGGTTCGCGGCGACGCGGGTCTGCCCGTACCCCTCGAGCGGGGTCACGTAGCCGTCGGCGAGCATGCTCCACGCCACGGCCTTCCCCGCGTACGCAGCGGCGAATCCGGAATCGAGTGCGATGGCGCGGTTGAAATAGGCCACGGCGCTGCGCAGTGCCGCCTCGTCGCCGAAGTTGTGCGCCGCCTGGACGCCGCGCAGGTACTGCTCGTACGCGGGCGGGCTCTTCGTCAGCGGCCGAGTGAGGCGGCTGCGCTCGTCCGGCAACAAATGGCCGGTAATGGCCGTCGCGACCACCGCCGCGATGTCCGCTTCGAGCGTCAGCACGTCGCTCGAGGCGCGGTCGATGACGTCGCCGGCGACCTGGGTGCGCGTGGCCGCGCGGATCACTTCGTAGCGCAAGCGGACCCGGTCGCCGGCGCGCTGTACGCTCCCGGTCACCAGGTAGGCCGCGCCCAAAGCCCTGCCGAGCGCCGGCAGGTCCTGCGCCGCCCGGCCGCGGAACCGCTGCACCTCATAGCGCGACTTCACCTCGAGGCGGGGTACCTGTCCCAGACGGATGATGATCTCCTCGGTGAGGCCGTCGGCGAGGAAGGCGTCGGCGGTGTCACGGGAGAGGTTGTCGAGATAGAGCACGGCGACGCTGTTGGGGGACGGCGCGACCGCGTGCGCAGGACGCCCGCACGGAGGGGGCGAGCCGTCCGGGCACTGGGCGACCGCAGGACGCAGCAGGACCGCCCACAGTAGAAGGAGCGTCAGGTGCACCGCGCGCAGCTGCTGAACACGTCCTCGAGGGTTCAACGTCACCGCAACAATCCGTATACGACAACCTGATTCGAGAACGTCGGCAGGTAGACGCGCCCGTTGGCGACTGTCGGCGAGGCGAACTTCGCGTAATTGCCCACCGCATCGCGCGCGGAGTTCTGGAGACTGCTCCACAGCTGCCGGGTGATGTCGTTGGCGTCGAAGGCACGCAGCACGCCCTGGCTGACGTCGTGTTCCGCGTCGCCGCTCACGGCATACGACGCCCAGACGATCCCGGTGCCGTCCGTCGAGCCGTTGGAGGAAACCGACAGGACGGCCCCGCTGTGGCCGGTCGGGCCGCCGCTCGTCATCGTCAGCGCACCGCTGCGGTCCAGCTGGTTCGAGCTCCGATCGAATGGAATGGCGTACAGGGGAGCGTTCTCGGGCCACAGATAGACGTATTCCTTTGCGCTGCCTTTGAAGTATGCCGGCTGGAAATGCATCTCGCCGCTTGTGAGCTGGATGACCTGCTGGACCTGGTTGGCGCCGGGTTGGTAGCCACCCATGTTGTCCTTGTCGAGGAGGTAGAGCGTCCCGTCCTTGGCGGCGGTAAAGAAGTAGTTCGCGCCGGGAATCAGGAGCGCCCCGGCGGAGCCGTAGTCCAGATCGTTGTTGTTGAGAAACTGGTAGTCGGCGGGGGTGAACCAGCTGGCCACCTGCAGCGTCGCTCCCGACGGCGTCAGCTTCAGCGCACTCTCCGAGCGATTCGTCAGGCTCGCGGGATCGGCGGAATCCCCCACGGTCCCGTTGCCGACCACCTCGTAGAGGTTGCCGGCGGCATCCGCCGCCATGCCGGTCCCGCTCTCCCACAAACCGCCGGCGTCGCCGTCGGGCGTCGCGTTGTACACCACGCGCTGCTGTAGGCTGACGGCATCGTACCCCAGGATCCAGCCGTGGTAGGGCCCCCAATCGCAGTGGGAGGACCACGTCACGTACACGACGCCGTTCAGGAGCGTCAGCGCCTGGCGCTGGTTTCCCCGCTGCGCGTCGAACGAGACCACCGTGTTGACGTTGCCGGTGCCGCTGCCGGAAACCGAGGCGCTGATCTGCACCGGACTGCCCGACAGCTCACTGCCGTCGACGATGCTGACGGCGTGGAGGTGCTGCACGAAGGCGTTGCCGTCGGTGCTGCGCACCACGACGTACAGGACCTGCCGCGCCGAATCGATCACCGGCGTCCCCACGATGCCGATGTTGTTGCTGAAATCCGTGTAGCCGCCGCCGCAGGCTCCGGTCATATCGATGTTGCGCGGCGGCCGCATGCCGGACGCCGTGTAGTTCCGGACCCAGTACGGCTTGCCGTTGTCCCCATCGAAGGCATAGAGCGCATTGTCGACGGTGGCGACGTAGACGACGTTATGGTCGCCACCCCCAATATGGACGTGCCCCACGACCAGCGGCTGCGCGAACACCTGATCGCTCACGGGGAGCGTGAGCACCTTGCCGAACTGTTGCGGGTTCACGTTGCTGGTCGTCAGCGCGGTCTCATGGCTGTTCCAACCGGCGCGCGAGTTGTCGTTGTGCTGGGTGAGCACGGAGACGGATTGCGGATTGCGCCCGCCGCTCGTCACGTCGCTGCCGCAGGCCAGGGCGGCGAGGGCGGCAAGCAGGAAGGGCAGTTGGTGTCTCTTCATCACGATCCTCGCCGCAGCAGCTGCTGCGCGCACATGTAGCCCGGCGTCCCGGCAATCGAACCGCAGGGGTAGGCCCCTGCTCCGCAGTACGCCACGTTCGGCCACAATCCGAACCGATAGAAGTCCCGCCCGGGATCGGCCGCGAACTGCCGGTCGGAGAACTGCTGCCCACCCACCAGCATCGTGTGGTCGAGGTTCCCGCCCGGGAACAGAAACAACTGCTGCAGGTCGCGCGGGGTGAGCAGCCGGCTCCACACGCAGTCCTCAGGGTTCACAAGATACGGGAACAGCTGCGCTTGCACCGCCTCGACGACCTCAGGGAGCACCGCCCCTTCCCGGTTGAGCGCCAGATTCTTGAAGAACAGCGTCAGTCGATCGAACGGCTCGACCAGTCCGAGTTGCCGCATCGCCGCCCCTTCGGGATAGATCTGGATGTAGCCCGGCTCGTAGTCGACGCCGTCGGCAGCGGGACGCAGTGTTGCCTTCTCGAATGCCTGCAGCGAGTCGACGGCGAAGATGAAGCGGAATGCCGCCTCGCTGTGCGAGCCCGTCGTCCCCTCCTTCCACTGCGCAGGGCGCTGGAACAGGAGCGTGAGCTTGCCGCTCGATCCGAGAAACCGCTTCGCCTCGACCCGTGCCGTGAACGCGCCATCTCCGATCACCCGCGCGGCGGTGAGCGGGTCGGTGGCGAGCACCAGATGATCGAAGGGCAGCTGCGCGGCCTGCCCCCCTCGAGAGTAGCGCAGCTTGCCGATCTGCGGGTCCACCTGCTCTACGCGCGCGCCGAGCCGGATGTCGACGCCCAGGTCCTGGTTGATCCGGGCCAGCTCTTCGGTCACCCGCCAGATCCCGTCCTTCACGAATCCGTAATAGCCGTCGAACACCGACCCCGAGTCCATGAGCGGCAGGGTGAACGCCGAATAGGGATCCTTGAGCGAAACGGGACCACTCTCGGTCACGGTCATCGCCATGTAGATCTTGGTGCGGTCGGCGGTGAAGTAGTGGTCGAGCAGATCCCACGCGCTCCCGGTGATCCAGAGCTTCACGAGCTTCTTGCCGAGGCGCTCGCGCGCAGCGGCGAGCGTCGGTGCCACGGCGTCGCGATAGCCCGCCTGCAGAAACGCCACGACGCTGGCTTCATCGTGGCGGAATCCGGCGACGTCGCCCGTTTCCCCCCAGTGCTCCCGGAACTCCCGCTCGAGCGCCTCCGGGTCGCGGTGGATCCAGACGCTGGCGTCGGGCCCCGGGAAGTAGACGCGCTTGGCGTGATCGGGAACGAACGTCTCGAGGCGAGCGGCGAGCCCTGTCTCCTGCCAGATGAAGTCGGGCATGAGGCCGAGGACGGACGCGCCAACCGCGTAGCGCTGTGAGTGCCCCTGCACCATCGCAACGTCTGAAATGCACGCCCCGCCGACCCGGTCGGAGCGCTCGAGCAGCGTGACGTGGCAGCCGCCCTTGCGGAGATAGTGCGCGGCGACGAGCCCATTGATGCCGGCGCCGACGACCACGACCTGCGACGCCGCGACTATTGCGCGAGGCTCCGCGGATCGGGGCGCACGGAAAACGTCTGCGTGTAGGTCTTGCCGTTCACGGTCAGCCGCGCCGTGAACTGTCCGGGCAGCGTGACCGCCGGCTCCTGGGGCCCGCGGCGGCCGAACGCGCCGAAGCCGGCGGGGCGGCCGGTGTTCGGGCGCCACGCCACACGATGCAAACCCGGGCCGCGCGAGAATGGCGCGGGCTCAGGACGCCACAGGGCGGTCGTATTGGGAATTCCCGGACGCGCGGGTGGCGCGGGCGTTTCACTCGAGAAGGTGTGCAGGCTCGTGCCCTTGGCGTCCTGGATCTCGAGTGTCACCGGACCGGACGCTTCGGCTTTCAGGTAATAGTAGAGATACGCGCCGTCGGCGGGGTTTTCGGCCTGCGCTTCGTCCTTCTGGAACGGCGTGCCGTTATCGTCTCCCTGATCCACGTCCACGGCGTCGGCCGGCTTGAAGAGCCAGACCTCGGCCGCCGCGACCGCGTCGTCGATCTGGCGCAGCGGGCTGATGTCGTCGATCACCCAGAACCCGCGACCGTGCGTCGCCACGATGAGGTCGTTGCCGTAGATCTGCAGATCGCGCATCGAGGTGACCGGCAGGTTGAGCTGCAGCGGCTGCCAGTGATCGCCGTCGTCGAACGACACGAACACACCGCGCTCGGTTCCCGTGAACAGCAAACCGCGCCGCAGCGGGTCTTCCTTGACCGTGTGCACGTAGACACCGCTCGGCAGGCCGGTCGTGATGCGCTGCCACGTCTTTCCCTGGTCGCGCGTGCGGTAGACGTAGGGCTCGAAGTCCTCCAGCTGATGGCGGTCCACGCTGGCATAGGCGGTACGGCGATCGAAGTGCGATGCCTCGAGCATCGTCACGCGACTCCAGGGGCCGATCGCAGCCGGCGTCACATCCTGCCATGACTTGCCGCCGTCCTGGGTCAGCTGCAGGAGCCCATCGTCGGTGCCGATCCAGAGCAGCGGGGCGACGAGCGAGGACGGCGCGATCGTGTAGATCACGCCGCGCTGGCCGTTCTGGTCGGTGTCGGCAGCGGCCGCCGCGTCGAGCGTGGGCGGGACGCCGGGGCTGGGGCGCGTCAGGTCGGGGCTGATCTGCGTCCAGCTGCGCGCGCCGTCGGTCGACTTGAAGAGGAACTGGTCGGCGTAATAGAGCGCGTGGGGATCGGCCGGCGAGATCACGAGCGGCTGCGTCCAGTCGCGCCGCCGCGTCACCTGCTCGGCCGGCTGCGGCGTCGTGGTCCCGGGGATGCGGCGGTTCTGCTCCAGATCCCAGCGCGTGCCGCTCTCCCCGTAGATGATCCCCGGGTGCAGCGGATCGCCGGCCGTGTAGCCGCTCTCGCCGCCCGCGCCGATCGGTTCCCAGTCACGCATCGAGATCTCGGCGAACTTCCCCCGCGAGCGCACCGCGACCGCTCCGCTGTCTTGTTGCGCGCCCGTCACCCAGTAGGGGAAGCGATAGTCCACCGCGACGTGGTAGATCTGCGCCGTGGGCTGGTTGAGCCACGAGCTCCACGTGACCGCGCGCGGGTCCTCGGCGCGGGCGTTGTGGGTGATGATGCATCCCTGATCGCTGCCCACGATCATCGTGTCGGGATCATCGGGGGAGATCCACGCCTGGTGGTAGTCGTCCCCGCCGGGCGAGCCGCGCACCGACACCCACGTCTTGCCGCCGTCGCTCGAGCGCGACACGGAAACGTTCGAGACGTACACCCGGTCGGGATCGCGTGGATCCACGGTCAGCTTCTCGAAGTACCAGCCGCGCCCCCAGAGGGCCATGTCCGAGGAGAGACGCGTCCAGGTGGCGCCGCCGTCGTCGGAGCGGAAGAAGCCGCCCTGGCGCGGCGTGGTGTCGCGTTGCGGCGGGGCGCCCGGCGCAGGCGGGGGGGGCGCGGGCGGCGGTGGAGCGCCCGGCTCGGGAAGCAGGCAATCCACCACGGCATAGACTCGCTGCGACCGGCCCGGCGCCACCGCGATCCCCGTCCGCCCGATGCCTTCGGCCGGCAATCCCTGCGTGAGCTGCTGCCAGGTGTCGCCGCCGTCGGTCGACTTGTAGATGCCGCCGCCCGGGCCGTTGGTCGGCGGGTAGACGAACCAGGGTGGCCGCCGCGTGTTCCAGAGCCCGGCGTACAGCACCTGCGGATTGCCGGGGTCGATCACGACCTCCACGGCGCCGACGTTTTCGTTCTTGTACAACACCTTCTGCCAGCTCTTGCCCCCGTCCTGCGAGCGGAACACGCCGCGCTCGGCGCTGGGCCCGTAATAGTGGCCGACCGCGGCGACGAAGACGATGTCGGGATTCGCCGGATGCACGGCGATCTTGCCGATGTGCTGCGTGTCGTCGAGCCCGAGATGGGTCCAGGTGCTGCCGCCGTCGGTCGACTTGTACACGCCGTTGCCGAACCCCGTCGAATCGCGCAGCGTCGATTCGCCGCTGCCCGCGTAGATCACGTCGGGCGCCGAGGGCGCCACAGCGAGGGCGCCGATCGACGCCACCGGCTGGCCGTCGAATACCGGCTCCCACACCCGGCCCGCGTCGATCGTCTTCCAGACACCGCCGTTCACGTGACCGAAGTAGAACTCGTTGGGCCGCCCGGGAACGCCCGAGACGGCGTCGACGCGGCCACCGCGGAACGGGCCGAGCAGACGCCACTCGAGACCCGAGGAGAACAGGCCCGCGGGAACCGCGGCCGGAAACGTGTCAGGCGAGCGGCGACCATCGAGCGGCAGCCGCAGCCAGGGCGGCAGTGCGAGGAGAGCGCCGCCGGCACCGGTGCGCACCAGGAACGTGCGTCTCGAAAGGGTGGAATCGGTCATGGAGCCACCTACTGACCGGCGCTGCGCGTGCGGCGGTCCAGCCGGTCGAGGAACTCGTAGCGGGCGCGATCCTTCTCCGGCTCGGCAGCCGCGGCGGCGTTGATCCGCATCAGCCGCTTCTCTCCGGGCGCGGTCCACTGTGGCCAGGCCGGCACACCGGGACCGTTGGGATCGCCGTGCTTGGCGAAGTTGGTCCACATCGTCGCCGTCAGGTCGGAGACGGTGCGATCGACCTCGCGCCAGGCGAGGTGGCGCGAGTCGAGCGTCCCGAACACGTATTCGATCTCCATCGCGTGCGCGGCGCCGGGATCGTCGAGCGGCGGCGGGCCCGAGTCGGGCGGCATCGGCTGGTCGAAGAGATAGCGGTACACCGGCACGCCACCGGTCGCCGCGTGCAGCTCGATCCACTTCCAGGTGCCGAACGCGATGAAGTTGTCGCTCGCGAGCGCGATGGCCGAGAGGCGGGCCTCGCGGTCGTCGTGGGCGGGATAGAACAGGCGGGCCGAATCGAGATCCTGCGGGAATGCGGCCGCGAGCTGCTGCTCGAAGGCGGCGACGGTCGTCGGCGGAAGCTTGATCTCGGCGGAGTTCCAGCCGGCGAGGAGCGGCACTTTCGCCTGGCGGCCCGCGCTGAACACACTGAGGGGATCCGCGGGCAGCACGTAGCCGTCCAGGATGGGGTCGAACCCGACGTTGCGGCCCAGGGCGTCGATCAACCTGGCGGCCGGGAGCGCCCGCAGCTCCGCGAGGGACTTGGCCGCGACCGCGTGCGCCAGATCGGTGCCGCGCCGCTCGGCCGCCGCCAGCGGCAGGAGCGTCAGCCCGCCGGAGCGGAAGTAGCCCCCGCTCTCGCCGATCGCCTTGTGGAACAACCCCCGCGCTAGCGGCGACGCCATCAGGGCGCTCACCGCGAACGAGCCAGCGGACTCGCCGAAGATCGTGACGTCTTTCTGGTCACCACCGAACGCGGCGATGTTGTCGTGCACCCAGCGCAGCGCCGCGATCTGATCGAGCAACCCATAATCGCCCGAGGCGTGCCGGGGCGATTCCGCGGTGAGCTCCGGATGCGCGAGGAATCCCATCACGCCGAGGCGGTAGTTGATGGCGACGAGCACGACGCCTTTCGCGGCCAGCGCCGAGCCGTCGTGGCGCTGCTCGTCGTTCGCGCCCGCGAAGAAGCCGCCGCCGTGGATCCAGACCATCACGGGGAGGTGGTCGCCCGACTTCCCGGGCGTCCACACCGAGAGCGACAGGCAATCTTCGCTCTCGGCGGCGCTCTGAAACAGCATGTCGGGCCAGGGGTGTGTCTGGATACAGCGGTTGCCGAATTTCCCCGCCGCCCGGACACCGTGCCACAACGCCGGTGGCTCGGGCGCAGCCCAGCGCTTGTTGCCGACGGGGGGCGCGGCGTACGGAATCCCGAGGAAGGCCCGGACGCCCGGCTTCGCCGCGTCGATGCCCTCCAGCAGTCCCTGGGCGACGCGCACCTGGTGGTCGCTCGACGATTGTCCACGGGAACCGGCCCAGGGGGCGAGGACCAGAGCCAGGACGACGAGATTCGATCGGCGCATAGGGCGGATGTCTATCATTAATGGGGAAGAACAAGATGCCGTTCGGATGGACGTGTCGCCAGCGACCGAAGGAGTGATGCATGCGACGCATCGTGGCGTTCAACAATGTGACGGCCGACGGATACTTCGCCGCTCTGGACGGAAGCCTCGGCTGGGCGATCCAGGACCCGGAGCTCGATCGCTCGATCATGGCCGATGCCGATCGCACCGCCGCCCTGGGAAGCGGCCCCGACCCGGGGACGATCCTGTTCGGCCGTCGCACCTACGAGATGTTCGAATCGTTCTGGCCACACGCCCTCGACGATTCGAAGACCGCGCCGAGCCCGCACGGCCCGGGACGCTCGGTCGAGATGCGCGGCATGGCGATCTGGATCAACGCGGCGAAGAAGATCGTGTTCTCGCGCACGCGCCAGGCGGTGACGTGGAGCAACTCGACCATCGTGCGCACGTTCGACCCGCGGGAAATCGATGCGATGAAGCGCCAACCCGGGAGCGACATGCTGATCTTCGGCAGCGGGACCATCGCCTCGCTGCTCACGCGGCACGGGTTGATCGACGAGTATCAGTTCGTCGTCAACGCCCTGCTCCTCGGAGACGGCCGCTCGCTCCTCACGGGGCTGCCGCAGTCCCTGCGACTCACGCTGCTCGAGGCAACGGCGTTTCCCTCCGGCAACGTCAAGCTGCGCTACGCTCGCGCGTCCGCTTCCTAGCCGCGTCGTATATTCTGCCCTCGTGACCGACGCCCTTCCGGCCGCGCTGCGGGATACCCCGGGGCGGCGCTACGAGCTGCGCCACGCGGAGCCGGCGCTCCTGCCATGAAGCGCCGACCGGCAAAGCCCCGTTCCCGGGCCGACGCGGCGAGCGGCGATACCGAGCTGATCGCCGTGGCGGGACGGGAGGTCACCCTCTCGAATCCCGACAAGATTCTCTTCCCCAAGCCCCGCTACACGAAGCGCGACCTGGTGCAGTACTACCTCGCCGTCGCCGAGGGAGCGCTGCGCGGCGCCGGCAACCGGCCCAACGTGCTGGTGCGCTACCCCAACGGGATCAAGGGGGAGTTCTTCTATCAGAAGCGGGCGCCCCAGTCGCGGCCGCCGTGGATCGAGGTCGTAACGCTGTCGTTCCCGTCGGGACGGACGGCCGAAGAGGTCGTGCCGCGCGACGCCGCGGCGCTCGCCTGGATGGCGAATCTCGCCTGCCTCGAGCTGCATCCCCACGCCGTACGCACTGACGATCTCGATCATCCCAACGAGCTGCGCGTCGACCTCGATCCCGTCCCCGGGATCACGTGGCCGCAGGTGCGGGAGGTGGCAGGCGTCGTCCGGGCGACGCTCGCGGACGTCGGGCTGGTCGGCTGGCCCAAGACGTCGGGCAGCCGGGGCATGCACGTCGTGGTGCGCCTCGCGCCACGCTGGGAGTTCGGCGACGTGCGCCGCGCGGCGCTCGCCCTGGCCCGCGAAGTGGAGCGGCGCGCGCCCGCTCTCGCGACCAGCAAATGGTGGAAGGAAGAGCGCCACGGCGTGTTCATCGACTACAACCAGAACGCCAAGGATCGCACCGTCGCGTCGGCCTACTCGGTGCGCCCCACGGCCGACGCGCGCGTGTCGGCGCCGCTCGACTGGACAGAAGTCCCCGATTGCGACCCCGAAGACTTCACGCTGGAGACGATGCCGAAACGATTCGCCGCGATCGGTGACCGCCATGCCGGCATCGACGGACAGGTGGGCTCGCTCGACGCGTTGCTCGAGCTGGCGGTGCGGGACGAGCGCGCGGGGCTGGGCGACGCCGCCTGGCCGCCCCACTTCAGGAAACAGCCCGGAGAGCCGAAGCGCGTGCAGCCCTCCAAGGCGCGCGCCGCGCAGCATCCGCTGATCGAGATCGGCCGTTCGCGCGTCAAGAAAGAGGCCCTGGAAGGATTGAAACGCTGGAAGAAACGCCACGCCAGGGCGGCGGAGTATCTCGAGCCGGCGGATATTCTGGTGGACTCGATGCGCGGACGTTTCACGACCTGGACCCGCGTTCGCATCAACCTCGAGCACGTCCCCGCCAAGCTCCGTCCGCGCCAGGGCAAGCTCGATCCCGACGACCCCGAGCTATCGGCCCGGTCGTGATTTCGCGGCGAACACCTTCTTCAGGGCGAACGGGCGGGTGACCTCGAGCTGATCGTAGCGGCAATCGGCCGGGTCCTTGTCGGGCCGCCAGCGCAGGAACGTGGTGCCGTGGCGGAAGCGGTCGCCCTCCATGTGGTCGTACTTCACCTCGCACACCCGCTCGATCCGCAACGGCTCCCACGACAGGTCTTTCCCCTGGCTCCAGCGGCTCTGACCCCCGGGCATCCGGCCGGTCACTTGTGCCTCGGCCCAGCCCCGCCAGGGATGCTTGTCGAGGGCGTTTTTGCGCAGCGGCGCCAGCTCCTTCACCAGCTGCTTGCGCATCGCCATCGAGAACGACGACGTCACCCCGACGTGCTGCAGCTGCCGCTCGGCGTCGTACAGCCCGAGCAGCAGCGAGCCCACGGTGTCCTTCCCCGATTTGTGCCAGCGGAAGCCCGCCACGACGCAATCGGCACTGCGCACGTGTTTGATCTTGACCATGGCGCGCTTGCCGGGTTGATACGACCCGGCCACGGGTTTGGCGACGACGCCGTCCAGTCCCGCGCCCTCGAACTGGTCGAGCCATTGGGCTGCCAGTTTCCGGTCATCGGTCATCGGTGTGACGTGCAGTGGCGGGCGCGCATCGCCCAGCATCTTCTCGAGCAGTGCGCGACGTTGGGCTTGCGGCACGTCCATCGTGCTCTTGCCCTTCGCAGCGAGCACGTCAAACGCGACGAACGATGCCGGCGTGGCCTGCGCCAGCTTCGCTACGCGGGACGCGGCCGGGTGCAGGCGCATCTGCAGCAGGCCGAAGTCGAGTCCGTCGGACGTGGCGATGACGATTTCGCCGTCGATCACGCACCCTTTCGGCAGCTGCTCGAGCAGGGTGTCGTGGACGTCCGGGAAGTAGCGGTCCAGCGGCTTCAGGTCGCGGCTCTGGATGTAGAGGTCGGTCGTGCCGCGGAACACGATGGCTCGGAACCCGTCCCACTTCGGCTCAAACAGGAAATCTCCGGCTGCGGGGATCGACTCAGCCGCCTTCGCCAGCATCGGCTCGATCGGCGGCTCGATGGGA
>CAZXKN010000080.1:0-20883 GCA_964641815.1 uncultured Gemmatimonadaceae bacterium | reverse complement strand
GTGCGGCGGCTCGACATGGCGGCGCGCGGACTCACCGCCAGCCTGCGCCCCACGCGCGCCGATCGCGTGGCGCCGGCCGTGCGCTGGCTCGAGCGGCGCGGCAAGAAAGCGACGAGCATCGGCCTCGCCGCGGTGCCGCTCGATCTCGCGTCGGTCCTCAAAGAGGCGCTGTTCGATCGCGTGGAGACGGTCGTGCTTACCAGTGCGACGCTCGCCGCCGGCGGCGACTTCGGATTCCTGGAGGAGCGGCTGGGGCTCGCGTTGCCGCCGTCGCGCGTGACCGTGCGCGAGGTGCTGCCGTCCCCGTTCGACTTCGCAAGCCAGTGTCTCTTCGGAATTCCGACCGATCTCCCCGAGCCGAAGGAGGACGCTGCGGGGCACGATGCCGCCGTCGCACGCGTGCTCGTGGAGCTGGCCCATGCCGCGGACGGCGGCGTGTTCTGCCTGTTCACGAGTCACAGCGCACTGCGGCGCGCCGCCGAAGCCGTGCGCGCGCGCGTAGGGCCGCGCTGGCCGCTGCTTGTGCAGGGAGAGGATCAGCGTGACCGGCTACTGCGCCGCTTCCGCGAAGCGGGCAACGCCGTGCTGCTCGGCACCGATTCGTTCTGGGAAGGGGTCGACGTGCCGGGACGGGCGCTGCGCGTCCTGATTCTCGCCAAGCTGCCGTTCAAAGTGCCGACCGAGCCGCTCACCGCGGCGCGGGTGGAGCGGCTCGAGTCGCAGGGGCACGATGGGTTCACCCAATATCTGCTGCCGCACGCCGCGCTGCGGCTGAAGCAGGGATTCGGGCGCCTGATCCGCAGCCGCGCCGACGTGGGCGCCGTGGTGCTGCTCGATCGCCGCGTGGTGACGCGTCGCTACGGCGCGCAGGTGCTCGAGGGACTGCCGCGGGCGGACCGCATCATCGGGCCCTGGGAAGAAATTCGCGACGCGTGCGAGGAATTCTTCGCGCGCCACGGTAGCAGCATGGAACCGCTCGCGCCAACATCGGCGCGGGCTGGAACGTAGGAATCGCCACGGAGGGCAGGTCGATGCAGCGGTATCGCGTGCTGGGTGTGCTGGCAGTGACGCTGGCCGGATGCGCCGTGCCGGGCGGCGGGTTCAGCGGGCAACAGGGGGCCGAGCCCTCCAATCGACGATTCGTCAATCCGGGAACGATGGCTCAGCTCGACGGCTTTACGCACGCCGTCCGTATCGGCTTCGTGACCTACGTTTCGGGGGAGGTCCCGCTCGACAGCGCCGGGCATCTGGTGGGGGCAGGGGACCTCGCCGCCCAGGCGAAGCAGGCCTTCGCCAACCTGGGCCTGGTGTTGCGGATCGCGGGCAACGTTCCATCCGACGTCGTCAAAGTGACGGTGTACGTGGTCAATTATCATCAGCAGGATCTCGCCGTCATACGGCAGGCGGCGCCTGAGTTCTTCCCGGAAAGGAATCCGCCCACGGGGCTCGTCGTGGGGGTGCAGGCGCTGCCGCAGGACGGGATGCTCATTGCGGTGGATGCGATTGCACAGGCGCCGGCGCTGTTCCGGCCGAGGGCTGGAGCACCGTAGTAGATTGAAAAGCGTTATCGGTACTCGGTAATCAGTAGATACCGACAACCGATAACCGATGACGCTTCTCAAAGAGAGGAACCCGTGCAATTCAGCAGGCGTCTCGATCAGTTGCCCAGCTACCCCATGGCCCACATCCCGGCCATCAAGCGGCGCCTGCTCGAGCAGGGCGTCGATCTGATCGACGTGGGCGCGGGGGACGCCGACTTCGCGCCGCCGGCCGTGGCGGTCGAGGCGCTGAGCCGCGCCGTGCGCGACCCGGCGATGAGCCGCTACGGCTTCCAGATCGGTCTCAGCGCCTTCCGTACCGCGGCGGCGGGATACCTGAAACGCCGTTTCGGACTCACGATCGATCCCACGACCGAGCTGCACCCGCTGCTCGGCTCCAAGGAAGGGATCGCCCACCTCGCGGCGGCGGTGCTCGATCCCGGCGATTGCGCCATCGTCCCCGAGCCCGGCTACGCCGTGTACCACGGCGGCACGGTGCTCGCTGCGGCGCAGCCGGTCTGCGTGGCGCTCACCCCGCGCACCGATTTTCTGCTGGAGCTGGAGGAGCTGCCGGCCGACGTGGTGAAGCGGGCGAAGCTCGTCTATCTCAACTATCCCAACAATCCGACCGCCGCCGTGGCGCCGCGCGACTACCTCGAGCGGACGATCGAGTTCTGCCGCCGCCACGATCTGCTCATCGCCTACGACAATCCCTACTGCGAGATCGGCTTCGACGGCTACGTCGCGCCCAGCATTCTCGAGATTCCCGGCGCGCAGGACGTCGCGATGGAGTTTCACTCGCTCTCGAAGAGTTTCTGCATGACAGGGTGGCGGCTCGCGTTCGCGGTGGGACGGCCCGAGCTCGTGGCGGCGCTCGCCAAGGTGAAGAACTACGTCGACACCGGGGCGTTCCTCGCGGTGCAGGCGGCCGGCGCGGCGGTGCTCGAGCGCGCCGAAGAGATCGCGGCGGGCTACGTGGCGCGCTTCCGCGAGCGGCGCGACGCGATGGTCGCGGCGCTGCGCTCGGAAGGCTTCGAGGTCGAGACGCCGCGCGCCACGATGTATTTGTGGATTCCGCTGCCCGAGGGTCTGGCGTCGGCGGAGTTCCAGCGCCGCGCGCTCGAGGACGTCGGCGTGGTGACGCTTCCCGGTACGGCGTTCGGCGCCGGCGCCGAGGGATTCTTCCGGATCGCGCTCACCGTCGAGACGCCGCGGCTCATCGAAGCCGCGCAGCGGCTCGGCAAGGTGCTGGCCGCTGTTTGAGACCGGGGAGCGGCGCATCCGGCCGACGACGGCCTGGGCCATCGCCGTGGGGTTGCATCTCGCGGCGTTCGGCATCGCCGTCTTGTTGAAAATCGAGTTCACGCGGCAACCCGTGGAGTACATCGTGCTCGCGCCCGAGCCCGAGCTGCCGCCGTTTGCCGGCGTGCGACCCGGCCGCGGCCTCGACGAGCATGCCGGCACCGGCCGGCAGCGTGCGCGTCCCGTGCTCCCCGCCGTGCCACCCGAGACGCTCGCGACCACGACGGCGCCGACCGCCGTCATCCCGATCCAGCCGGAGCGGCACCGCCCGGGGTTCATCCTCGGCCCCGCCGTGGGAGACGGCAAGCTGTGGGTGAGCCCTCGTCCCGCGCTGCCGACGGAGGTCGCCGACGCGATCTACCAGGATCACGCGCCGCGCGATTCGGTGATCGTGCGGCGCCTGCGCGCCATGGTCGATTCGCTCAACGTCATCATCGATTCGGCGCAGCGGGATCGCCGCGCGCCCGCCTGGGTCGCGCGCGGCGCCAACGGCAAGCCGGTGTGGGGGCTCGACTCGAGCGGCATCTACGTCGCCGGGGTGAAGGTGCCGACGCCGGTGCTGGCCCTGCTCGGCAGTCTCCTGCCGCCGGGCAACTACGACGAGTCCGTGCGGCAGCGCCACCTGGCCGACATGCGGGCCGACATCATGCAGGCTGCGACACGGGCTCAGAATCTCGAGGATTTCCGGCGCTACGTGCGCGAGCTGCGGCAGCGCAATCAGGAAGCGCGGGATGAGGAGAAGCGCCAGCGGGGCGACACGACGACCGCTACCGCGCAGCCCTGACGGCCGCCTCGAGGCGGCGAATCGCCGCATCCTTCCCGATGACGAACAGCAGCTCGTTGACGGGCTCTGAAACCGTTCCGCCGGTGAGGGCGATGCGGATCGGCTGAAACACCTTGCCCGCGGCGACGCCGAGCTGTTCGGCGACGGCGCGCAGCGCCTGCTCGAGCGCCTGCGGCGTCCACTCGATGCCCGTGAGCGCATCGAGCGCGGCCGTGAGCGCCTGCTGGTAGCCCGCGGGATCCTTCCCGATTTCCTTCACTGCCTTCTCGTCGAGCGTCACGAACTTCGCGTCCAGGCGCACGGCCACCTGTCTCGCGACGTCGATCGTCGTGCGGCTGCGCGTCTTCACCGCGCCGATCGCGCGCAGCACGGCGTCGCGGCCACCGTCGACGCCCAGCTCGGCGAGCTGCGGCGCGATGAGCGGGAACAGCTCGTCCGGAGTCGATGCCGAGAGGTACTGGCCGTTCATCCACTCGAGCTTCGTCGTGTCGAACACGGCGGCCTTCTTCTGGACGCCGTCGAACGAGAACAGCTGCACCATCTCGTCGCGCGTCATGATCTCGCGGTCGCCGCCGGGGCTCCAGCCGAGCAGGGCGAGGAAGTTGCGCATCGCGGCGGGGAGGATGCCGAGGTGCTGATAGTCGCCGACGGCGGTCGCGCCGTGGCGCTTGGAGAGCTTCTTCCCGTCCATGCCGTTGATCATCGGGACGTGGCCGAACACGGGCGGCTCGTGTCCCAGCGCGCGGTACAGCGCGATCTGCTTCGGCGTGTTCGAGATGTGATCGTCGCCGCGCAGCACGTGCGTGATGTTCATGTCCACGTCGTCGACGACGACGGCGAGGTTGTAGATCGGCGTGCGGTCGGTGCGCAGGATGACGAAGTCCTTGAGGTCCTCGCCCTGGAACGCGATGCGCTCGTGGACGGCGTCGTCCCAGGCGATCTCGCCCTGCGGCATGCGAAAGCGGATCGCTCCGTCATCGAGATACGCCTTCCCCTCCGCGAGCAGCCGGTCGGCGGCCTCCTGGTGGCGCACGATGCGCGCCCCCTGGAACACGACCTCCTCGTCCCAGTCGAGCCCCAGCCAGTCCAGGCCGTCGATGATGACCTGGGTGTGCGCGTCGGTGGAGCGCTGCTTGTCGGTGTCCTCGATGCGCAGCAGGAACCTGCCGCCGGTATGGCGGGCATAGAGCCAGTTGAAGAGGGCGGTGCGGGCGCCGCCGACGTGGAGGTAGCCGGTCGGGGAGGGAGCGAAGCGGACGCGGGTGGTCATGGGTAATGATTGATTTCAATGCTCAATGTTCAGTGATCGATGCTCAATGTTCATTGAACATTGATCATTGGACATTGGGCATTCTTTAGCACGGAGAGGGGGGGATTCGAACCCCCGATAAGGGTATTAGCCCCTATAACGGTTTAGCAAACCGCCGCCTTCAGCCACTCGGCCACCTCTCCCGTCAACACCTCGGACCCGCGTGTCGTCGATCTGGGGCCACTCGCAGGACGATGCAGCCTGCCCGCGGTCCGGGGCAGGCAACCTAGCAAGCGCGTCAGCGACGCGCCAGCGGGTGAGCCCGCCTTCGTCTTCCTTGCACCTCACGGCTCCCATTTCCCAGCTGCGGCAATCAGTTCTTTCGCGGCTTTCAGCGCACCCTGGATGCTGGCGGATTGGGTCGGCGATCGATCCCCGGACAGGATGATGGCCGCAACGATCGCTCTCAGTTCGCTGTCCTGCATCGTAGTCGCTCCCGTTTGGTGTGCGTCGCTAATCTACTTGGAACAGCACTTACCGCGCCTGCGTACTCTCGGCAAGCTGCCACGAGACTGACCGGCTATTATGGCAATACGGCATGCACGACCCTATCGATCCGTCAGCGTCGACGCTTGTAGCACTCAAGCCGCCGCTTCCCCTCGTCGTTCGTCTGCTGAGCGGGGTCGCCGGTGTCGCCGTGTTCCTGGTGGGTTTCGTCGTGTCCGTTGGCGCGATCGTCGCGGCCCCGGTGGGCATGTGGCTGGTGCGGCGCCGGGCACAACGACTCGGTCGCCCGGTCAGTCGGATCGCGGCGCTGGTCGGGAGCGTGTTCGCGTCCATGGCGCTGGGGATCCTGCTCTGGTCGCTGTTTCTTGCGATGATCCCACGCCCGACGACCGCGGAGCTGCAATCGGTAGCCGCGCAGGCACGGAATCGCCAGAGCGTCAAGCTGCCGGACTGGTATCTCAGGGCTTTTCCCCAAGCGGCGCGCTACGACTCGACCAGTCGCGCGATGGTCCAGTCGCCGACGTTCTTCAGGACCATGCTCATCGTGAGCGCATTATTCGCGGGTGGCCTCTTCGGAACGATCGGGGGAACCCTCGGGTGGTGCGGGACGACGCTCCTGGTCCTTGCGTGGAAGCCGTGAAGGCACGCATCGAGCATGTCGCCATCTGGACCCGCGACCTCGAAATCATGCGCGCGTTCTACGCGGAGACACTGGGGGCCACGAGCGGTCGGCTCTACGAGAACCGCGTCACCGGCTTCAAGTCGTATTTCCTGTCATTCGGCGATGGCGCCCGCCTCGAGCTCATGCACCAGCCCGGCAGAGCGCCGTCCTCGCCTCCGGCCGGCTGTGCCCACATCGCCCTGGCGCTCGGCAGTCGCGCGGCCGTCGATGAGGCGATCGCGACGCTGCGGCACAGTGGCGTGTCGGTGGAATCGGATCCGCGCGTGACCGGAGACGGCTACTACGAGGCGGTCGTGCTGGACCCTGAGCGCAACCGCATCGAGCTCACGGTGTAGGGTTCGGCGAACACCCTCATGAACTGCAAGCTCTGCGGCGAACGCGACCTGCCGCTGTTCTACACGCAGGGCAATGAGGACCAGTTCCGCTTCTACCGCTGCCGGCGCTGCACACTCGTGCTGTATGACACCAGCACCGGCGTGAATCAGGAGAAGTACGTGATGTCGCGCATCGACCCAGACCGGCCGACGCGACAGAACCGCGGGCACCGCCAGACCTACGCCTTCATCCGTCGCCATCGCCGGCCGCCCGGCCGCATGCTCGACCTCGGCTGCGGCGACGGCATCGTGCTGCATCTCGCGCGCCAGGACGGCTGGCAGGTGCATGGGGTGGAGCTCTTCCCCGAGCAAGTCGCTCTCGTCCGCGAAACACTCGGCCTCGACGTCGAGACCTCCGACATCGCAGGCTTCCGCGGCGCACCGGGGAGCTGGGACGTCGTGATCCTGACGCACGTGCTCGAGCACCTCTCCGACCCGGTCGGCGCGCTGCGCAACATCCGCGACCTGCTCGCTCCCGGTGGGATCGGTGTCCTCGAGTTCCCCAACATCGATGCGCTGGACGGGAAGGTGCGGCGGGCGTTGCGTCGCTGGCATCTGCACCGCCATCGCTACCGGTCCGACTACGTGCCGGGGCACGTGCAGGAGTTCTGCCGCGCGTCCTTCGCGTTCGCCGCTCAGCAGGCGGGCCTCGTGCTGGCGCACTGGGAGACCTATGCCGTCAACCCGTTGAAGTACCTCGTCTACCGCTCCCTGCCGCTGGGCAACAAGGCTCGCGTGCTCGTGAAACGTGCTGTATCGTAGGGAACCGGAGCCGACGATGCCCGCTCGATCACTCGTCATCAGCCGTCGTGTTCTCGTGCTGCCCACCGTGGCCTGCGCCATCGTGCTCGCCTGTGGCGGCGGCGGCACGAACCCCAACCTCGTCGACATCTCCGGGCGCTGGCGCTACGTCGAGCGGTACAGCGACATCGTGCATCACGCGACGTGCCTCGATTCGGGGACGTACGACATCATGCAGTCGGTGAACGGATTCGTCGGCGTGTACGGCCAGCGCGGCTACTGCACGACGCCCCAGGGGACCGCCGACAACACCGACTCGGGCGCGGTCACCGAAGGGCACATCGCCGGCCGCACCATCCGCTTCAAAGCACCCAACTGCCAGTACGACGGTCACACGCCCGTCGAGACCACCGATCGCCTCGACGGCAACGTCGTCTGCTCCGTGGGCGATCAGACCATCACCTACACCTTCACGGGGACCTGGTCCGCCCAGCGGTGAGGGCCCCCGCGCGGGCGCTCGCCGTGCTCGAGCGCCGCGTGACGCTGTGCACGCGCTGCCCGCGGCTGGTCGCCTACCGCCAGCGCATCGCCCGTGAGAAACGCCGTGCCTACGCCGCCGAGACGTACTGGGGCCGGCCGGTCCCGGCCTTCGGCGACCCCCGCGCCCGCCTCGTGATCGTCGGCCTCGCCCCGGGTGCGCACGGGTCGAACCGCACCGGCCGCATGTTCACCGGCGACGCGAGCGGCGACTGGCTCTACGCCGCGCTGCATCGCTACGGCTTCGCCAGTCGGGCGGTGGCCACGAGCCGCACGGACGGCCTGACGCTCCGCGATTGCTGGATCACCGCAGCCGCGCGCTGCGCGCCCCCCGGGAACAAGCCGACGCCGCGCGAGCTGGCCAACTGCCGGCCCTGGCTCGCCCTAGAGCTCGAGCTGCTCACGCGGCGGCGCGTCGTGCTCGCGCTGGGACGCGTCGGTCACGACGCGTTCCTCAAGGTCTCGGGATGGCGCGCCCGCTTCGCCCACGGCGCCGTGACCCGGCTTCCCGACGGCACCTGGCTCGTCGCCTCCTACCATCCCAGCCGCCAGAACACCAATACCGGGACGCTCACGCGAGCGATGTGGCACGCCGTGTTCCGGCGCGTGCGGGCACTGGTCGACCGGGGGTAAGGGGCGGCTCGAGGCGGGCGAGGTCGCGCAGGTTGCGTGCGCACCGCACCACGAGCATCGCGAGCATCACGAGCGCCGCGGCGGCGAGTGCGCCATCGCCGAGCAGGCGTGTGGTGGCTGCGGGGAGGAAGACCGGCGCCAGGGTCAGCAGGATCAGCACCAGGCGCGCCTCCGTCGGGCCGAACCGCCCATAGCCGAGGCGAAACTTTCCGAATACCGCCGACTCGAGATAGACGTTGATCGACAGCGCGAGGTAGACGACCACGAGTCCGAGCGCGACCCCGAGACTGAAGAACGGCGACAGGCCGAGGCCGATGCCGATGACCGCGGTCGCATACGCGTCCACGAGGTGGTCGAGGTAGTAGCCGTAGCGGGGGCGTTCGGTGTGGCGCACCCGTGCCAGCGTTCCGTCGAGACTGTCACCCAGCCAGTTCATCACCAGCGCCGCCGTCGCCACCCAGAGCCACCACACATGCGCGGCGCTCACGGCGTAGGCGATCCCGGCCGCGGTCGCGCCGAGCACGCCCAGCGCCGTGAAATGGTCGGAGCTGACCGCGTTCGGGACGCGCCGGGCGGTCGCGCGCAGCAGACGCCGTTCGGGTTCGGCGAGCCAGAAGGTCAGTTCGCGTTGGGGGTCGCGCATCGCATCATCCTCAGGGTCGGAAGGAGCAGCAGGACGGCCGCGGCGGCGAGCGTCCACGTGGGCAGCCGCACCGCCATGCCGAGCCACGCCAGCAGCAGGTAGCGCGGCAGGCGGCCCGCGACGACTGCGGCGAGGTAGCGGCCGCGCGGGTAGCGCGCGGCGAAGGCCAGCAGCTTGAATGGGAAGAACGGCAACGGCGTGACGCCGCTCAGCGCGAGCACGGCAAAGGGAGCCCGCTCGAACCAGCGCAGTGCGAGCGACGGGGCCGATCCAGCAGCGGCCGCGCGCCGCGTCAAACGGTGGATGCTCGCCGCGAAGAGGTGGTGGTCGGTCCACGCCGCGGCGACGGTGCCGGCGGTGGCGACGACCGCGGTGACCAGGACGCCGTGGTGGGCCCCGTACCAGATGACCACCGGCTCGTGGGGGACGACCGCCAGGGCGACGTTCGACAGGAACGCGTACACGAAAAGGAGCAGGGAGGCGCCCATATGCGCCTACACCTTCTCCTCGCGCTCTCAAGCCGATTTCAAGCCGTGGTTACGAGCCCAGCAGTGATGCGTCGGCGCGGGCGGCGGCGGAGCGCAGCTCCCCGACCGCCGTCATCGGGGCGGTCATGTCTGGATCGGTGGGGCGTCCCTGAATGCCGCCCGGGACCATCACCACGCTGATGCCCTCGATCGACGGAGCGGGAGTCTCGAGCGGCTCAGGAACCGGTTGCCCGCTGCGTCGAATCTCCTTGAGATACCCGGGAAGGATCCGCCACAGTCGCGCCTCCGCCTCGCTCATCGACCGGCCCTGCACCATGCAGCCGGGCAGCTCCTCGAACGTCACGAGCCACCATTCACTGCCGTCGGGCCGCGACTCGGGCCAGTAAAGGCGGATATGGTATGGCGGGAGCGATCTACTCATCCGTGGACTCGCTGGTTCTGTTCTCGACCGATCGGATCAGGTGGAAGGCGTAGTCCATGACGTAGCGGGGCAGCGGCCCCCCGATCGGAATCGACATGTGCAGGAACGGGTGCTCGGGATGGATGTAGAACAGCGCGGTTTCCGGGTCCCCGCCGTCGAGCCGGCCGCTGCGGACAAAGCCCCACGCTTCGAGCAACGAGGCCAGCTCGACCCCGCCAGTGATCCTGCCGGGGTCCGACAGCTCGAGCAGCATCGTCTCCGCCGTGAGGCGGTTTGTCTTGCCGCTCATGTATCCCGCATCACGACGCGCAACGGGATGTCCGCGTGCGTTTTTCCCGCGTCCACCACGAACCGGTAGCGCCCGGGCCCGGGGAACGTGGTGTTATTCAGCTGATAGATGAGATTCGTGCCGGGCATCTCGCCCGGGGGAATCTGGCCGATCTGCGTGCGGGTGCGCTGCTCGAACAGTCGACGGCCTGCGGCGTCGACCAGGCGAATGCGCACGGAGTGCTCGCGCTCGGCGTCGTCGGCGTCGAGCTGGAGTCGGACGACCAGCACCATCTTGGCGTGAACGGCCGGAAACACTTCGGCGAAGATCGTGTCGAACACGCCTTGGACGTTGAGTTTGTCACCCGCGCCGACTCCGGCTGCATCGGCGATGGCGGCGAGCGTAGCTCTCACGTCAGGGAAACTCCTGGCCTTTGCAGTGGCCCGCAAGTAGAGCGAAAGTCGTGCCGCGGGTTGACGTTGCGCGTCCTCACCCGGTCCAATGACAGGCGCTGAGCTGGGCGAGCGCGTCGTTCAACCCGGCGACGTGGAAGGTCACGTGGCGGGTCTCGCTGAAGGCCCGATAGGTGACCGACAACTTGGTCGCGCCCGTCAGCTGATCGAACAGCGGCCGGGAGAAGTACGGGCTTTGATCGGTGCCGAGAAAAGCCACCTGGCGCGCGCCGCGACGCCCCGTCTGGGTGACGACCGCCGCGCCGTAGTCGAAGATCGTGAAGTAGGCCTTGAGGGGATGGGGCTGATCGTCGAAGCGCAGCTCCGCGTACGCCAGCTCGTTGCCGAACGGCTCGAGCGGCTGTCCCGCGTAGAACAGCAGGCTCTTGCCATCGACGTTGGGGATGCGGTCACCGCACGCCAGGACCAGCGTGGCGGAGGTCACCGCATCGGGCGCCCCGGGCGCGTTCCAGTTGTCGGCGCGCAGGATCAAGCGACGGTCGCTGGCCCCGGTGAGATCATCGGTCGTCTCGACGAAGCGCCACGGGGAGTCGAGCGGCCGGACGGCGGCGAGCGGGAGCAGCGTGAGGAGCAGCACGGGAATGCGCGGCTTCATGGCGGGCCCGGGAGCAGGTTGGAGTCGGGCGGAATGTGGCCCATCTTGACCCCGGGCGCGAGGCCCGCCAGCGTATGAAACCGGCGCTGCTCCCACCCGTTGGGAGGCGGTGAGCAGCTTCCCGTTCGCTGAGGTGAACTCATGGATCCATCGACCGTCGCATTCTTCAAGGGTGTGATCGCGTTCCTGCTGGTGTCCGGAACCGGCATGGCCGGCGTTTGGCTCTGGTTTCGTATCCGTTCCACGTTTCGGACCGATGCGCAGCCGGTGATCGATGCGCTGCGCGATGAGCACGCCCGGCTCGAAGCTGAGATGGGCAGCCGCATGGCCGAGCTCGAGGACCGGGTCGATTTCGTGGAGCGTCGCCTGGTGCAGGGGAAGCCGCCGACGAACTTGCCGCCGCGGCCGGAGCGCACGCCCGTCTAAGTGGGCCAGCTCCGGCGCGCCGCGATCTGGACGCTGGCGATCGAGCTGCCGCTCGCCGCGCTTGCCTTGGTGTCGACGATCCCGCCGCTCTACCGCACGGTGCCGCTGGTGCTCACCGCGCATCTCCCCGGGATCGCCCTGCTCGACGGCCTGTCGCTGTGCTGCGGCATCCACCATCCGGGATTCGAGCCACCGATGGTCCTGAGTATTCTGATTCTCGCGCTGGCGAACGCAGTCGTCATTTTCCTGGTGCTCTGGGCCGGGTTGCTCGTGTGGGGACAGCGGCGTGCGGCCCCGGCTCATTCGTGACCGGCGCCCACAAGCGCTCATGCGCCAGGAGCCTCGTGACTTTACGAAATCCGGGCAATTGAGCCGTCCGGCCTCCGCACGCCGGTTTCAGATTGAAGTGCCGGCCAGCTTGTTGGGCGTCGCGACCGGGCGCAGGTTTAGTCTGTTCAGCAACCTCGCGCAGTCAGGAGAGGGTCTCGTCCCATGAAGCGAATGTGGCTCCCGGTAGCCGTGGCGGTGATCGCCCTCGGCGTCCCCGTGCGCGTGCCCGCGCAGGGGCGCGTAGACACCACCGCCGGGCACTTCACCCCGTTTACGCAAAACGACGTGCACTTCATGTCGGGGATGATCTACCATCACGCCCAGGCGGTGATGATGGCCGGCTGGGCGCCGACCCACGACGCCGGCCCGTCGCTGCGCGCGCTGTGTGAGCGGATCGTGGTCGGCCAGACCGACGAAATCAACCTGATGTCACGCTGGCTGCGCGACCGTCATCTGCCGGTGCCGGACCCCAAAGCCGCGCAGACGATGATGCCGGGGATGGCCGGGATGGGAGGCATGGATTCGTCGATGATCATGCCGGGGATGCTCACCGCGGAGCAGCTGGCAGAGCTGGACCAGGCGCGGGGCCCGGACTTCGACCGGCTGTTCCTGCAGTTCATGATTCAGCATCACCGCGGCGCCATCACGATGGTCAATCAGCTGTTCGGCACGGGGTCGGGGGAAGAGCAGATCGTCTTCAAGTTCGCATCGGACGTCTACGCCGACCAGACGACCGAGATCGATCGCATGCAGCGCATGCTCGCCGCCATGCTGTTCGGCGTGCACGGTCAATGAAGCGTCCACCGGTCTTCATCCACTCACAGAAAGTCACGATGGGATCCGCAGTCAGCTCTCGCCGCAGGCAGCGCGCGCTGTGGCTCTCGATCGGCCTCGCCGCCTGCGCCTCGTCGGGTGGAAACATGTCGACGGTCGCACCCAACCCGGATCCGCGCGTCGGCCTCAAAGCGGGCGTCGAGAACGCCGGACAGGCGTTCTGGAATATGAAGCTGGTCTCGAATACTCCGGCGTCGGAGAAGTTCAAGGGGGTCACCAACTCCGACCTCGCGTTCAGCGGCCCGTACGTCATCCAGGGCAACTACAACGGCTACCAGGTCTGGGACATCACGAACCCCGCGAAGCCGACGCTGAAGATCGGGTACCTCTGCCCGGCGTCGCAGAGCGACGTGTCGGTCTTCCGCAACCTGCTGTTCGTCTCGGGTGAGGGGAATAGCGGACGCCTCGACTGCGGCGCCGGCGGCGTACACGACTCCGTGAGCCACGACCGGCTGCGCGGCATCCGGATCTTCGACATCACGGACATCACCAATCCCAAGTACATCGCCAACGTGCAGACCTGCCGCGGCTCGCACACCCACACCGTGGTGGTCGATCCGAGCGACACGGCGAACGTCTACGTCTACATCTCGGGATCGGCGGGCGTGCGCTCGCCCAGCGAGCTCGCAGGGTGCTCGAAGCTCGCCCCCGACCAGGATTCGACCTCCGCGCTGTTCCGCATCGAGGTCATCAAGGTGCCGTTGGCGCACCCCGAACAGGCGGCCATTGTCACCTCGCCGCGCATCTTCAACGACCTCACTGCCCCGCCGGCTCACGGCGATGCGCCGGAGGACGTTGTGGCCGCCGCCCAGGCCGCCGCGGATGCGCGGGCCCATGGGGCTTTCACGGCGAGAGTACGAGGCACCGAGCGAGTCATTGGCCAGCAGTTCTCGCAGTCGTTGTTGGACAGCATCGTCCGGGCGCGGCAGGGCAGTGGACCGCCGACGGCCGCAGACAGCGCGACGCTGCGGGGGGCGATCCAGAGTATCGAGGATGCCATTTTTTCCGCCCCACCTCCGGGGACGGTGAACGGCATCCGCCCCGGGCCGAGCCAGTGCCATGACATCACCGTCTATCCGTCAATCCGGCGCGCGGGCGGCGCCTGTGGCGGCTATGGGCTGCTCCTCGACCTCAGCGACCCGGCGCATCCCGTACGGCTCGGCGCCGTGGCTGACTCCAACTTCTCCTACTGGCACTCGGCGACATTCAACAACGACGGCACGAAGCTGCTCTTCTCGGATGAATGGGGTGGTGGTGGTGGACCGAAGTGCCGGGCCACCGACCGCCACGAGTGGGGCGCCGACGCGATTTTCGCGATCGTGAACGACACGCTGCGGTTCCAGAGCTACTACAAGATGACCGCGCCGCAGACCAAGTACGAAAACTGCGTGGCGCACAACGGCTCGTTGATCCCGATCCCCGGCCGGGACGTGATGGTCCAGGCCTGGTACCAGGGCGGCATCTCCGTGTTCGACTGGACCGATGCGGCGCACCCGCGGGAGATCGCGTTCTTCGACCGTGGTCCGATGGACTCGACCAAGATGGTCGACGCCGGCTCCTGGTCGGCGTACTGGTACAACGGTGTGATCGTCAGCTCCGAGATCGCGCGCGGGCTCGACATCCTGGAGCTCGAGCCCAGCGGGTTCATCTCGCGGAACGAGCTCGACGCCGCCAGGTCGGTGCACCTGACCTACTTCAATACGCAGGATCAGCCGAAGTTCGTCTGGCCGGCGAGCTTCGTGCTGGCGCGCGCCTACTGCGATCAGCTGGCTCGCTCCAATGGCCTGACTGCGGCTGCGCTGGCGGCGGTGCGGCACGACCTTCGCCGCGCCGAGAAGCTGGCGGGGCAGGCGCGCAAGGATGCGCTGACCGCGCTGGCCGCGCGGCTGACCACGGAAGCCGCGACCTCGAGCGATCAGGGGAAGGTGAAAATGCTCGCCGGGACGGTGACCGATCTCGCGGCAGGGGGCCAATAAAGGCGCCGTCCCCGGTCACTGTCCGAGCAGGCGTCGCGAGCGACGCCGCCGCGCTGGCTGAGCTCGCGGCGGCGACGTTTCGCGACGCCTTTGGCGCCGAGAACGATCCCGCCGATCTGGCGCTGCATCTGGCGCGGTCGTACGGTGTCGCGCAACAGGCGGCGGAGCTGGCCCACCCGGCGATCACCACGCTGGTGGCGTCGGTCGACGGCGCGCTGACCGGCTACGCGCAGCTGCGACTGAGCCGGTCGCCCGCCTGTGTCACTGCCGCCCGACCGCTCGAGCTGTGGCGCTTCTACGTGGCTCGCGCGTGGCACGGCCGCGGCGTAGCGCAGGAGCTGATGGCCGGCGCCGTCGCGGCAGCACGCGGCCGCGGCGCCGCGTCCCTCTGGCTCGGCGTGTGGGAGCGTAACCGCCGAGCGCAGGCGTTTTACAAGAAGAGCGGCTTCGTCGATGTGGGGTCGCAAACGTTCCTCGTCGGCACCGATGAACAAACCGATCGCGTGATGGAGCTGATCTTGTGAATCCTCCCCGTTCGCTGGTCCGGGCGTTTCTCGCACTGTACGTCACGCTCGGGCTCGTCATCCTCATCGAAAGCGTCGGCACCGTCCTCGCGGCGCACGGCGGCCATGGCTTCCGCGGTCCCGATCGCCTCCACGCCCAGATCCTGGGCAGTGTCGAGGCCCTGGCGGCCGGCGCGTTTCTCGTGCCCCGGGCGATGTCGGTCGGGGCCACGGCGCTGCTGGCGATCTTCGCGCTCGCCTTTGGGTTGCATCTCCTGCAGGGAAGCCCGAATCTGGTGCTGCTGGTCTATGGCTCGGGCGTGTTGTTCGTCCGCGTACACGGGGTTGCGGGGTATCACTGGACCTAGCCGTATTATCTTTCAGGGGTCCGCGTACGACTACCTGACCGGGAGACAGGAGCCCGCATGTCGAAGAGCGAAGAGGAACGACTCGCCAAGCTGATCCGCAAGAACGTCGCCAAGGCCGAGGCGGCGAAGAAGAAGGTGCAGCGCAACTACGACAGCACGCTGCGCTCCGACACGACCGACGCGGATCTGGAGCGGCGTGATTTCTTCTCGGAGATGAAGAAGCGCGAGTTCTAGCACTCAGGGCAGCGCCACAATCGGCTCCTTGTGAAATATTCCCGTTCCGATGATGCAGCAGCGCGGAAACGGGATATCCCCCTCTCTCGTCACGATCACGCCGAGCCCCCGCGTAGTGCGAGGCACGCGAAACACCCGCTTGGTCAGGACCATCGCCCCCGGCGCGAGTGCGACGTCGAACGGCGGCTGGTCCGGGGCAGGGTCGGCGTCATAGCGGCGGTCGCTCGAGTCTCGCAGGTACACCACCACAAACCGCTCGCGCTGCGTCACGCGCCGTGCCCGGCTCGACAGCCGGAGGGTGACGACGGTGCCGCTGTCGGTGAGCTGGCGGGCGTCGTCGACGGCGATGCACCAATCATCGGAGCACTGCTCTTCCCCGACGGCGACCTCTCGGCGCGGCAGCACGAGCGAGACGGCGGCGACGATCGCCATGTACACGAGCGCGGCGAGTGCCAGGGTGCGCAGCCGGCGCAGGGCAGCGGCGCCGTGGCCGCGCAGCGCCGTGACGAGCGCTGACACCAGTACGACGACACCCGTCAGGAACAGTACGATGAACAGCAGGTCGAACAGCGTCACAATTTGTCCATATCGCCAAGTACTTTATAGTGCAGAGTAAACCCCGAGCCGTCAAGTGCGCGGCCCCGAGCGGCGCGTATAATTGGACCGATGCCCGACATCTACAGCGACTTCCCGATCAACGTCCCGGCGGCCGACGTGTTTCGCGTCGTCAGCACCCCAGCGGGGCTCGACCAGTGGTGGACCAAGCGCTCCGCGGGCACACCCCGCGTGGGCGCGGAGTACGAGCTGTGGTTCGGGCCGGAATACGATTGGCGCGCCCGGGTGACGGCCTGCGCCGCACCGCGGCAATTCGAGATCGAGATCACCCGCGCCGGCGAGGACTGGCTCGGCACCCGGGTGGGATTCGACATCACGGGGCAGGGCACGACGAGCCAGGTACGGTTTTGGCACACGGGATGGCCGCAGTCGAACGAACACTACCGCGTGTCGTGCTACTGCTGGCCGATGTACCTGCGCATCCTGCGGCGTTACCTCGAGCATGGCGAGACGGTCCCATACGAGCAACGCCTCGACGTCTAACACGGCTGTCGACTGTCGGCCGTCGTCGCTCCTCGACAGGACGGGAGCTTCAGCGGCCGGCTACAGCCGATAGCCAACTGCCGACAGCCGATAGCCCCTTTCATTCAACCACGGAGCGGCCTGTGACTGAGCAATTCGATCGTCAGTGGCGATCGCTCGCCCACTCGGCGCTGCGCATTGCCGCGGGTCTCGCGTACTTCTCGCACGGTGCCCAGAAACTGTTGGGCTGGTTCGGCGGGTTCGGGCCCGGCGGCGGCAGCGCCGAGCTGATGTCGCGGTTCGGCCTGGCCGGGACGATCGAGACCACCGCGGGCGCCCTGCTCATCATGGGTCTCTTCACCCGTCCCGTCGCCTTCATCGCATCGGGAGAAATGGCCGTCACGTACTTCTGGATGCATTGGGGCGGCAGCGGGAGTCCGTTCTGGTGGCAGAACCACGGTGAACTGCCGCTGCTCTACTGCTTCATCTGGTTCCTGTTCGCCGCGTGGGGTCCGGGCGCGTTCAGCCTCGACGCGTGGATCCGCAAGCAGCCGACACCGTCCGGGGGCTGACACCGGCGCGCACGGATAGCCTGCCACCCCGGGTTGCGCCCAGGGTCAGGAGGTCGACCCGGCGGGCGAGGGTTTACTGTGTCCGCAGCGGCTCGACGCGGATCGAGTTCACCAAACGGGCAACGCGGGGTACCCGCTCGGCCGCCCGTCCCGCCGCGACCTTCTGGGGAGCGCGCGGCACCCATCCGATCAGGGTGACCACATCACCGGCGGCATACACCGACAGATCGCCGAGACAGCTTTGCAGCTCGGGCTCCGCGCGCAGCTCGTCCCACACGTCGTGTTGGAGCTCGGCCGCCAGTACATCAATTTCATCCTCGCCTCGCCACATCTCGATGGCAGAGCCACCACCCGGGTCGTCGATCATACTCGCCTCCTTGGACTGTCCCGCCACACGATCCCCTTTCGGGGAAGGGTAGGCGTGCATTCTGAGAGCGTCGTGAAGGCGGCGAGAAGGGAGCTTCAGTCGTGGTCCGGCTCACGGCGGGCCACGAACGCCAGCGACGCCGCCGCGACGACCGCGCCGGTGAGCAGCCACGCCGTCACGGTCGCCCGTGCCAGGAGCCAGACGAGCAACCCCGCCGCGAGCCATGGCACGATGGCGCCCGCGGGCATGCGGAAGGGCCGTCCGTCCGCTCCGCTGTCGAGCTGCCGCAGCCGAGCGGCGGCCACACAGCAGGCGAGATATACGAGCAGGATCGCGACGTCCGCGACCACCGCCAGCTTCACGTACGTCCCGGTGAGCGCGATGGCGCACACCACCACCGCCTGGACGGCGATCGCGACGTGCGGCGTGTGGTGGCCGGGGTGCACTCGGGCGAGCGGCCGGGGAAGGAAGCCGTCGGCGGCGAGCGCGTAGAGCGTCCGCGGCGTCGACAACATCGCGGCGGCCATGAACCCGAACGTGGACACGATCATCCCGATGAGGATGAGCCGTGCGCCCGCCGGCCCCGCGAACTGGCGCGCCGCCGCGGCGAGCGGTGCCTTGGCTGTTTCGGGAGCCGCGAGCGAGCTCCCCAGCACACCCTGGGCGACCATCTGGATGGCGATGTACAGCACCGCGATGCCGAACAGTCCCAGCGCGATCGCACGGGGCACGGTGCGCTGCGGTGCCGTAACCTCGCCCGAGACCTGCAGCGCCGACTCCATGCCGAAGAACGCGAACATCAGCAGCAACCCCGTTCCGGCGACCTGTCCGAGCGGCGGCGCGCTGCTGATGGCGAGGTTGGCCGGCGTCACGTGTGGCAGGCCGAGCACCACGAATGCCACGAGGGGGACGAGCTTCGCGACGATCGAGATCCCGCTGAGGCGGGAGCCCAGCGCCGCCCCGCGCACATTGACGATGGTGAGCGAGCCGAGCAGCAGCACCAGCAGCACGACTCGCCCCGGGAGCGGCGCGATGCCCGGGATCAGCTCACCGACCGCGTCGGCGAACACCATGGCGACCGCCCCCATCGCGAGCGTGATGCCGAGCCACAGCAACACGCCGCACACATAGCCGACGTAGGGTCCGAGGGCCGCCTCGACGTAGGCGTAGGGGCCGCCGCTCAGGGGTACGCGGCTCCCCGCTTCGGCAAAGCAGAGTGCCACGAGCGCGATGGCCACGGCGCAGACGACGTACGCGAGCGGGGCGGCGGCGCCGAGCTGCGCCGCGGCGTGGGCAGGCAGGACGAAGATCCCGGCTCCGACGGTGATGTTGAAGATCGCGGCCGCGAGGCCGCGCACGCCGATGACGCGTTGGAGTTCTGGCTGCTTGAGGTCTGACATCGTGGTTCTAATTTGTCTCCAATGAATGTGGCACGCCTGAGTCACCAAGTACCGCGAACCCCGGGCTTGCGCCCGGGGTTAGCCGCACCACAACATGAGCAGTGACCGGCCGTTCCGCAGTTGGTCAACTACCCCGGGCGCAGCCCGGGGATTACCGGAGAGTCGTGATGCCGTCACAAGACCCCGACCAGAGTCTCGTCATCTCGTACCTGTCGTTGCGGCGACTCATCGGAGTGCTCGGCATGGCACTCCCGGTCGTCGTGATGATCTGGGGGTGGACCATCTGCGGGTGCACCAGCGCCCTGCCCTCGATCAGCGATTACTACTCGCTGCGCACGCGCGACGCGTTCGTGGGGATTCTCTGTGCCATCGCCTGCTTTCTGTTCACCTACCGGGGGTTCGACGACGACGACCGCTACGGCAACCTCGCCGCGCTGTTCGCGGTCGCCGTGGCGTTCTTCCCCAACAGCGGCACGCCGCTCGAACGGACGGTGCACTTCGGCTCGGCGCTCGGCCTGCTGCTCGTGCTCGCGTATTTCTCGCTCAGGATATTCACCAAGTCGGATGGCCATCCGACACCGCAGAAACTGGTGCGCAACCGCGTGTACACTATCTGCGGCGGTCTCATCCTCGTCTGTGTCGTGCTGATCGGATTATACAAATCGGTGTGGGCGGATACCCGGGCCTGGCACCCGGTGTTCTGGCTCGAGACGCTCGCGCTCTGGGCGTTCGGGTTCTCGTGGCTCGTGAAAGGCGAGACGCTGTGGCGTGACAAGTAGCTCCGGCGATCCCGCGCCGATCGCCGGAGCCCCTGCCGTCAGTCCTTCAGGACGAACGTGACCTTCATGCGGATGCGGTATTCGGTGACGCGTCCGTTGTCCACCTCGACCTTCATGTCCTTCACCCAGGCGCCGCGAATCTGCTGCAGCGTCTTGCTGGCGCGGGTGATCCCCGCCTGGATCGCGTCCTCGAATCCCTTCGGCGAGGACGCGGTGATCTCGGTGACCTTGGCGACTGCCATGGAATCCCCCTGAGAGAGTGCGGCTAGAGTAGCCGCCGCGCGGAGATTGTGGAAGCGTCAGCGGCGGTATACAGCATCTTGTTCGTCGGCTCGAATCCCATCCGCTGTACAGCGCACGCCTGTGGAGCCGACCTCGATCGTGTCGCTCATGCCGCGAGTTAGTCCGGGGGCCTGTATTATTTGCAGCGTGGAGCTCCTCCTCATCGCCGTCATCGTGGCCGCCGCCGCGCCGTACGTTCTCGGACCGGTGCTGGTGTACCGGCGGCAACGCCAGAATCCGCGCCCCAGCTTCGTCCCGTTCGACGCCGCGCAGCACCAGCTCCCGCAGGCACTCGCGGTGGCCATGCAGCAGAACGCCGCCAGCCTCGAGCGGGCCGGCTTCACGAAGGTGGCAGACCTGTTCCGGATGGACCGGTCGACGCGGATGCGAGTGATCCTCCTCGATACGCCGGGGGGAGACCTGGGGCTGGTCCTCGCCGTATCGCCAGTCCTGAAACCGGAGCGCGGGGTCTGCACCGTGGAGCTCGTGGCGCGGTTCGA
>CAZXKN010000079.1:0-6199 GCA_964641815.1 uncultured Gemmatimonadaceae bacterium | reverse complement strand
CCCACGATCTCCTCGGGAAGCCCCAGCTCCCGGCCCACCTGCCGCACCTCGTCCTTGAACAGCTCGCGCAACGGCTCGATCAGGGTCCATGGCAGATCGGGCCGCAGGCCGCCCACGTTGTGATGCGTCTTGATCGTCACGGAGGGACCACCGCGCGGGGAGCTCGATTCGATGACGTCCGGATAGAGCGTGCCCTGCACCAGAAAGCCGACGCTCCCTTCGACATGCCGCGCCGCATCCTCGAATACGTCGATGAACGTGTGGCCGATGCGGCGCCGCTTTTCTTCGGGATCGTCGATCCCGGCCAGCTCCCCGAGGAACCGGGCGCTGGCATCCACGACGCGCAAATCCATGCCCATGTGCTTCTTGAAGGTGCGCTCGACCTGATCCCGCTCGTGCAAACGCAGCAGCCCGTGGTCGACGAAGATGCAGGTGAGCCGGTTGCCGATGGCGCGGTGCACCAGCGCCGCCGCCACCGCCGAATCCACCCCGCCCGACAAGCCGCAAATCGCGCGCGCCGCGGGCCCCACCTGCTCGCGAACCCGTGCCACCGTCTGCTCGATGAAATGACCCGGCGTCCAATCCGGGGTACAGCGACAGATCCCGAACAGAAAATTCTCGAGGATCTCGCCGCCTCGCACCGAATGGGCGACCTCAGGGTGGAAGAGCAGGCCGCTGATCGGTGCAGCCGTGTGCTGCACAGCGGCGATCGGCGCGTTGGGACTCGACGCGATGGCGCGAAACTCCGGCGGCGCGGCGCCGATCCGGTCCCCGTGGCTCGCCCACACCGTCGTCTTCGTCTGCGGCTCGAATCCCGCGAACAACCCCGATCCCTCGAGCACCGTGATGTCCGCGCGTCCGTACTCGCGCTCCGGCGCGGGGATCACGTTCCCCCCGGCGAGATGAACGATGAGCATCATGCCGTAGCAGATCCCGAGGACGGGGATCCCGAGCGACAGGATCGCCGGGTCGGCGGTCGGGGCCCCGGGGTCGAACACCGAGCTGGGTCCGCCCGACAGAATGATCCCGGAAGGAGCGAACTGCTTGATGAACGCGAGGTCGGTGCCGCGCCGTGCGGGATGAATCTCGCAATAGACGTGCGCCTCGCGCACGCGCCGCGCGATCAACTGCGTGAACTGCGAGCCGTAATCGAGGATGAGAATCCGGTTCATGCGGAGATCCAGCTCTTGCCTTCGGCGACCTCGCCGCGTACCAGGTCGTCCAGGGTCTCGCGCGGCCGGGCAATGAAGAACCGGTCCTCTTCCACCATGACCTCCGGAGGCCGCGGCCGTTGATTGTAGGTCGAGCTCATGACGAAGCCGTACGCCCCGGTGCCCAGCACGGCGAGCAGCTCGCCGGGCTCGACCGCGGGCAGCCGTCGGTCGAGCGCCAGGAAATCCCCCGACTCGCAGATCGGCCCCACGATGTTGACCGTCCGTTCCGACCGGGCGCTGTCCTTCAGCGGGACGATATCGTGATGGGCGTTGTAGTGACTGGGCCGCACGAAATCCGTCATGCCGGCATCGACGATGACGAATTCCTTCCCGCCGGCGTGTTTCCCATACAGCACCCGCGTCAGTAGAATGCCGGCGTTCGCCACCAGGTAGCGGCCCGGCTCGCACAACAGCTTGAGCCCCGCGGCCCGAATGGCAGGAACCACCGCCTCGGCGAACGCTTTGGGCGTCGGTGCCTGCTCTTCGTGATAGCGCACGCCGAGCCCGCCGCCGACGTCCAGCGCTTCGAGCGTCGCGATGCCGGAGGCGCGTACCGCGGCAACGAGCTCGAGCAGCTTCACCGTCCCCCGGTGATACGGCCCGACATCGGTGAGTTGCGAGCCCAGGTGCATCGCGAGCCCCCGCAGCTCGAGGTGCGGGTCAGCAGCGATGCGCCGGGCGACGTTGACGACGTCGTCGAAGGGGATCCCGAACTTCGCGGTCTTTTCGCCGGTCTTGGTGTAGGGATGCGTTTCGGTCGCGACGTCGGGGTTGACGCGGATCCCCACGCGTACCGACCCGCCAAAGCGCCGCGCCACGGCGCTCACGACGTCGAGCTCACTGGTCGACTCGACGTTGAGGAAGCCGATGCCCGCTGCGACCGCCTCTTCGATTTCCGCCGCCGTCTTCCCGACGCCGGAGAAGACGATCGTATCGGGGGCGAACCCGGCGGCGCGCGCGCGGCGCAGCTCGCCGAGCGACACGATGTCAGCGCCGGCTCCAGCCTGCTGCAGCACTCGCAGCACCGCCAGGTTCCCGTTCGCCTTCACTGAATAGCAGATGCGATGCGGGATCCCTTGGAGCGCGTCATCCAGTGCATGGAACTGCGCCCGGATGAGATTGGCAGAGTAGACGTAGACGGGCGTGCCGACGCGCTTGGCGATGGCCTCGAGCAGGGCCGGGTCGACGGCTAGTACGCCTGCGCCCACACCGCCTCGGCGATACTCGGGCGCCCGCACCACATGCATGTCTGGGGCGCCTCGGGTGACCGGAACTCGGGATCGGGGAGTACGCGGACCGTCGCCGCCGTCTCTTCTTTGATCGCCGCCTCACACGCGGCGTCGCCGCAGAACCCGCCGTACGCGAACCCGCCGGTGTTCTTCATGAACTCGATGAACTGCTGCTTCGTGACCCCGCGGATCGATGCGGCTTCGCGCCGCTCGCGCGCCGCGACGAGCAGCCCGGCCTGCATCTCGTCCAGGATGCCCTGCACCGCCGTTACGACCCCGACCAGGGGCAGCGGCGCCTTGCCAGCGCCGCGTCGAGCGCTCATCGCCTGCCCCGACGTGACATCCCTGGGTCCGATCTCGAGTCGCAGCGGAACGCCGCGCGCTTCCCACTCGAAGTACTTCGCCCCCGGCTTCAGCGAATCGCGATCGTCGAGTTTTACGCGCACGCCGGCGCCCTGGAGGTCGGCGCGCAGCTGCTCCCCCACCGCCAGCACCGTGGCGCGCTCTTCGTCGGACTTCCAGATCGGCACCAGCACCACCTGCACCGCTGCGAGCCGCGGTGGACAGATCAGTCCAAAGTCGTCGGAGTGCGTCATGATCAGCCCGCCGATGAGCCGGGTGGTCACCCCCCACGAGGTGTTCCACACGAATTCCTGCCCCCCTGCCGCGGTCTGATACTTCACCTCGAACGCCTTGGCGAAATTCTGGCCGAGGTTGTGACTGGTCCCGGCCTGCAGCGCCTTGCGATCCTGCATCAGCGCTTCGATGGCGTAGGTGCGCAGCGCCCCGGCGAACTTCTCGCTCTCGGTCTTCACGCCGGTGAGCACCGGCATCGCGAGCCAGTCCTCGCAAAACGAGCGGTAGATGCCGAGGATGGTGCGCGCTTCGCGCTCGGCATCCGCCTCATCGGCGTGCGCCGTGTGCCCTTCCTGCCACAGGAACTCGGTCGTGCGCAGGAACAGCCGCGTGCGGCGCTCCCAACGCACCACGTTGCACCACTGGTTCAAGAGCAGCGGCAGGTCGCGGTAGCTCTGGATCCACTTGGCGAACATCGCGTAGATGATCGTTTCGGAGGTCGGCCGCACGACCAGCGGTTCTTCCAGCGCTGATTCGGGATCGACCGTGACGGCCCCAACTCCGGTCTTCCCCGTCGCCTTGAGCCGCGTATGCGTGACGAGCGCGACTTCCTTCGCGAACCCCTCGACGTGCTCGGCTTCCTTCGCGAGGAAGCTCATCGGTATGAACAGGGGGAAATAGGCGTTCTGGTGCCCCGCCGCCTTGATCATGTCGTCCAGGGCCCGCTGCATCAGCTCCCAGATGCGGTAGCCGTTGGGACGAATGACCATGCAGCCGCGCACCGGGGAGTAATCCGCCAGCTCCGCCTGCATGATGACGTCGTTGTACCACTCGCTGAAATCCTGCGCGCGTGGCGTGATCTTCTGCGCTTGTGCCATGCCTGCCTTGCGATGAGAGTCTAGAGCCGCTCCAGCACGTCCCGCGTCCGCTCGTTGCGGACGTTCCCGGTGTTCAGCGTGGTTGCCGGCTCGAACAGCATCACTTCGACTTCCTCGTCGGCCACCGGACGGTGCTCTACCATCCGTGGCACGACGATGAGCTCGCCCTGCTCGACCCACACGGTCTTATCGCGATACTCCATCCGAAAGCGACCCTTCACGACGAAGAACAGCTCGTCTTCATCGTCGTGGTGGTGCCAGACGAAGGGCCCCAGGAACTTCACGAGCTTCACCTGCTGACCATTCAGCTCGCCGACGATCTTGGGCTCCCAGTGCGTCCGGATGCGGGCGAGCTTCTGGGCGAGATTGACGGGTTCGGTCATGGTCGTTTCAGCTCCTCCGGGACGGCCGCGATCGGCACGGCGCGCTCGACACCCCCTCCGAGATCCCGCACCACCGCGGTGCCGGCCTTGCGCTCATCCGGGCCGATGATGACGGCGCGCGGTGCGGCGCGCGCCGCAGCCAGCTCCAGCTGTTTGCGCACCGCTTGTGGCTTGAGGCTGTATTCGACCGCGAGCCCGGCGTCGCGCAGCTCGTGCGCCAATTTGAGCACGGTCGGATAGTCGTCGACTCCGACGGGAATCAGAAATCCGTCGAGGCGCGCTGCCTGTTTGGGCGCGACGCCGTGCTCCTTGAGCAGCTCGCCCAGCACGACGTCGCCCATTCCGAATCCCAGCGCCGGGAGATCGATGCCGCCCAGCGCTTTGAGGAGCCCGTCGTAGCGCCCTCCCCCGCAGATGGCGCGCAGCGTCTTCGAGGCATCGAACAGCTCGAACACCGTTCCTGTGTAGTAGGCGAGGCCCCGGACGATCGTCAGATCGACGTCGACGAAGTCGCCCAGGCCCATTGCCTCGAGCGCCCGGTGCACCGCCACGAACGGCGCCCCGACTTCGGCCTTGCCGATCCGGTCGAGCTCCGCCGTGACGGAACCCAGCCCCTTCAACCTGGCGACCCGGAAGATGCCGTCGATGGTCTGCGGCGTGCACCCCGCCGCCTGCAGCCCCTCGGCCAGTGCCTCCCGGGGCACTCGCTCGCTGCGGTCGATTGCCGCATACGCAGCGTCGAGCTGGCTGGCCGCGACCCCCACGCCCGCCAGCAGCGCCTGCAGTACGCGACGATCCGACATGCGCGCCCGCACGTCCCGGGCTGTAAGCCCGCAGGCGCGCATCACATCGATGGCCGCGGCGATCAACTCGGCGTCGGCCAGCGCCCCGGCCTCGCCGATGATGTCCATGTTGAGCTGGAAATGCTCTCGAAGCCGCCCCCGCTGCTGCCGCTCGTAGCGGAACAACTGGGGAATCGCGAACCACCGGATCGGCTTTTTCAGGGCCTGCGCCCGGGCCCCGACCATGCGCGCTAACGTCGGCGTCATCTCCGGCCGCAGCGCTACTTCCCGCTCCCCCTTGTCCGTGAACGCATACAGCTGTGCGACGATCTCGGCCCCGCTCTTCTGGGTGTACAGCTCCAGGGGCTCGAGGGGCGGCCCATCGTACTCCTCGAATCCGTACCGTGCAGCGACGCTGCGCCAGATGGCGAAGATGTGGTTGCGAAGGGCCGTATCGTCGGGGTAGAACTCGCGAAAGCCGGGAAGCGCTTTCCCTTGCATCGCAACAATTTAGCCGAGCGGCGCGAACCCGGGCAAGCGCGACATCGCGTCACCGACGGTGTGGAACGACCCGGTGACGAGCACCGTGCGCGCCTCGTCCTGGATCTCGGTGAGCGCACGGTCGAACTCCGGCTCGAACCGAATGCCTGCCGCGGCGAGCCCCTGGTCGCCGAAGTCGCTCGCCTGCCAGCGTTGGTGCCCGGGAACGGATGGCGCGACGGTCAGCACCAGTCGGTCGACGACCGGGGCGAGCGCGTCGAGCATCGCCCGCCAGTCCTTGTCGTTGCGGATGCCGACGAGGGCGTGCAGCGGGCGCGGCGGTCCGAATTCGCGCAGCGCGGCGACCAGGACGTTCATTCCGTCGGGGTTGTGGGCGACGTCGAAGATCCAGCGCCCGCGCACGTCGAACCGGCCCGGCATGTACGCCATCTCGAAGCTCTGAGGCACCCAGGGTCCGAATGGGCCGAACGGCGGGGGCAACGCGTTGAGAGCCCCGAGGGCGACCCAGGCGTTGAACCACTGGTGCGACCCGCGCAGCCCGAGCGTGAACCCCTCCGGGGGCGTCTGGGGCGCCACCCGGATGATCGGATGCGCGCCGCGGCGCTCGGCCTCCTCGATCAGGGCCTGGCGCACCTC
>CAZXKN010000078.1:0-8208 GCA_964641815.1 uncultured Gemmatimonadaceae bacterium | reverse complement strand
GGACAGGTTCAGCCGCACGACCCGGCGGTCGCGCTGGTGCGCGAGGTGTGCCGGGTGATCGACGCGCAACCCGACGGCCCCGCGGATCTGACGGACCTCAGTCGCCGCGTCGGCCGCTCGCCACATCAGGTGTTGCGCGCGTTCCGGCGCGTCCTGGGAGTGAGCCCCCGCGAGTACCGCGATGCCAAGCGGGTCGGCCGCCTGAAAACATCCTTGAAGGAGATGCCCCACGTGAGTCCCGCGATCTACGAAGCCGGGTTCGGCTCCTCGAGCCGGGTGTACGAGCGCGCCGCCGGCGCGCTCGGCATGACACCGGCCACCTACGCCCGCGGAGGACGCGGCGCCGCGATCCGCTACAGCGTCGTCGCCTCTCCGCTCGGAACTCTGCTCGTCGCCGCCACCGAGCGCGGCATCTGCAAGATCGCGCTCGGCGACTCCGCGACCACACTCGAGCGCGATCTGCGCCGCGAGTTCCCGGCGGCCCGTATCACGCGCGACGCCGGCACGCTGAGCAGCTGGGTCGAGACGATCCTCGCTCACCTCGCAGGCCATGAGCCCCATCTCGACCTGCCGCTCGACATTCGAGCCACTGCGTTCCAGCAGAAGGTGTGGAACGCACTGCGGAAGATCCCGTACGGGTCGACGCGGTCCTACCAGGCCGTCGCGCGCGCGATCGGCAGCCCGAGCGCGACGCGCGCCGTCGCACGAGCATGCGCGACGAATCCGGTTGCTCTCGTCATCCCGTGCCATCGCGTAGTTCGGGAAGACGGTCAAGCGGGCGGGTATCGCTGGGGAATAGAGAGAAAAGAAGCGCTCTTGAAGGGGGAAAAGACGCCTAGGTAGCGGGGAGACGCTAAGCCGCCGAGCCGCCGAGTGGGATCGGGAGTGAGGGGCGAGGCGGTTATCCTCGACCCTCGCTCCTCATATCCACTCAGCGGCTCGGCGGCTAGGCGTCTTCCTGGACGTCTCGGCGTCTGGGCGGCTGGCTATGGAGTCTTTCGCACCACTCTCCATCTTCCCTGCTGCACATCATTGGCGTTTTCGTGCCGTGACGAGTAGGTCCCCGAGAGCGTGTCTCCGACTAAGCGCCCCACGAACGTCGTGTGCAGCGGGCAATTGCACGTCGGGTCGGTGTAGGGCGCGAGCGATCCGCTCACCTGCCCTCCCGTCACGCGCACGAACTTGATGTCGATCGCCTGCGACGCCTGCAGTATGGCCTGCGGGTTCGGCGGCCCGGCCTGGGTCGGTCCCGTGGCGGAGTAGCGCGGCGTCATGACGACGTCTCCGGTCGCGGTATCGGTGCCGGACTTCAGGGAGAACAGAATGCTGCCGCTGCGGCCGGTTTCACCGCTCGAATAGTCACCGCTCCATTCGCCGGCGAGCTTCGAGATATCGGCCACGCGGCCGACGACTGGAACGGGCGATTGGCTGCCGCCGCAAGCGATCAAGAGACCGGTGATGGCGATGGCGCCGGCTGTAACTCTCGTGAACATGACGATCCTCATGATGTGACGGGTCAAGATGTTTGACGGCGCTCAGTGCGCGAAGGTTGCGGGCTGGCCGAACCCGGACGCTTCCCGAACCTGGTGTGCCTGCCAGAGATGCCGCCGGTCGTGTGCCGCCAGAAACGCCAGATATGCGCCAAGCGGGACCCGAATCAACCGCGCAACGGGCGACACGACGATCGCGCGTCTGATGTTGAGCCCCACCGACTGCCGCACGCGCTCCAGGATGCGTTCGCGCGAGGCGGTCAGCTCCGCCAGGATCGCATCCTGCCGCAGGGACTCCCGCGTGGGCTCGAAGATCCGGTTCGTCTTCATGCGCCATTTCACCGGCGGCTCCATCGATCTGACCATCATGCGCGCGAACAGGCCGTAGCGCACCGGTCCCTGCGACATCCATTGATGGTCCCGGGCGCTCGCGATCGCACGGTCGATGGCGGGAAGAACCTCGTCCGTCCCGGTCGCGAGGTGCTGCAGGCACTGGCCGATCGACCAGCTTCCGGGAGCGGGCTGCCAGTTGAATTCCGCCTCGCTCAACGATCCCGCAAGTGCGCGGGCTTCACGCCCCGTGGCTTCGAATTGCCCGCGCGCGGCCTCGAGTCCGCCGAATTGATCCAGGGTCGACATCGTTGGTGACCAAAGATACCTGGCGTGATAGGTTTGGGGGCGTGCTGTCGTCCATCCGGCCGGTGCTTCGCGCCATCGGCATCACTGTCGTTCCGGAAGCCGCGCAGCTCGACGAACCGCAGTGGGTCGCGCTCGAAGCGATCGTGCGCGGCGCGCTGGCCCCGCGTCCCCGTGCCCTGCAACGCCAATTCATCCTGCTGGTGCGCGCGATCCAGTGGCTTGCGGTGCTGCGGTACGGCCGCCGCTTTACCGCGCTCGACGCGGCCCGACGCGAACGGTTTCTCGACCAGCTGCAGAACGCGCCCGTCCTGCTCGTGCGCCGCGGCATCTGGGGACTGCGTACGCTGCTCTTGATGGGATACTACGGCCGCGCAGCCGGCGGCCGCGTGATCGGCTATCGCGCCGATCCACGCGGCTGGAAGGCCCGGGGATGACCACGACGCTGCGCTACGACGTCGCGATCATCGGATCGGGGGCCGGCGGCGGCACCGTCGCGCAAGCGCTCATCCCGCTCGTTCAGGCCGGGAAGCGCGTGGTGGTGCTCGAGCGGGGCCCGCGGTTCCGCGACTCGGAGTTCACTGGACGCGAGCTCGAGATGGCCTCCCTGCTTTATGCCGACAGCGGCGGCTTTCTCAGCGACGACGGCACGATGACGCTCGCCTTCGCCCGCTGTTACGGCGGCTCGACCGTCGTCTATACCGGCACCTCCCTCACCGCTCCCGAGCGCGTGATCCGTGCCTGGGGGGTTCCCGGTCTCGCACACGCCGATCTCGTCACCCGCTCCCGTCGCTACCTGGTCGAGAACAACGTGCACCTGTTGCCCGCCGAGGAGCTGAACGACAACAACCGGCTCTTCGCGCTGGGCGCCCGCGAGGCGGGCTATGCCGTCGAGCAGTTCCCGGTCAACGTCAAAGGGTGCCAGGGCTCCTCGCTCTGCAACCTGGGATGCCCTAACCAGGCGAAGCAGGGCACGAACCGGGTGCAGCTGCCCGCCGCCGAGCGCGGCGGTGTTGAAGTCGTGACCCGCGCGGAAGTGCTGCGCATCGATCCGGATCGGTCCCTTACCGTGCGCGTGTCACGGGCGGCCGATGGGGCGGTCGGCCTGCCGTCGGAGTGGGCGCCCGGCGACTACCGCGTCGCGGCGAATGTCGTCATTTGCGCCGCCGGGACGCTGGGGACGAATCCGCTGCTGTTGCGGTCGCCGCTGCCACTACCTCGCTCCCTCGGGTGCGGGTTCACCTGCCACCCGGCGCTGATCCTCGTGGCCGTGCACCCGCAGCCGATCACGAACGACGTCGGGCATCCCAAGAGCTTCTTCGTGG
Source organism: uncultured Gemmatimonadaceae bacterium (assembly GCA_964641815.1). Lineage (GTDB taxonomy): Bacteria > Gemmatimonadota > Gemmatimonadetes > Gemmatimonadales > GWC2-71-9 > DASTHG01. Next base: position 4,757 of record CAZXKN010000078.1, on the reverse strand, counting down.
ACCGCGGCGCCGAGGAGGGCTTCGTCCTCGAGACGTGCATGTACTTCCCGTTCACGACCGCCAAAGCGCTGGCCGGATTCGGACCGTTGCACAGCGAGGTCATGCGCGCCTATCCGCGGCACCAGCAGATTCTCGTGCTCTCGACCGATCGCGCGGATGATCGCAATCGCATTGGTGTCGACCCGCACGGTGGTCCCGTCGTGCACTACCGCTTCTCGCCCGAGACCGTCCGTGCCCTGGTGCGGGGCAACCGCGCGGCGGCGCGGATTTGCTTTGCCGCCGGGGCCACGCACGTGCACGCCCCGTTCGCGGATCCCCCGCTCATTGGAGCGAGGGATGCTACCCGCGTCGACGAGCTGATCGACGCACGGCACTGGAAGCCGGGCAAGCAGTCGATCGCCTCAGCGCACCTGATGGGTGGCTGCCGCATGGGACGCTCGGCGGCGGACTCGGTGACCGACGGCTGGGGACGCGTCCACGGTCTGCCATGGCTGCGGGTGGCGGACGCGTCGCTCTTTCCCGACGCGCTCGAGATCAATCCCTATCTGACGATCATGGCGCTGGCCGACCGCGTCGCCGAAGGCGTACGCGCCGACGACGCGGCGCTGGCCGGCTGATTCGCGAGAAACGCCACCCCCTGCGCCACGGTGTCCGGGGCGCGGACGATCTCCGAGTGCCCCAGTCCATGCGTCGTCACGAGGAGGCTGCCGGGCCACGCGCCGGCGATCGCGTTTCCGTCCGCCCAGGGGATCACATCATCGGTGTCGTCGTGGATCACGAGGAGCGGAGTCGTGCGGCGGCGCGCCAGGGCCACGATATCGAGGTCCGACCAGGAGAACCCGATGCGCTGCTGGCTGTTCGCGCGCAGGCGCTCGATCACATCGGGACGGAGACCGAGCTGCCGCGCCCAGAGCAGCGTGTAGCCGACGGGATCAGCTGACGGCGCGACGAACACCGCGCGCCCCACCGCGAGTCCCCACTCCATCACGAGCGTCGTCACGGACGCGCCGAGCGAGTGCGCCACGACCCCGTGCGCGGGACCGTTTGCCTCGACGACGGCGCGCAGCGTGCGGCCCATCTGCGGCGTCGAGCTCATGCGCCCACCGGAGGCGCCGTGCCCGATGGCGTCGAATGTGACGGCGCGGAAGCCGGCGTCGACGAGCGGCTGGACGTACGCCGTGAGCCGGCCGCCGCGCGATCCCCAGCCGTGCGCGAGGTAGACCGCCGGCCCTTCACCCCACGACCACCCGATAATACGCTGGCCTTCGACCTCGACCTGGAATGGCTTCCCTCGATCCAGGACGCCGCGCATTGCGAGCGTCAAACGAGACCGGCGCGGCGTAAAGAACACGCGTTCCGCGATCCGCGCCGCCGCGCGGGGCGAGAGCCATTGCACGCCACGGAGGAAGAGGCGGAGCAGGCGCATATTCGGTAATCTAGAGGACCGTGAGCCTCGATCCTATCCTGAAGCCCAAGTCCGTCGCGGTCATCGGCGCGTCTCGGCGCCCCGACACGATCGGGCACGAGATCCTCGCCAACATCGTGCAGTACGGATTCACCGGCGCCGTGTATCCTGTGAACCCGAACGCGCCGTCGATCCATTCGATCAAGGCATACCCGTCGGTCGGCGACATCCCCGACGCCGTCGATCTGGCCGTCATCGTCGTCCCCAAGGAGCACGTGCTCGCCGTCGCCGAGTCGTGCGGCAAGAAGGGCGTGCGCGGGCTGGTCGTCATCTCCGCCGGCTTCAAGGAGGTCGGCGAGACCGGAGCCACCGCCGAGCGGCAACTCGTCGAGATCGTGCGGCGCTACGGGATGCGGATGGTCGGCCCCAATTGCATGGGCGTGCTCAATGCCGCCCCCGAGATCTCGCTCAACGCAACCTTCGCGCCGACGATGCCGCCCTTCGGTCACGCCGCGTTCGTGTCGCAATCGGGCGCGCTGGGCCTGAGCGTCCTGGACTACGCCACCGAATACGGCATCGGCATCTCGCAGTTTGTCTCGGTCGGCAACAAGCCGGACGTCAGCGGCAACGACCTGCTCCTGCAATGGGAGCACGACGACACGGTCGGCGTGATCCTCATGTACGTCGAGAATTTCGGCAACCCACGCCGCTTCCTCGAGATCGCCTCCCGGATCGCGAAGCAGAAGCCGATCATCGCCATGAAGTCAGGGCGTTCGCGTATCGGAGCCCGCGCCGCCGCTTCGCACACGGGCTCCCTGGCGGCGAGTGATGCGGCGGTCGACGCGTTGCTGACCCAGGCGGGAGTCTTGCGGGCCGTCTCGATGGAAGAGCTGTTCGACATGGCGATGGCATTCACCGGGCCGCCGCTGCCGCGCTCCCGCCGCGCCGCGGTGCTCACGAACTCGGGCGGGCCCGGCATTCTCGTCGCCGACGCCCTCGAACCGCAGGGAATCGAGCTCGTCGATCTGGCGCCCGAGACGATCGCCCGGTTGCAGCCGCTCTTTCCCCCGGAGGCGAGCCTGCGCAACCCGGTCGACATGATTGCCTCGGCCACGGCGGCCGACTACCGCGCCGCGCTCGACGCCCTGCTCGCCGACGCCAATGTGGACTCGGCGGTCGCGATCTTCGTGCCGCCGCTCGGTATCCATGCCGGCGACGTCGCCGAATCCATCGCGGCGGCGGCCGGCAAGCATCCGGGAAAGCCGGTTCTGGCGGTCCTGATGGGCCGGGAGGGCCTCCCTGAAGGGCGCGCGGAGCTGCACCGCGCCGGAATTCCCGCTTACATCTTCCCCGAATCGGCCGCGCGCGCGCTCGGGGCGTTGCGCCGCGTGCGCGAATGGCGCGCCCGTCCGGAGGCTCCCGACCGACCACTGACGGTGGATCGCGATCGTGCCGCACGGCTGATCGCACAAGCTCGTTCCGCCGGCCGTACCAAGCTCACGGAGCTCGAGGTGCTCGGAGTACTCTCGGCCTACGGAATCGCCGCGGCGCCGGCGCGGTTGGCGCACGACGCCGAAGACGCCGCGCGTGCAGCGGCTGAGGTCGGCTACCCGGTCGCCGTGAAGATCGTGTCGCAGCAGATCATCCATAAGACAGAGGTGGGCGGAGTGCGGACCGGAATCGGCACGGTGGTCGAACTGAAAGAGGCATGCGTGGAAATGCTGGACAGCGTTTCCCGTCATGCCCCGAGCGCGACGATCGACGGCCTGCTGGTGCAGCGGATGATCTCCGGCGGCCGCGAGACGATCGTGGGGGTCAGTCGCGACGCCGTGTTCGGCCCGCTCGTGATGTTCGGGCTCGGCGGGATTTACGTCGAGGCGCTCGGCGACGTGGTGTTCCGCATCGCTCCGCTCGGTCCCCTCGACGTGCACGATATGCTGAAGGGGATTCGCGGGGCGGCGATTCTCCAGGGGATCCGGGGCGCGCCACCGGTGGACTTCGCGGCCCTCGGCGACGTCGTGCAGCGCGTGGCCCAGCTCGCGATCGACCACGAGGAGATCGCCGAGCTGGATATCAATCCGCTGCTTGCCCTCCCCCAGGGTGTACAGGCGGTAGATGCCCGAATACTGCTAGAGAACAGGCCCTCGAAAGACTAGACGTACAGACGCAGAGCGGGGAACAGATGACAGTAGACAGGAAGTCCTGCCTACCAAAACCTGTTCACCCCTGTGCGTCTGAACGTCTAGCCTATCGCCCGTCCTATTCTCTTTGTGCGGTTTGTTTCACTGTCCCACTGTGCTTCTGAAACCAGCTCATCATGTACAGCTGGGTGCGCATGAAATTGGTCGGCTTCGAGCCGGTGCCGTGGTACTCGCCGTTGAAGCGCAGCTTCACCGTCTCGATGCCCCGGTACTTCAGGGCGGAGAAGTACTCTTCGGTCTGCGGAATCGGCGTGCGCAGGTCGAGCTCGCCCGTCATGAGTAGCGTCGGGGTCGTCACGTTCCCGACGTACATCAGCGATGACTGCTTGAGCCACTGATCGGGCTTTTCCCAGAACGGTGCGTCGAAGAAGTTGTACGTGAAGAACGGAATGTCCGTCTCCCCCGCCATGCTGATCCAGTCGCGCCGCGGCGAAGCGGTGCGTATGCCCGATCACCCAGGAGGAGAGCACGCCACCACCCGAGCACCCGGAGACGTACATGCGGGTCGTGTCGATGAGGCCGCGGCCGATGACGGTATCGACGCCGGCCATGAGATCGTCATAGTCGACGCTCGGATACGCATGGAAGATGGCGTTGCCGAACGCCGAGCCGTACCCCGTCGAGCCGCGTGGATTCACGTACAACACGACATAGCCGTCGGCGGCGAGGTTCTGGAACATGTAGCTGAAACCCACGTTGTAATTGCCGTGCGGCCCGCCGTGAATCTCGAGAATCAGGGGGTACTTCTTGGCGCGGTCGAACGACGGCGGCTTCACGATCCACGCCTGCACGCGCGCGCCCCCGCTCGAGGCATAGTTGATCTCCTCCACCTGTGCCAGGCGCATGCGGCCAAGGATGTCGCTGTTGACGCCGGTCAGCCGGGCCACCGGGTCGGGCTTGCGCAGGTTGTAACGTACGATGTCGGGCGGATGCGTCGGATCACTGCGCGTGCCCACGGCGTTGAGATTGCGGTCGAGCGACGTGAGGGTGAGCAACTGCGCGCCGCTGGTGACGCTGCGCGGCGCTCCACTGAGCCCCGCGAACCAGATGTTGCGGGACCCATGATCGTCGGCGGCGAAGTAGACGCCGCTGCCGTCCGGCGCCCAGCGGGGTCCTGAGGGATCGCGGTCCAGATCACCGCTGATCTTCCG
>CAZXKN010000077.1:0-10507 GCA_964641815.1 uncultured Gemmatimonadaceae bacterium | reverse complement strand
GCGGTCGCCGTAGACGCGCAGGATCTCGGCCGCGCGCCGCGCCGCAGGCTCACCGCCGTCGCCGAGGGCCGCCAGGGCCGCCAGCTCCACGGCTCGCTCGGCCAGCCACAGGTGCTGCAGCCGCGCCCAGGCACGGTGGTGGCGGACACCAGAGTGTCGCGTCTGGCAGACGGGACAGGTGTGCGCATCGGGGCTCCACGGATCGAAGCGCAACGTGGCTCCGTCCGCCGGACAGCGCCCGCCGTCGACACTGAGCAACGCCTTGACCTCCGGAATCGGCGGCAGCTGCTGCACCACCCGCGCGTTGCGCCGCGCGATATGGGCCGTCAGCGCCTGCAGGTCCGCTGCTCCACCGATCAGCTCACGCCGCTCCGTCAGGCGCTCTGCGGTCACCACGCGCGGCCGCCTTCCCAGGCGAAGCGGAACGGCAGCACCGTCGCTCCCGCGGCACGCGCCGCGTCGGCGGCCGCGGGCCCCGGCGCCTTGGCGAGGAAGAACATCGACCCTCCCGCGCCTGCCCCAGCCGCCTTGCCGCCGAGCACGCCGACGCCGCGCATCGCCTGCTCGAGGCGCCGCATCTCATCGGTTTGCATGGCGGCGTCGAGCGCCTGCTGGCACGTCCAATTCCCGGTCAGGAGTGCGCCGATCTTCGCCACATCCCCCGCCCGCATCGCCTCCGCCATTCCTTCCGCAATGTCCTTCATTTCGTCGAGCGCCCCCGTCACCGTGCGGTCGCCGCGCTCGTAGGCACCCATGACCCGGGCGATGGTGTCCCCCGATACCCGCGAGCGACCGGTGTAGCACAGCACCAGGTGACGCTCCAGCGTGGTCGCGAACGCCGGATCGATCGTGATCGGCTCGATGCCGACGTCGGGATCCCGGAAACTCAGCCGGTGGAAGCCGCCGAGCGCCGCCGCCAGCTGATCCTGACGACCACCGGGAATCCGCGCTTCTCGCGTTTCGAGCAGCCACGCCTGCTCGGCGAGCTCGCGCGCATCGAGCCGCTCCTGCCGCGCGGCGGCAAGACAGGCGACGAGCGCCACGTCCACTGCGCCCGAGCTGCCCAAGCCCGAGCCCGGCGGCACCTGCGCCCGCGTGCGCAGCGTCAGTGCGCCCTGCACCGGAAACATCCGCAAGCCCGCCTTCAGAAGATTGAGTTTGCCGTCGAGCACGAGGCCGTACGAATCGGCGCATTCGACGGTCTCGCCGAGATCCTCGGAGACGAGCCGCACCAGATTACCCCCGAGCGCCAGCTCCGCTTCGACGTGGAGGGCGATCGCGGCGTTCACGACGACGCCGCCCGCGCGCGCGGAGAATGGCGGAACGTCGGTCCATCCACCCGCAAAATCGAGCCGCACCGGCGCCGTCGAGCGATAGGTCGTGGGAAGATCGGTGCGGCGCGTCATGGCGCGGTCCACCACTGGCCGATGCTCACCAGCTCGCCGCGCATGTCCATCGTCACTCCCCGCAAACGCCGGTTCATCCCCTGCACCCCCCGCGCGTCGTACAGCCAGGCAACGGGCACGAGCGCCGCGAATGCGCGCTGCGCCGCAGCGGGGTCGGACGGCGCCGCGACACCCGCGACCTGTGCGACGTGCGTGAGATACCCGAGGCCGATGTCGCCGGGAATCCCCATCACCGCCGCATCGAATTGATGCTGCGGGCCGTTGATGCGGTCGAGGTACGTAGAGAGCTCGAGCTGCCGGATCGCCACGTCGAACCCCACGGCGTCGAGCCGCGCCTGTACCAGCTGCTCGAGGGCCGCTTCGCCGCTGCCGACCGTCAACAGCTCGATCCGCGGCCGGCGACCGGCCAGCAGCCGTCGCGCGGAATCGGGGGCGAATGGCACCGGCGTGGCGGGGACATATCCAGGAAGGAAGCCGGGAACGGGTCCTTCCGCGCGTGTCGCGAAGCCGTACAAGAAGCCGCGGATGATTTCGTCGCGATCGATCGCGAGATCGGCGGCGCGGCGCACCACGGGATCGTCGAACGGTGCATGCCGCGTATTGAACACCACCCCGTTGACGAAGATGAGCGGGTAGGTCACGACCGCGAGCGCCGGGTTGCGCCGTACGAACTCGGCGTGGGCCGGGTTGATCCCCGCCACATCGAGCTCCCCCGACGTCAGCGCCGCGAGTTTCGTCATCGGGTCGTCGACGACGACCACGATGAAGCGCTCCAGGCGCGGCGGCCCGCCCAACGCCTGAGGGAAGGCGGCATTGCGCGCGAACACCCAGCGGCGATGCGGCTCGTGCGCCACGAAGTGGAACGGCCCGTTGCCGACCGGCTGTTCGTTCCACGCCGCCTGGCGCAGCCGCTCGCGCGGCACGGTGTCGAGCAGGTGGGCTGGGAGAATCGCGAGGTCGGTCAGAACATCGGGCATGCGCGGCTGTGGCGTGCGAAACCGGATCACGACGGTCGAGTCGTCGGGCGATCGGACCTCCGCGATCGAGGCGACGTCCGAGCCCCGCGGATATCCGACGACAGGATCGCGGGCGGCGTCGAGCGTCCACACGACATCGCCCGCGGCGGTGGGGCGTCCATCGCTCCACGGCAGGCCCTGGTACAGGACGAACGTGAGCGTGGACCGGTCGGGCGACCAGCTCCAGCGGCGGGCGAGGTAGGGTTCGATACCGAGCGCCGAGTCGTAGCGCACCAGTGTCGTGAGCAGCACGTAACGCTGCACCTGCTTCGCCAGGGGATGCTCGGTGAGCAACGGATTGATGCTCTGAAGATCGGCGCCCGATGCGTACAGCACCGTCGCGCCACGGCGCGTGGCCGCGCCCGCGCGCCCGCACCCTGTCGCCGCAAGCGCGGCGCACCCGACAGCGAGAATCGCACGCCGCATCCAGCGGTGGATTCTAGCGGGCCCTGAGAGAGGACGCGAGATTGCGGCATGCGGACGCTCGTCCACCGGGCTGTCACCGGAATCGCTGTGCTGGCCGGGGTTCTCACGTTGACCTTCCTGCTGCTCCATGCCGCACCCGGAGACCCGGCCGAGCTGCTGCTCGGGCCTTCCGCGACACCGCAGCAAATTATCGCCGGGCGGCACACCCTCGGGCTCGACCGGCCGCTCGCCACGCAATACGTCGACTGGCTCGGGCGATTCATCCGCGGCCGCTGGGGCACCAGCATCGTCACCGGCCGGCCGGTGCGTGCCATGCTGGGCGCGGCGTGGCCCGCGACGGTGCGGCTCACCCTCCTCTCTCTGCTCCTGAGCTACGGGCTGGGGCTCGTGATCGGTGCGGTCCAGGCGGCCCGCGCCGGGAGCCGGCTCGACACGACCATCTCGGTCGTCAGCGTTTCGCTCGTGGCCCTCCCCGGCTTCTGGCTGGGGCTGATGCTCGTGGGCGTCTTCACGTATCTGCTGCGGGTGCTGCCGGCATTCGGTGCGGCCGGGTTTGACGCCGATTTCCTCGGGCCCTGGGGGCGCTTCCTCGACGGCGCCCGGCACCTGGCGTTGCCGCTCGCCACCCTCACCCTGATCGGACTCGGCGCCGCCGCGCGGTTCGTGCGCGGCTCGGTGCTCGACGTGCTCGAGCAGCCGTTCGTCGTCACCGCGCGGGCCAAGGGACTCTCGGGCACCCGCGTGCTCGTGGGGCACGCGCTGCGCAACGCGGTGACGCCCGTCGTCACCCTGCTCGGTCTCTCACTGCCGGCGCTCTTCTCGGGCGCGATCTTCATTGAAGGAGTGTTCGCCTGGCCGGGAGTCGGCCGCGTGCTCGTAGAGGCGGTGCAAGCCCGGGATTACCCCGTCGTGATGGCGGCGACAGCGATCAGCGCGATACTCGTGGTCCTCGGCAACATGCTCGCTGACATCCTGGCGGTCGCCGTCGACCCGCGACTGCGCGCCCGGGACGCGGCGGCATGACCAGCCTGTGGCGGGACGGGCGCAGCGCCGTCGGCATCGTGTTGCTCGCGGTCGTCCTCGCCGCCGCGCTCGCGGCACCACTCGTCACCGGGGGCGATGGCGGTGTGCCGGCGGACATCGTCGCCACGCGGTTCCTCGCGCCGTTGTCGCAGGACGTGCACGGCTCCTTTCATCTGCTCGGCACCGACCGCATCGGGCGCGACGTGTGGGCGCGACTCGTCTACGGCGGCCGGATCTCACTCGCGGTCGGATTTCTGTCCGTCACGATCTCCGTCGTACTCGGACTGCTGATCGGTGGATTGGCGGGCTGGTGGCGCGGCTGGCCGTCGCTCGGGCTCACGGCCCTGACCGATTTCGCTCTGGCGCTGCCGCGCGTCGTCGTGCTGTTGTTGCTGGCGGCGTTGTGGCGGCCGAGTACGCCGCTCGTCATCCTGTTCCTCGGGATGACGGGATGGATGCCGGTCGCCCGGCTGGTCCAGGGCGAGGTGCGCGGCCTCAGCGTGCGGCCGTTCGTCGAGGGCGCCCGGGTGAGCGGCGCCCGGCCGTGGCGCGTGCTGTGGCGCCACGTGCTCCCCAACGCCCTGACGCCGGTCTTCGTCACCGCCGCACTGGGCGTCGGGAACGCCATGCTCATGGAAGCCGGACTGTCGTTCTTCGGACTCGGCGTCCAGCCGCCGACGCCGTCGTGGGGCAGCATGATCGCGTCGGGCCGCGACACCCTGGTCAATGCGCCCTGGGTCGCCGCGGCGCCGGGCGTGATGCTGGCGGTGGTGGTAGTGAGTTGTACGCTGGTGGGGGATGGGCTAAGAGACGCGATCGGCCGTCGGCAGTCGGCTATCGGCTGATGCAAAAAGCGCTGTCGGCTATCGGCCTTCGGCTGGGGTCTGGGGTGTCGCCGATAGCCGACGGCCGAATGCCGATAGCGCCCTTCAGATGATGCGTTCCAACACATCCTGCACGATCTCGTGCCCCCCCTCAAACCGCTCTACCCGATACCCGATCCCGTGGTCATGCAGCCGCTGCTCGTCGCGCGCCAGCACCTTCGGCGTGATGAACTGGTCGCCGCTGCCGGCGACGAACACCACAGCCGTGTGCTCCCAACGCTCGCGGGCGCGCACGAGATCGAGATCGGGCGGCACTTCGCCGCCCCAGAGAATGAGCCGGTCGGCGCGCGCGCGGCCGTACGCGAGCCAGCGACACGCCGTGGCGGTCCCCTGAGAGAAGCCCAGCACGTGGATCCCGCCGGGCGGACGACGGTCGTGGGTGACTTCGGAAAACACGACGTCGAGGTAGTGGACGTAGTCGTCGATTTCGGTGAGCCGATCTTCGCGCGTCATCCAGCTGGCGCCGACCTTATCGCGCGCGTCCCCCTCGAGGTAGAAGCGCGAGAGCGCCTCGGGCGCGACCACGGTCCGCTGATCATCGCTGAGCCCTGCGAAGTGGCGCAGAAACCGACCGGCGAGCTGGCCGTAGCCGTGGAGCGCGAACCAGATCTCCCGCGCGGTTCGTGGGTCGGCTCCGGTGGTGAAGTAACGCGCCGAGCGGGGAACGCTGAGTCGGTGCTCGTCCACCGCTACCGGACCACGATGGTCGACAGCTCGTGCGGCTCGACGGTGAACCGCACGACGTGTCCGTGATCCTCGAGCACCAGCGGCACGGGGTCCGCCTCGTCGAGGCGGGTGCGGTGTGCGCTCTGCACCGGCTCGGCAAAGCGCCAGGCCCCCGCGGCTCGGACGTCGCCCGGATTCAGGCAGCGCAGCACCATTCCCTCGCCCGCCCCGCTGACCGGCTTGAGGGTCGAGAACACGAGACCGGCGCCTTCCAGCGTCACACCCCCCGCCGGTGCGGCGAGTCCGATCGCATCGCGGATCCACAGGCCGCGTACCGGTGTGAACACCGACTCCCACAGCTCGGGCAGCGCGTCCGGACTCGCGACGGGCGCCACGGCCAGCTCGATCCGTGTCGGACCCACACACTGCGCCTCGGGTGTCCGAGTCGGCCAGGCCGCGTGCCCCGGCCGGCCGGGAAGGTCGCTGCGCGACAGCGCGCCGATTGCGCGCAGCAGCGTGAGCGCTACGTCCCCCTGCGGCGTCCGCTCGTACTCGAAGAACCCGGGAGCGAACAGGGCAAGGCCGCGCGACTCCCCGAATACCGCCACGTAGCGGTGTGCCGGAGCGGTACGCGGCGCCATTTCGAGCGGCAGCCCGGTGTCGGGAAGTGGCCCGGCCTCGCGACCGTACCCGAATTGCGTCCCCACGACCGCGGGGGTCTGGGATCCCATCGGGAGACGCGCCCGCAGCCGGTGATCGGTCGCGCCGTTGTCCAAATCGAGGATGCAACGGACCACGGGGCTGTCGGCGTACAGCATCACCGTCATGCGGACGTCCACGCGGCCACGCTTCTTTGCCCCGACCTTCATCGTCCACCGCGTCTCGAGCCCGGCGACGAGCGGCCCGGCGGCAACGCGCCGCACGCGAATCGGTCCCTGACTGCGGACGAGCCGATCGCGGGCCGCCGGCCAGAAGGTGTACGCGTCACCCGCATCACCTTCGCTCTCGAGCCGCAGCACGTCGAGCCAGCGCGCCCCGCTCGCACGGTCGTACAGCAGCAGGGAGCCCGTGCGATCGAGCGTCACGACCACGTGGCGGTTGACGAGCGAGCGCGCTTGCACCTCGGCCGCGTCTTCGGGGCGCCGCGCGTGGGGGGCGCCGGGCGTGAGCACCGCCGTTCCGAATCCGCCCATGGTCGGGACGCGGACCGCGATGCGGACGCGATCAACTTCATCCTGATCGGGATAGTGGCGCCGCGCGTCGAGCCGCTCGTGGCCGCTGCGCCGGTCGAGCACCTGGAGCGGCAGCGCCGCGCCGTCCGGGCCATGCAGCGAGAAGGCCTGTGCGCCGCGCCCGGTGCGTGGCGCCCGTCCACCGGGCGGCCCGACCAGCACGTCGCGGCGGAAGAAGGTGCAATCGACCAGCACGATCCCGTCGCGCGGCCGCGGGGCCGGGTTCCACAGGGCGAGTGCGGGGGACTGCGTCACGCCCTGGTCGCGGGCGCGATCGGGATCGTGTCCGACGAGATCGAACGCGGCGCCGCGCACCACTTCGTCGGCATACGCCTGCACCGCCTCGAGCCGCAACGCCGCTTCGCGCGCCACGACGTCGCTCGTCGTGCCGCAGATCGTGTCGTGGAACTGGCACTGCACGAGCGCCCGCCACGCCTGCTCGAGCGCGGGCCGGTAGTCGCGTCCCTGGCGGCGCCGTGCCAGCGCCGCGAGCGGCTCGGCGGCGCGCGTGAGCACCACCTCGAGCTGCGACATGCGGCGCTTGAGCGGCGCCCGCGTGCCGTGCACGCCTTGCAGCGACCAGGTGTAGCCGGGCGCGAAGCGCAGCGCACCCGTCAGGACCGGCGCCTCGCGGAATTCGCCCGCCGCCGCGGCGAAGAATTCGTCGAGCCGAGAGACGCGGACGCGGTTGGGCCGCTCCAGCTCGGTGAGCTGATCGACCAGCCGCGACACGTCGCGCGGCGCGGCGTGATGGTCGGCGCCGATGAACACCGGAATTTCCCGGCCCACGCCCGCGGCCCGGGCAATCAGCTGGCCGCGCACCCACGCCCACGCCTCCTCGACCGATCCCGATTCGCCGCCCAGGTCGACACCGATTTCGTATCCTGACGGCGGCAGGTGCCACAGGCGCACTTCCGCGCCGCTCGGCCCCCTCCAGCGGTAGCGATCGCCCTGCTGGCCGGGAGCGCCGCCCAGCCCGCGCCACACCACCGCCGCCTCCAATCCGGCGCCGCGCGCCAGCTCCGGCAACCACGCGGGATGGCCGAACGCGTCCGGGGAATACAGCACGCCGAGCCGCCCTCCCCACGCCGCCGCATCGGCGGCGCCGAGCAGCAGATTGCGCACCAGCGATTCTCCGGCGGGGATCTGTTCGTCGGCCAGCACGTACCACGGGCCGACCTGGAGCCGCCCGGCGTGCACCAGTGCCCGGACCTCTTCGACACGCTCAGGACGCGCCCGCGCATAGTCCTCGAGGATGATCGACTGTCCGTCGAGCAGGAAGCTCGTGAAACCGGAATCGCGGCCCAACCGGTCGAGCAGATCGTCCACCGTCCCCACGAGGCGGGCGTGCAATGCCGCCCGCGGGAGGTGCCACTCGCGGTCCCAGTGGGTGTGAAAGATCAGGTGGAAGGTGAGCGTTGCCATCAGCGCACGGCGCTGGCGAGCTGGTCCACATCCTCGGGACGCGACAGGTGGACGTGGCACACCCGCCGCCCCCGCCCCAGCAGCGCGCGCACGTCCCCGTTCGCCTGCGCGCGCTCCAGTCGCCCGAACGTCGTCTGCATTTCCGGGATTTCGATGTCGGACGCCGGGTCCGCCGTCACGACGACGAACAGCCCCGTGTTCGGTCCTCCCTTATGGAGCTGCCCCGTGGAATGCAGATAGCGTGGGCCGAACGCCGCCGTGGTCACCACCCCGAGCGCCTGACCCCACGACCGGCGTACGCGCTGCAGCGCCGCTTCGAGCTCGGGCCGCGGCGGGAGGTAAGCGAGCAGCGCCAGATAATCGCCCGGCCGCGCCGCCGCCTTGAGCTCGGCCGGCGACAGCGTGGCCGGCGCGGCCTCCGCTGCTCCGCCGCCGGCCAGCTCTCGGCGCGCCAGCGCCTTGGCTTCTTCGACGTTCGGCTGGTCGAAGGGATTCACGCCGATGCGGTCGCACAACTCCCAGGTGGCGTATTCCCAGCGCAGGAATTCCTTGCCCAGGTCGAGGGGGTCGGGCGAAAACTCACTCACGGTCTGGAGATCGAGACCCGCCCTGCCGGGATCGCCCACAATCGGCACGATGCCGCGGCCGTCCTTGCCCGAGCTCTCGGCGATCAGCTGCTCGATCCACGCCGCCAGACTCGCCACCGGATCGGGCGGACGCAGCGCCACCTTGTCGATGCCGGTCGCGGCGGCCGACGCGATCGCCGACCCCAGCGCGCGTGCCGCCGGCTCATCCGTCCGGGCCGCACGCTGCAACAGGGTCGCACCGTCGATGCCGGCGAGCGCCGCCGGCAGCATGCCGACGACGGTGAGCGCAGCGTACCGCCCACCGACGTCGGGGGGATGGGGGAACACCTCGCGGAACTTGCGATCACGCGCCAGCTGCTCGAGCGGCGAGCCCGCATCGGTCACTGCCACGAACTGCCCGGGGGCCGCGCGCTGCGCGAAATAATGGTAGGCGGCAAGCGTCTCGACCGTCGAGCCCGACTTGCTCACGATCAGAAACAGCGTGCGCTCGACGGGATGCCGGCGCTCGGCGTCGAGCACGGCAGCGGGGTCGGTACTGTCCAGCACATCGAGGCTCGTCTTCTGGAAACTGCGGGCGAGCACCGCGGGCGCGAGGGCCGATCCACCCATGCCGCAGATCAACACGCGATCGAGGCCGTCGCGTTGTGCGCCGGCGGCAAAGCGGGTCCATTCCGGCCACCGCTCGAGCGATGCCGGAACGGCGCGAGTCCAGCCGAGTCGATCTTCCATATGGCCCGCTAAGCTAACGCTTACTACCTTTGCCCCCAACGTGATCTCGGGCCCACGCCTCACTCGCTCGTTCCTCACGACAGCCGTCGTGCTGCTCGCCGCGCTGCTGCTGGGTTACCTGGTGCATCCGCTGCGGGCGGCGGTGCTCGAGGCGACCGGGTGGACTCTGACCGCCACCTTCCGGACCGCCGGGATCTGGCTCGCCTGGCGGGCGACCGCCGATCCCCAGTGGAAGCGGGCCTGGGGCTGGCTCGCCATCGGGAGCGCGATCGACCTCGCGGCCCAGCTGTACGCCGACTCCCTGCTGGGGCACGGCGGACGGATCACGGCCACGACGCTCGCGGATCTCGGCTACATCGCCGTCTATCCCTTCTTCTTTCTCTCGGCGTGGGACTTCCTCTCGACCCCCGAGCGGCGCCGGCCCACCGTAGAAATCCTGTTCGACTCGACGCTCTTGACGCTCACCGTCGTGGCCTGGGCCTACGAGCTGTTCGTCGAGCCGCTGCTGCAGTCGACCGGGAACGTCTCGGTGCTGGCCAGCGTGGCCTACGCCACAGGGGGGACGGCCCTGCTGTGGCTGATCGGGATGCTGTTGCTGCGGCCCAGCTCGCTCCCCGTCGGCGGCTACCGCCTGGCGATTGGCGGCCTCGTCGTCTATGCCGTGTCGGACATCCTGCTCGGCATCGTCGCCCTGCCCCACGCCAAGCAGCCGGGGATGCTGCTCGATTTCGGGTGGAACGGCGCCAATGTGATTCTTGGTCTGGCGGGAGCGCTCGCAGCGGCCTGGCCGGCCGCCACCCGGCCGACGGCCGTCGCGACGACGAGCGTCGTGCCGCGCCTGTTCGCCGTGCTCACCGGCTTCGCCGGGCTGATCGCCCTCTTCGTGCGCAACATTCTGACCGGCGAGCGCGGCATCGAGGACGTCGTCCTCCCGCTCGCCGGCGGCGCGGTCGTCGCCGCGCGGGTCGCCTATTCGCTGCTCGCCGATCGCCGCTACGAGACGGCGCTGGAGCGCGAGGTGGAGCGCCAGACGCACACGCTCATGGGGTCCCTCACCGCCGCCGCCTCCGCCGAGCGCAACCTGCGGCAGATCGTCGAGGCCTCTCCCGACCC
>CAZXKN010000076.1:0-11948 GCA_964641815.1 uncultured Gemmatimonadaceae bacterium | reverse complement strand
CGGGAGAGCGCGAGCGCTGTCTGTCGCACGGCATGACCGACTACCTCACCAAACCGCTGCGGGCACACGAGCTGTTCGCGGCGGTAGAGAGCTGGGTCTCGAGCGGCGCGGAACGCGCCGAGCCCGCGGCTGCGGCGACGCAGAGCGGCGCGCTGCCGGTCGATGTCGACTCATTTCGCGAGCAGATGCGCCTCGCCGGCGCCGAGGCGGCGGTGGATCAGATCCTCGACACCTTCCTCGACAGCACACCGCAACGCGTCGCGGCGATCACCGGTGCGCTGGCCTCCGGCACTGCCACCGACATCGAGCGGGCGGCCCATGCGCTGAAGTCGGCGGCCGGGACCATCGGTGCGAAATCGCTCGCGACGCTGTTACAGCAGATTGAAGCAGCGGGAAAAGAAGGCGACGTCGCATCTGCGCGCGCGTTGCAGGACCGTGTCGAAGCCGAAAGCGCCGCGGTGATCGAGCAGCTCATCCGGCTGCGCGGCGCCTCGTCCGCGCCCGGGCGCTGACCGGGCCTACCGCGCGCGCGCGAGCGCCCAGTCCGCTGCCGCAGCCGCGTCCGCCACGCGCGGCAGCGTGGCCAGCCCGGCGAAGTTGTCGTGCAGTCCCACCACCGGCGTCCCGATCCGCAGCGCCAGCGCGATCTCCGACAGCGTGCCCGTCCCGCCGCCGATCGCGACGATCGCCCCGGCGACGCGCACGATGAGGGCGTTGCGCATCTCGCCCATCCCTGTTGCCAGCGGCACGTCGATGGAGGCGTTGGCCTCCCGCCGATCGTTGCCCGGCAGGATCCCGATCGTCAGTCCTCCGGCTGCGCGCACGCCTTTCGCGACGGCCTCCATCACACCCGTCAGGCCACCGCAGACGACGACCGCACCGCGCTGCGCCAGTCGCCGGCCCAGCTCTTCCGCCAGCGCGGCTTCGGCGCTGGTGCAGTCCGATCCGCCGACGACCGCGACGATGGGACGTACCGCCGTCACGCGTTGAACGGCGGGTGCACGAGGCCGCGCTCGGTGATGAACGCCGTGACGTAGCGCGCGGGAGTGACGTCGAACGCCGGATTGAACGCCGCGACCGCGCGCGGCGCGATGGCGCGCCCCGCGATCGCCTTCACCTCGTCGGCGGGGCGCTGTTCGATGGGAATGGCATCGCCGTCGGGAGTGGCCGGATCGATCGTCGAGGACGGTGCACAACAGTAGAACGGCACGCCGTGCTGGCGCGCCAGCACCGCCACGGAGTAGGTGCCGATCTTGTTCGCAAAGTCGCCGTTGGCGGCGATGCGGTCCGCACCGACGAGCACCAGATCGACCCGGGCGCTGCGCAGCAGCGTGCCGGCGGCCCCATCGGCGAGCAGCGTGCATGGGACACCCGCTTCGCTGAGCTCCCAGGCGGTGAGCCGCGCCCCCTGCAGCACGGGGCGCGTTTCGTCGACAAAGACGTGGACGCGACGGCCCGCCTCGTGCGCCAGGTAGATGGGAGCCAGGGCGGTGCCGATCCCGCCGGTCGCGAGTGCGCCGGCGTTGCAGTGCGTCAGGACGTTCGCCCCGTCAGGGACCAGCGACAGCCCCGCCTCACCGATGCGGCGGCACATCGCCCGGTCTTCCTCCCAGATCGCGATCGCCTCGACCCGCAACCGCTCCCACAGCGCCGCCGCATCGCCCGGCGTCTGCTCGGCGGTCGCGATCATGCGCGTCAGCGCCCAGCGCAGGTTGATCGCGGTCGGCCGGGTCTCGGCGAGAGCAGCGGCCGCCGTGCGGAGCTGGGCGAGGAACGCGTCGCGTCCCCCTCGGCGCACTTTCCGCAGCCCCGCGACGAGCCCCATAGCGGCCGCAATGCCGATGAGCGGTGCCCCCCGCACCTGCAGCGTGCGGATCGCGTCGGCTGCGTCGTCGATCGTTTCGAGGTCGCGATGCACCAGGGTCTCCGGCAGCGCGCGCTGGTCGATGATACGAACGGCGCCGGAGGGAGCCCACATGATGGCTTGGGCGGACATGGGGAGAAACTAATGCGAATGCAGAATGTTGAATGTAGAATGAGGAATGACCTACCAAACCATCCTTTTCGAAGTGCGCGACGGCGTAGCGTTCGTGACCGTCAACCGCCCCGACAAACTCAACGCCTTGAACGACCAGGTGATGGCCGAGCTCGGCGACGCCGTCGAGCGCATCACCACCGCGCCCGAGATCCGCGGCGCAATCATCACCGGCGCGGGGCCGAAAGCGTTCATCGCCGGCGCCGACATCGCAGACCTGTCGCGTCAGGGCCCGTTCGACGGCAAGGCACGCGCCATGCGCGGCCAGGGCGTGCTGCGGCGGCTCGAGACGTGCGGCAAGCCCGTCGTCGCGGCCGTGAACGGCTACGCGCTCGGCGGCGGGTGCGAGCTGGCGATGGCCTGTCACCTGCGGCTCGCCAGCGACACGGCGAAGTTCGGCCAGCCCGAAGTGAAGCTCGGCATCGCACCGGGGTACGGCGGCACGCAGCGGCTGCCGCGACTCGTCGGCAAGGGCATCGCACTGCAGCTGATCCTCTCCGGCGAGATGATCGACGCCCAGGAAGCGTACCGGATCGGCCTCGTGAACAAGGTCGTCACGGCAGCCGACTTGCTCGTCGAATCGGAAAAGATGCTCCGGGGTATCCTCGCGATGGCACCCCTCGCCATCCGACTCTGCCTCGAAGCGGTCGATCAGGGTATCGAGATGACGCTGGACGAGGGGCTGCTGCTCGAAGCGAACCACTTCGGCCTGCTCGCCGCAACACACGACATGAAAGAAGGGACCACCGCATTTCTCGAGAAACGGCCGGCGCGCTTCGAAGGACGTTGATCCTGATCGTGGCGGCCGGTGCCGCGACGTATGCGTGCCAGGCGGACCGGGAGCGGCCCGGCCCGCCGCACCTGGCGATTGTCCTCAACCAGGATTCCGTGCGCTCCCCCGACACGCTGTCGGGCTCGCTGCGCGCCGACGATCCCGATGGGATCGACTCCGTCTGGCTGTCGGTGGACTCGGCGCCCCCCCTCGGCGCTGACGGGCTGCTCGAGCCAACGTTCCTCGCCTCGTTCCGGGCGGCGGTGCGGAACGGACACGTCCTGGGCGACCACGTCTCGGTTCAGCTCACTGCCCGGGACATCTCCGGGTTCGTGGGAGGGCTCGACACCTTCGTCGTCGTGCGGGGTCCCTGAGCCCCCCTTCCAAACCCTTGTCAGTACGTCAAATCGGCGCCCGGCAGAACCCAACTAAGTATTGACGGGACAACAATTTCCGGGTATTTTGGTGGGGCTTTCCGAGGCACTCTTTTTGACCCTTCCCAGATGACCGACCAGGAACGGAAACGGCGCGCGCCGATGGCCGTCGGGGAGGCCCTGCAGCGGTATCTCACCCGGTCTGGATTGGCGACCCGCCTGGGCCAGGCACAGGTCGTGACCGAGTGGGCGCGCCTCGTGGGGCCGCAGGTCGCAGCGGTCACCAGTGCGGAATCGGTGTCCCCCGACGGCACATTGTTCGTGCGGGTGGCGACGAGCGCCTGGCGTAACGAACTGCAGCTCATGATGCCCGACCTGATGGCCCGCATCAACGCGGGCCGCGGCGCGGGCCGGATCAAGACCATCCGCTGGCTCTAACCCGGTACCCCATGGCGAAACCGAAGAAGCCCACTCCCAAAGACGGAAAACAGAACGGCAACGGCGACTACCAGGCCGACGCGATTCAGGTCCTCAAGGGCCTCGAGGCGGTGCGGCGCCGTCCGGCGATGTACATCGGCTCGGTCTCCGGCCGCGGCCTGCACCACCTCGTCTACGAAGTCGTGGACAACTCGGTGGACGAGGCGCTCGCCGGATTCTGCACCAAGATCGACGTCACGATCCACGAGAACAACGCCATCACCGTCGTCGACAACGGCCGCGGCATCCCGGTCGATATCCACAAGACCGAGAAGAAGCCCGGCGTCGAGGTCGCCCTGACGGTGTTGCACGCCGGCGGCAAGTTCGACAAGAGCACGTACAAGGTCTCGGGCGGGTTGCACGGCGTCGGCGTGTCGGTGGTCAACGCACTGTCGAAGAAGCTCGCGGTGTGGGTCGACCGCGACGGCAAGCGCTACCACATGTCGTTCGAGAAGGGCGAGACGAAGAAGAAGCTGGAAGTGATCGGCAAGGCGAAGGGCACCGGCACCACGGTGTGGTTCCTGCCCGACGACGGCATCTTCACCGAGACCCGCTTCGATTTCGCCACGATCGCCACGCGGCTGCGCGAGCTCGCCTTCCTCAACAAGGGCCTGCAGATCACGCTGGTGGACGAGCGCAAGGACTCGAAGAAGACCGAGACCTACCTCTACAAGGGTGGCCTCGTCGAGTTCGTGAAGTGGCTGCTCGGCAGCCGCAAGCCTCTGCACCAGAAGATCATCGCCTTCGAGGCCAAGCGCGAAGGCGTCGAGGTCGAGGGCGCGGTGCAGTACGACGAGGGGTACAACGAGAACACCTTCTCCTTCGTCAACAACATCAACACGCACGAAGGCGGCACGCACCTCACCGGATTCAAGGCGGCGCTGACGCGCACGATCAACGAGTGGGCGAAGAACGACGGCCTCCTGAAGAAGGAGGAGTTCACCCTCTCCGGCGACGACGTGCGGGAAGGGCTCACCGCCGTCCTGCACGTGAAGGTGAAGGACCCGCAGTTCGAAGGACAGACGAAGACGAAGCTCGGCAATTCCGAGGTCGAGGGCATCGTCAAGAGCGTCGTGAACGAGGCGCTCGGCGAATTCTTCGACAAGAACCCGAGCGTCGCGCGCACCATCATCGCCAAGGCGATTTCGGCGGCGCGGGCCCGCGAGGCGGCCCGCAAGGCGCGCGAGCTGGTGCGGCGCAAGAACGCGCTGGACGGCGGCATGCTCCCCGGCAAGCTGGCCGACTGCTCGCTCACCGATCCCTCGCTGTGCGAGGTGTACCTGGTGGAGGGCGACTCCGCCGGCGGCTCGGCGAAGCAGGGGCGCGACCGCAGCTTCCAGGCGATCCTGCCGCTGCGCGGCAAGATCCTCAACGTGCAGAAGGCGCGCATCGACAAGATCCTCTCCAACGAGGAGATCCGGACCATCATCACCGCCATCGGCACCGGCGTGGGCGATGACTTCAAGATCGACGAGGCGCGCTACCACAAGATCATCATCATGACCGACGCCGACGTCGACGGCGCGCACATCCGCACGCTGCTGCTCACCTTCTTCTACAAGGAAATGAAGCAGCTGATCGACGCCGGGTACATCTACATCGCGCAGCCGCCGTTGTACCGCGTCGCGCGGGGCAAAGAAGAGTTCTACGCCTACGACGACAAGCAACGCGAGGAGTACGTCAAGCGGCTGTCGAACGGCACCGAAGGACGAGGCAACGTCCAGATCCAGCGCTACAAGGGACTGGGCGAGATGAACCCCGATCAGCTGCGCGACACGACCATGGATCCGCCCAAGCGGACGCTGCTGAAGGTCACGATGGAGGATGCGCTCGAAGCGTCGCAGCTGTTCGAGACGCTGATGGGCGACGAGGTCGAGCCGCGCCGCCGCTTCATCGAAGAGAATGCCAAGTTCGTCAGGAATCTCGACGTCTGATCCCGCTCCTCGTCGGTGTCGCCGTCCTGCTGATCCTGCTGGGGTGGTTCCTCTTCAGCGGACGAAACGACCGCACACCTGCAGCCCGCAGGAACACGGACGAGCCGATCGATTATGACGAGCTGGAGCAGGCGGAGCGGGACGTGCGGGAAGCGGACGACGCGGACAGCGTCCGAGACTGGGGGCCGGGCTCGACCAAACCGCGGCCCCCGCATTTACTCTAGTCCCGCGTCGTATCCGCCCGCGCCGGCGTGAAGAGGTGCACGTACTGGCCGTACCCCGCCGCCTGCATCTCCTCCAGCGGAATGAAGCGCAGCGCCGCGGAATTGATGCAGTAGCGCAAGCCGGTCGGCGCCGGGCCATCGTCGAACACGTGGCCGAGGTGGGAGTCGGCGTGCGCAGAGCGCACCTCGGTGCGCGACATCAAGAAGGAGTGGTCGGACTTCTGCTGCACGTTCCCCGCATCGAGCGGCTTCGTAAAGCTGGGCCACCCCGTTCCCGAATCGAACTTATCGAGTGAGCTGAACAGCGGCTCCCCGGACACGACGTCCACGTAGATCCCGGGATGATGATTGTCCCAGAACGCATTGTGGAACGGCGCCTCCGTGGCCTCGTGCTGCGTCACCTGATACTGCTCGCTGGTCAGTGCCTGGCGCAACGCGGCGTCAGACGGCTTCTTGAATTGCATCGGATGCCACCCTTTCGTCGTATCGCGGGCCATGCCCTGGGCCGCACCGATGTGGGCCGCCGCCAGCAACATGCACACCGCCAGAGTCCCGATCTGGTTCTGCCTCACCACCTTCGCCTCCGTCGTTCGTGCGTTCGCCCATCACAATGTCCGCCCGGTCCTGTTGGTTCCCGGGAACTTTCGTCCCGTCACTGGCATTGTGCGTTTTTCGGGCCGGAGCCGCTGCGGCGCGATTGCCGCATATTTTCCCTACCCATGACACGCCCCACCCACTGGCGCTGGCCCTGGTCACCGCGGCCCTACGAGTGCGCGGACGCACTAGCCCGCCTCGACGACTATCTCGACCGCCGCCTTACTCCCAAGGAACGACGGCTGGTGGAAGAACACCTCGCCGTCTGCGCCGCCTGCACGTCGAAGTACCGCTTCGAAACCACGTTCGTCACCGAGCTGCGCCGCAAACTCACCCGCATCGACGTTCCCCCCCTCCTCGCCGACCGGGTGCAGGAAGCGCTCCGCCGGCCCTACACCCCGTGACGGCGGTGCCGACCGGCTTCGAAGCCGAGCTGGTGCCGTTACTCGATCGTGCGTACGGGCTGGCCTACAGCCTCACGCACGATCGGGCGGACGCCGGGGACCTGGTGCAGGAGGCCGCGCTGCTCGCGTTGAAGGCGTTCGCACAGTTCAAGCCGGGCACGAACTTCAAGGCCTGGTTCTACAAGATCCTGGTCAACGCCTTCTACGGCCAACTCCGCAAGCAGCGCCGCCAGGGCGAAACGGTCGACCTCGAGAACCTCCCATCGCTCTACCTCTACGGCAAGACGGCGGAGCTTGGCCTGGAGCAGCAGACCGACGATCCGGCGGGCGCGCTCTTATCCCGGCTCGACGCCGAGTCGATCGTCGCGGCGCTCGAGGCGCTGCCGGAGGAGTATCGCGTCGCCTGCTCCCTGTATTTCATCCAGGACTTCTCGTACGAGGAGATCGCGCAGACGCTCGACGTGCCGCTCGGAACCGTGCGCTCCCGCATCCACCGCGGCCGCAAGCTGCTGCAACAGCGGCTCTGGGCGATCGCTGAGGAACGCGGCATCGTGAAGCAATTGAAGCCTCAGACCACGGCCTGACCGCATGCCGACCGATCCGGAGCGACAACGACTCGCGCAGGATGCCGCGCGCACGCAGAACTGGAAGCGCTGGGGTCCGTACCTCAGCGAGCGCCAGTGGGGCACGGTGCGGGAGGACTATTCAGCGGACGGCGACTGCTGGTCCTACTTCCCGCACGATCACGCGCGCAGCCGCGCCTACCGCTGGGGAGAAGACGGCCTGCTCGGCCTGAGCGACCGCGAAGGCAGGCTCTGCTTTGCCCTCGCGCTGTGGAACGAGCGCGATCCGATCCTCAAGGAACGGCTCTTCGGCCTCTCGGGCCACGAGGGCAATCACGGGGAAGACGTCAAGGAGTGTTACTACTTTCTCGACGCCACACCGACGCACTCCTATGCCAAGGCGCTGTACAAGTACCCACAGGCGGCGTTTCCGTACGATGCGCTGCTGCAGGAAAACCGCCGCCGCGGACTCGCCCTGCCCGAGTTCGAGCTCACCGACACCGGAGTCTTCGCGGACGATCGCTACTGGGACGTGCTCGCCGAATACGCCAAGGCCGCTCCCGACGACATCCTGATCCGCATCACGCTCGCCAATCGCGGACCCGCGCCGGCGACGCTCCATTTCTTGCCGACGCTCTGGCTGCGCAACACCTGGTCGTGGGGGCGAACGGGTGAGGGATACCCGGGCCGCGGCCAGCTGTCGGCCGAGGACCCCCGGACGATGCGGGCGGAGCATCCCACGCTGGGGACGTTCCGCCTGTCGGCGGAAGCGACCACGGAAGCCCCTGCCCTGCTCTTCACCGAGAACGAAACGAACGGCGCGCGGCTGTTCGGTGTCGCGAACGCCACGCCCTACGTGAAGGACGCCTTCCATGCGTATGTGATCGAGGGCCGCACGGCCGCGGTGAATCCGGCGCGCGTGGGTACGAAGGCCGCGTTCCACTATCGGCTGGACGTCGCGGCGGGAGCCGCGGCGGTCGTGCGCCTGCGCCTGCGCCAAGCCGGCGGTCGTCCCGCGGAGCCGTTCGGCGCTCCGTTCGACGCGCTGTTCGCGCAGCGACAGCGGGAAGCCGACGATTTCTACGTCGAGCTCGTGCACGAGCTCGCTACCGTCGACGAGCAGAACGCCGCTCGCCAGTGCTATGCCGGGCTGCTCTGGTCGCGGCAGTTCTACTACTACGCCGTGGAGCAATGGCTGGAAGGCGATCCGGCGCAGCCCGCGCCACCGCCCGGACGCCTGCAGGGACGCAACGCCGAGTGGACACACCTGTACAACCGCGACGTGCTGTCGATGCCGGATTCGTGGGAGTATCCCTGGTACGCCGCCTGGGACCTCGCCTTTCACATGATCCCGTTCGCGGGCGTAGATCCCGACTTTGCCAAGCAGCAGCTCGTCCTGCTGTTGCGCGAGTGGTACCAGCATCCCAACGGCCAGATTCCGGCATACGAATTCGCCTTCGGCGACGTCAACCCACCGGTGCACGCCTGGGCGTGCTGGCGTGTCTACAAGATGACGGGAGAGCGCGGCAGGCGGGACCGGTTGTTTCTCGCCCGCACGTTCCAGAAGCTGCTGCTGAATTTCACGTGGTGGGTGAATCGCAAAGACCCCGAGGGGCGCAATCTCTTTGCGGGCGGGTTTCTCGGCCTCGACAACATCGGGGCGTTCGACCGCTCCAAGCCGCTCCCCACCGGGGGCCACCTCGAGCAGGCCGACGGCACGGCGTGGATGGCGTTCTATTGCGCCACGATGCTCTCGATGGCGTTGGAGCTGGCGCGCGACGATCCGGCATACGAAGACCTCGCCTCGAAGTTCTTCGAGCACTTCGTTGCCATCGCGGATGCGATCAATCGTCTCGGCGGCACCGGGTTGTGGGACGACCGCGACGGGTTCTATTACGACCAGCTGCGCGCCGACGGCCAGACGCTTCCGGTGCGCGTGCGGTCCGCCGTCGGCCTGCTGCCGCTCATCGCCTGCGAGAACCTCGAAGAGGAGGTGATCGACCGGCTGCCGGGCTTCCGCAAGCGCATGCAGTGGTTTCTCGACAATCGCCCCGACCTCGCCGAGAGCATCACGGCGATGCATCTGAAGGGCGGCGACGGGCACGGCCACCGCCTGCTCTCGATCCCCACTCGCGAGCGACTGGTGCGTGTGCTGCGCTACGCCCTCGACGAGCGGGAATTCCTCTCGCCGCACGGAGTGCGCTCCGTGTCGGCCGTGCATCGCGGTCATCCGTACGTCATCGATGTGCAGGGGGCGCACTACGAAGTCCGCTACGACCCCGGTGAGTCGACGACCCCGCTGTTCGGCGGCAATTCCAACTGGCGTGGGCCGGTATGGTTCCCGCTCAATTTCCTCCTGGTCGAAGCGCTGGAGCGCTACGATCACTTCTACGGCGACACGCTGCGCGTGGAGTATCCCACCGGGTCGGGGCGCCAGATGACGTTGGGCGACGTGGCGCAGGATCTCGCCGCCCGCCTGGCGAGCCTGTTCCTGCGCGACGCCGCGGGTCGCCGGCCGTGTCTCGCCGAGGACCCGCGCTATGCCACCGATCCGCACTGGCGCGACCTCGTCCTGTTTCACGAATACTTCCACGGGGACACCGGGCAAGGACTCGGCGCTTCGCATCAGACGGGGTGGACATCCCTGGCGGTCAAGTTCTTCGACGAGTGCGCCCGACGTCGCTCGGCGCGATGAGCGAATGGCTGGAGGCTGACGGCCGCGGAGCCTTTGCCTCGGGAACGGCGAGTGGGATCCGCAGCCGCCGCTATCACGCCCTGCTCATGACGGCGACGGCCCCTCCGACCGGGCGCGTCACGCTCGTCAACGGCGTCGAGGCGTGGCTCGACCACGGCGGTGCGCGGGTACCGATCACCCAGCAGCACTACGCTCCCGGCGTCACGGTACCCGATCACGGGATCGACATCGTCGCGTTCACCCCCGATCCGTGGCCGCACTGGACGATCCGGGTTGCCGATGGGCTCGACCTCGAGCACGCGGTTTTTCTCGCTCCCGACATTCCCGTCGTCGTGCTGTCGTGGCGGCTCATCACTCCACACGCAGGCTGCCGTCTGTCGGTGCGACCGCTGATCTCGGGGCGGGACCTGCACATGCTGCATCACGAGAATGCGGCGTTCCGATTCGACGCCCACGTCAGCGGCGACCGCGTGCTGTGGCGGCCGTATACTTCGCTCCCGGCGATCCTCGCCCGCTCCAATGGACGCTATCGCCACGATCCGCTGTGGTACCGGCAGTTTCTCTACGTGGAAGAGGCAGCACGCGGTCTCGACGCGGTGGAGGATCTCGGCGCTCCCGGCATCTTTGAGTGGGATCTTTCCGCGGGTGAGGCAACGCTCGTGTTGACCGCCCCGCGACACTCCGCGGAAGCGACGACGTTCCGTCAGTCCTTCGGCCGTTGGCTTCCGGCGACGCGGCGTGCCGAAGAGAAGCGGCGCACCGGTTTCCCTTCCCGGCTGCACCGGGCCGCCGACGCATACCTCGTGCGTCGCGGGAACGGCAAAACGATCATCGCGGGGTACCCCTGGTTCACCGACTGGGGCCGCGATACGTGCATTGCGTTGCGCGGGCTCTGCCTTTCCACCGGTCGTGTGAAGGACGCCCGCGATGTCCTCGGCGCATGGGCCGGGACCATCTCGGCCGGCATGCTCCCCAACCGTTTCGTCGAACAGAGCGGCGCGCCGCAGTACAACTCGGTCGACGCAGCGCTCTGGTTCGTCATCGCCGTGGATGGCTTGCTGCGCGCCGCGGCGACGGTGCGCCCCGCCATTCCACGCAAGGAGCAGGAGCGATTGCTCGATGCGGTACAAACCATCCTCACCGCGTACGCCCGTGGCACGCGCCACGGCATCCGACTCGACGTCGATGGGTTGCTGGCCGCGGGTGAGCCTGGGGTGGCGCTGACGTGGATGGACGTCAAGATCGGCGACTGGGTGGTCACGCCGCGCATCGGCAAGCCCGTGGAAGTCGAGGCCCTGTGGCTCAACGCGCTCGCCATCGGGGCGGCGACGGACGAGCGGTGGCGGGAGCCGCTCGAGCGTGGCCGCCGCGCGTTTGCGGAGCGGTTCTGGAATGCCGCGCGCGGGTGTCTCTACGATGTGGTAGATGTGGACCATCAACCGGGCGCGGTCGACGGCCGCATTCGCCCCAACCAGATCACGGCCGTCGGCGGGTTGCCGTTGCAGCTCATCGAAGGAGCGCGGGCGGCGAGCATCGTCGCGACCGTCGAAGATCGGCTGCTGACACCGCTCGGCCTGCGGAGTCTCGGGCCGAGCGAGCCCGACTACCATCCGCGCTACGAAGGGGACATGCAGGCGCGCGACGCCGCTTATCACCAGGGCACCGCCTGGCCCTGGCTCCTGGGACCATTCGTGGATGCGTGGCTCCGGGTGCACGGGGACACGCCCGCAACGCGGGCCGCGGCGCGCCGCCGCTTTCTCGGTCCGTTGATCCTCCATCTCGATCAGGCGGGACTGGGACACATCTCGGAGATCGCCGACGCCGAGCCGCCGTTCACGCCGCGGGGCTGCCCGTTTCAGGCGTGGTCGGTGGCCGA
>CAZXKN010000075.1:0-15110 GCA_964641815.1 uncultured Gemmatimonadaceae bacterium | reverse complement strand
GCTCTTCCCCAGCTCCTCCACCCTGCTCCTGACTTTTTCCGCCACCAACCGGGCGCCATCTCGGCCAGTGCGCACCAATAGTACTACGAATTCGTCGCCTCCGTAACGGGCCGCAAAGTCCGTACTACGAACCACTTCCAGAAGCTCCGATGCTGTGCCCTTGAGCACAAGATTTCCGGCCTCATGCCCGAAACCGTCATTGACCTGTTTGAAGTTATCCACATCGAGGAACAGCACCGCGAACGGCTCGCCGCTGCGCCTCGACCGGGCCAGCTCGTTGGCCAGCCGGTCGCGCAACAGGCGCAGCGTCCCGAGCCCCGTCAGGGCGTCGATCGCCGCCTTCTGCTGCGCTTCGGCGGCGCGGCGGCCGAGGTAGGGAGGGCAGGCCGCCAGACTGGCCCGCCCGTGCACCGCCGCCTGGGCAAATCCGCGGCACGTGCTGAATCCGCACGCGCCGCAGTCCCACGCGCGCCCGTTGGGGGCGAGGCCGATCTCCGCGAGTATCCCATCGACCGCGTCCGAGTGCGGATGCGCTTCGCGCTGCTCCAGCGGAAACACCGCGCCGAGCTGCACGCGGCGCGCGACGGCGCGATCGACCACCGGCTCGGGGGCGCGCGGCGGCTCGCTCGCCTGCACGATCTGGCGCCGCTTGAAGAGCCCGTCCTTCGAGCCCATCAGGGGATGGTCCAGGCAACCCTCGTAGGGGAGGATGTCGACGAAGCCAAGGTCGATGCGGTCGACCGCGACCGCCTGCGCGATCGCCTCGAGCCCGGCCACGCCACGGACCTTGCGGAAGCGCCGGCTCGCCTGGCGCTCCGAGACGAGCAGCTCGAGGGGCAGGCCGCCTGCGGCGCTGAAATGGCGGCGCCGCTCCTCGGGGATGCGCGAGAAGAAGGTCGCCTGCTCGTGCAGCCGCACGCCGCGGCGCACGAACAGCCGCTCCAGATCGTCGAAGGTGAGCGCGACGTCCGCCTCACCGCGCCCCGCCCCGTCGGACACGCCGGCGTAGATGATCGGGGCGTCTTTCCCGTGCAGCGCCCGCAGGTAGCGCGCCTCGGCGGCCACAGGATTCGCCACCGGGGCGAGGTAGGGCACCAGCTCGGGGTAGCGATCGCGGATCAGGTCGACGATGACGGGATCGGTGCTGCGGATCAACGTCCCCCAATCCTTGTCTTCCCACAGCCTCAGATACTCCTCGGCCACCAGCTCGTCGCCGATCACCCCGCGCTGCACGATCGGGAATCCCGCCGCGTAGCACGCGTTGACCACCTGCTCCTGGGTGGCGGGCCAGAAGTGGGCGACCGCTTCGACGCTGAGGATGAGCACGGCGTGGCCCCCCGCGACCAGCTCCAGGGCGCGGTCGAGGTTGCCGGTGGCGCGGATCGCTTCGTGGGGACAGGTGGGGAGGCAGACACCACAGCGCGTGCACGCCTCGTCGACGATAGAGACGTGCTCGGCGGAGACTGCCACGGCGTCCGAAGGGCAGATTCGTACGCACGCCAGGCAGGCGACGCACAGATCGGGCTCGATGCGATAATCCACAGGACTGTCGCGCCTCGTCCGGGTAAGTGCTGTACCTGGGTCGGTCGTCATAGGATGGAAAGGGAGTTTGGCGAAGTCAATATCAGACAATTGCGTACTGCTTGATCTTGCGATACAGCGTGCGCTCCCCGATGCCGAGCACCTCGGCAGCCTTGCGGCGGTTGCCGTGCGTCTCCTTCAGCGCCGCCTCGATCGCGGCGCGCTCTACATCCGCCATCGACATCCCCGGCCGGTAGAGCACCGCCTCCTCCACCGCCGGTTCCGTCGCCACCGCCGCGAGTGGCGTGCCATGGGGATCGACCTCGATCACTTCGACACGGCGGGCGGCAGGACGGTCGTCGAGGCGGCGCCGCAGCTCTTCGACCTGCAGCTTCAGCTCCACCAGGCTGCGGAAGATGAACTCCAGCTCCTTCCCCGCGACTTCCCGGGAGGCGCCGAGCACCCGCACCGGCAGAGCGCGGCCGCGGTCGCGGATGTCCTCGGGGATATCCGAGGCGCGGATCTCTCCCTGGGGCGCCAGCACCACCATCGACTCGATGAGGTTGCGCAGCTGGCGCACGTTGCCAGGCCACTCGGCGTCGACGAGGATCTGCAGCGCCTCGGGGGTAATCCCCGCGAAATGGCGGTCATGCTCCTTGGCAAGCTCGGCGATGAAGCGGCGCACGAGGATGGGGATGTCCATTTTGCGCTGCCGCAGCGGCGGCAGGTAGATGCTCAGGACGTTGAGCCGGTAATAGAGGTCGTCGCGGAACTCGCCCAGCGACACGGCGTCCCTCAGCGGCCGGTTGGTGGCGGCGAGGACGCGCACGTCGACACGGATCGGCTGCGTGCCGCCCACCCGGAAGAAGGAGCGGTCCTCGAGGACGCGCAGCAGCTTCACCTGCGTCGCCGCCGGGATCTCGCCCACCTCGTCGAGCAGGATCGTGCCGCCGTCGGCCAGCTCGAAGCGGCCCAGCCGCCGCTCGGCGGCGCCAGTGACCGCTCCCTTCTCGTGGCCGAACAGCTCGCTCTCGAGCAGCGTCTCGGGGAGCGCGGCGCAGTTCACCGCGATGAACGGCCGCTCGCGCCGCGGCGAGAGGTCGTGGATCGCGTGCGCCACGAGCTCCTTGCCGGTGCCCGACTCGCCCTCGATGAGCACAGTCGAAGTGACCGGGGCCATCTGCTCGATCTTGACGAGGACTTCCTGGATCGCCGGGGACTCGCCGATGATGCCGGTGCGCTGCTGCAGACGGCGGCGGTCGATCACCCGCCGCACGACACGCACCACCTCGGCGGGGTCGGCGGGTTTCTCGAGATAGGCGGTGAGGCCGATCTCGGCCGCCAGCTCCTTGGGGTCGGGCTCGGTCGATTCGACGAGGCCGAGGGTGGAGATCGAGCGGTCGCGCGCGGCGGCGAGCAGCCGGCCGGTCGCCGGCTCGTGCAGGGCCCCCGTCACGACGAGACAGTCGGGCTCGCGTCCCGACAACGCGTCACGCACGTCGTCGAACGACGTCACCATGGCCGTGGCGTAGCCCGTGCCTTCGAGCGCGGCGTTGATGCGGACGGCGTGCTCGAGATCGTCGGCGGTGACCAGGACGCGATCAGGCATAGGCGCTGTCAGCCATGAGCTTTCAGCCGTCAGCTGTGGTCGGTGGACTCGCCGCGCACGAGTTGCACGGCGTGGGTCAGTAAATCGTTCAGCACAGCGAGACCATCTTTCACGCCTCCGGGCGAGCCGGGGAGGTTGACGATCAGCGTCTTCCCCCGTGTTCCCGCGACGCCGCGGGACAGCCAGGCGCGAGGGAATCGCGGCGCGCTGCGGGCGCGCAGCGCCTCGGCGATCCCCGGGGCGGGGCGATCCAGCACCGTGGTCGTCGCTTCTGGAGTGATGTCGCGCGGAGACAGACCAGTGCCGCCGGTCGTGAGAATCACGTCGACGTGCCCCGAGTCGGCCCAGCGCGCCAGCTTGCCGGCGACCTGGCCCGCTTCGTCGGGCACGGTGCTGCGAACCACGATCTCGTAACTATTTGCAGCAGACCACGTTACGATTGCGTCACCGGAGATGTCGGCGCGACGCCCCTGCGCGCCGAGGTCGGAGATGGTGAGGATGCCGATGCGCATGCGCCGGCTTCCGTGCTCAGCGCTTCGTACGGTGCGGGATGAAGGGCATCTTCACGACTTCCGCGGGTGCGGTCTTGCCGCGCACGTCGATTTCGATTTTGGTCCCCGGCTGGGCCTGGGCGCGCGGCAGGTAGGTCGTGCCGATCGCGGCGCCGATCGTCGGGGTGATGGTGCCGCTGCGTACGATGTCGACCGGCTTGCCGCCGAGCGACACCGTGAACCCGTGCCGCGCCACGAGCTTCGGCTCGGTGACGTGGAACCCCACGAGGCGGCGCGGCACCCCATCGAGCTTCTGGCGTTTGAGTGTCGCCTGGCCGGTGAACGGGGCGTCCTTGTCGAGCTTGACGATGAAGCCGAGTCCCGCTTCGTAGGGCGTGGTCGTGTCATCGATATCGTTGCCGTACAGCGGCATCCCCGCCTCGAGGCGCAGCGTGTCGCGCGCACCGAGGCCGCACGGCTCCGCGCCGCGACCGGTGATCGCCGCCCACAGCTTGGTCGCGTCGGCGGCGCGGCAATACAGCTCGAAGCCGTCTTCGCCGGTGTACCCGGTGCGCGACACGAAGCACTGCGCGCCGGCGATCGTGCCACGCGCGTGGTGGTAGTAGAGAATGTCGGCGACCTTGAGGTTGGTGATCCCGCCGAGGATTCCTTCGGCGGCGGGTCCCTGCACCGCGAGCAGGGCCGTCTCGTCCGAGATATCGCGCAGCCGCACGTTGGCGCCGCCCTTCAGCGCGACGATGTGGTCCCAGTCCTTCTTGATGTTGGCGGCGTTGACGACGAGCATCACCTTGTCGTCGAAGCGGTACACCACGCAGTCGTCGACGAACGTTCCCTGCTCGGTGAGGATGCCCGAGTAGTGGGCCTGCCCCGGCTTCAACGCCGAGACGTCGTTGCAGGTGATGCGCTGCACGAAGGCGTTGCGGTCGGGTCCGGTGACCTCGAACTCGCCCATGTGCGACACGTCGAACAGCCCGGCGTGCTCGCGCACCGCCTTGTGCTCGGCGGTGATCCCCGCGGGATAGGTGACCGGCATTTCGAAGCCGGCGTAGGGTACCATCTTCGCGCCGAGCGCGACGTGGATGTCGTGCAGCGGCGTGTGCTTCAGAGCGGCGGTGGTGTCGGCCATGGTGTCGTCAGCCCATCAGAGTGGCGAGCAACGCCTTCTGGACGTGCAGCCGGTTCTCGGCTTCGTCCCAGACGCGTGACTGCTTGCCTTCGATGACGTCGTTGGACACTTCCTCGCCGCGGTGCGCGGGGAGGCAGTGCAGAAAAATCGCTTTCGGATCGGCGAGCTTCATCAGGTCCGCGTCTACGGTGTAGCCCTTGAAGGCGTTGCGCCGCGACTCGGCCTCCGTCTCCTGCCCCATCGAAGCCCAGACGTCGGTATTCACGACATGCGCTCCCTCGACCGCCTCTTCGGGCACCTCGGTCACGACCACCGTCGCCCGTTGCGCGGCACGCTCGAACTTCTCGCGGTTCGGCTCGTACCCCTCGGGGCAGGCCAGCCGCAGCTCGAACCCCAGGATGGCGGCGGCCTCGAGCCAGCTGTTCGCCATGTTGTTGCCGTCGCCGATCCAGGCGATGCGCTTCCCTTCCCATCCGCCCAACGCCTCCCGCACGGTGAACAGATCGGCGAGCACCTGGCAGGGATGGGACAGATCGGTGAGCCCGTTGATCACGGGGATCGTGGCACAGCGCGCCAGCTCCTCCACCTCGCCGTGATCGAAGGTGCGGATCATGATGCCGTGCACGTAGCGCGACAGCACGCGGGCGGTGTCGGGGATCGGCTCCCCGCGCCCGATCTGGATGTCGCGCGAGGAGAGAAACAGCGCCTGGCCGCCGAGCTGGAAGGTGCCGGTCTCGAACGAGACGCGGGTGCGGGTGCTCGACTTGGCGAAAATCATCGCCAGCGTCTTTCCCGCGAGCGGCGTCTCGCGGTAGGTACGGCGCTTCATCCGCTCGGCCAGCTCGAACAGCCGGGCGATCTCCTCGCGGGTGAAGTCGGTGACGGCTAGAAAGTCCCGTTTCTGCATGGCTTCCCGAGGCAGGTCAAAATGACAGTAACCGCCTGCACACTTTACCTACGCGGATGGAGGGGAGTCAAGCCGAAGGCGGTTCCATGAAGTAGTCATGCAGCGCGGGGTCGATGCGGCGCGGCCGGCCGGTGGCGGCAGTGATGGGGCACCACACGCTGCGCACGTCGGCGAGGACGGCGCCGTCCGGGCGCCTAGTGAACTGCACGAACCGCTCGAAGCGGGTCCCCGTGGCCTCGCCCACCCACGTCGTGGCGATCACGCGGTCGCCGGGGCGGGCCGCCTGGCGGTAGTCGATCTCGTGGCGCAACACCACCCACACCACCTCGACCTGGAGCTGGGCTGGGGCCGCGGCGCGCCAATGCGCCGTCGCCGCCTCCTGCACCCAGCGCAGGTAGACGACGTTGTTGACGTGGCCGAGCTCGTCGATGTCCTGGGGAGAAACGGTGACGGGGTGCGCGAAGCGGACGGGCCGCTGCTCGCCGCCCGTCACAGGATGTAGCGCCGCAGGTCCTCGTCGTCCACGATCTTCTCGAGCCGTGTCCGCACCGCCTGGGCATCGAAGACGATCTGCTTGGTGGGGTAATCGGGGAGCTCGAACAGGATGTTCTCGAGCAGCGTACTCATCACGGTATGCAGGCGGCGCGCCCCGATGTTCTCCATGCGGTCGTTGACCTTGGCGGCGATGCGCGCGATCTCGGCGACGCCGTCGGGAGTGAAGGTCAGCGTAGCACCCTCGACCTGGCACAACGCGGCGTACTGCTTCGTGAGCGCGTTCTCCGGCTCGGTCATGATGCGGATGAAGTCCGCCTCCGTGAGCGGCGCCAGCTCGACGCGGATCGGGAAGCGCCCCTGCAGCTCGGGGATCAGATCCGACGGCTTCGACACGTGAAATGCGCCGGCCGCGATGAACAGGATGTGGTCGGTGCGGACGTAGCCGTAACGCGTCTGCACGGTCGAGCCTTCGACGATCGGCAGCAGGTCGCGCTGCACCCCTTCCCGCGACACGTCGGGGCCGGCGGTGTTGCGCTCGCCGGAGATCTTGTCGATCTCGTCGATGAAGATGAGGCCGTGGTTTTCGACGCGATCGAGCGCTTCGTTCACCACGTCGTCCATGTCGACGAGCTTCTTCAATTCCTCGTCGATCAGGATGCGGCGCGCCTCGTGCAGATGTACGGTGCGCCGCTTCTTTCGCTTGGGCAGCATCTCCTGGAGCATCTCGGTGAAATTGACGTCCTGCCCCTCCATGCCGGGCGGGGGCTGCATCCACTCGAGCATGGGATAGCTCTGCTGCTGGACTTCGATCTCGACGTCGCGCTCCTCGAGCTTCCCTTCCTTGAGCTGGGCGCGCAGCTTCTCGCGCGTACGGCGGCGCCGCTCCTGGTTCTCGACGTCGGCGTCCGCCTCTTTGGGTGTGACGTCGCCCTTGGATGAGACTACGAAGAGCGGCCGCGTGCCGCCGCCCACGCCTTCTTCGGGGCGGTCGGGCCCTAAAGGACTTCCTGACGGTCGCGGTCGGCCGGCCGGCGGCGCCGGTGGCGTCGGGAGGAGAATGTCGAGCAGGCGATCCTCGGCGCGCACTTCGGCCTGCGGGTACACCTCGTCCTCGCGTTCCGAGCGCACCATGTTGATCGAGACGTCCACCAGCTCGCGGATCATCGACTCGACGTCGCGGCCGACGTAGCCCACCTCGGTGAATTTCGATGCCTCGACCTTGAGGAACGGCGCTCCCGCGAGCCGGGCGAGGCGGCGCGCGATCTCCGTCTTTCCCACGCCGGTGGGCCCGATCATGATGATGTTGTTGGGGAGGATCTCGTCCCGAATATCCTCCGGCGCCTGCGAGCGGCGCCAGCGGTTGCGAATCGCGATCGCCACCGCCTTCTTCGCCTCGTCCTGTCCGACGATGTAGCGGTCCAGCTCGGAGACGATCTTCTTGGGGGGCAGCTCCTCGAGCCACGGCAGCGCCTCGGCCTCGATCGCGCCCGGCGCGGTGGGCAGAGATTCGTCGGCTGGGGGCGAATTGGAAGTCGGCGTCGCCATTACGAGAGCTCGAGTATCGAGATGTGGCTGTTCGTGTAAATGCAGATCTCGGCCGTGATCTCGAGAGCGCGCTGCACGATCTCCTTCGGGGACTGGGTGGACGTCCCGACCAGCGCCCGCGCCGCCGCGAGGGCGTAGCTGCCGCCCGAGCCGATCGCCAGGATGCCGTCGTCGGGCTCGATCAGCTCGCCCGTGCCGGACAGGACGTAGCCGTGCTCCTTGTCGGCCACCGCCAGCAGCGCCTCGAGCCGGCGCAGCACGCGGTCGGAGCGCCAGTCCTTCGCCAGCTCCACGGCGGCGCGCGGCAGGTTGCCGGGATAGCGCTCCAGCTTCTCCTCGAATTTCTCGATCAGCGTGAGCGCATCGGCGGCCGCGCCGGCAAACCCCGCCAGGATGCGTCCGCCCTTCAGGGCCCGCACCTTCTGGGCGTTGGCCTTCATCACGGTCTCGCCGACCGTGACCTGCCCGTCGCCGCCCATCGCGACGCGACCGTCCTTCCGCACGCACAATACGGTGGTGGCGTGAAACACCGGCAGGGACACCGCGTTCATTTCCTTTCTGCTACGCCCGGGGATGGGCGTCATGATAAACCTGTTTGAGGCGCTCGACCGACGTATGAGTATACACCTGCGTGGTACTGAGCGAGGCGTGCCCCAACAGCTCCTGCACTGCCCGCAGATCAGCACCGGCATCGAGCAGGTGCGTCGCGAACGAATGGCGCAGCGAGTGCACGTGCAGCTCGCGGCCCCGCGGCAGCTGGTCGAGCAACCCGCGCACCGCGAGTTGCACGCCACGCCGGGACAGCCGTCCGCCCCGTGCGTTCAGGAACAGGGCGCGCCGCTCCCCGGTTCCCTGCGCCACGAGCTCCTCGCGCCGGCGCAGGTACTGCCGCAGCGCGCGCGCCGCGTGCCCGCCCACCGGGAGGAGACGCTCCTTCTTGCCTTTGCCCCGCACTTTCACCTGGTCGGAGACGAGATCGACGTCGCCCTCGGAGAGTCCGGCCAACTCGGCGAGGCGCATCCCCGTCGCGTAGAACAACTCGAGCATCGCCCAGTCGCGGACGGCTTTGAAATCCCCCCCGGCGGCGCCGCGCTCCGCAGCGGCAAAGAGCATTTCGGTTTCGGCACGATCGAGGTAACTCGGCAGCCGACGCTCGAGCGTTGGCGTGCGCGCCGCGCGCGCGGGATTCACGGAGACGCCGTGCGCCGCGCCGAGAAACCGGTAGAAGGTGCGCAGCGCGGAGAGCGCGCGGGCGATGCTGCGCCGCGCCAGGCCGCGCTCGTCCATGCTGCCGAGCCAGCCGCGGATCGCGAGCCGGTCGACGGCCTCGAAGCTCCAGCGGCCGCTGTAATAGCGGTCGCAGAAGGCGGCGAAATCGCGCACGTCACGCGCGTACGCCTCGACGGTGTGCGGCGAATCGTTGCGCTCCTTGCCGAGGAACGCCACAAACTCGTCGATGCGGGTCGCGGCGGCGCTCATACCACCACCGGGGCGCCGATCGAGGCCGCAAACGTCGCGATATCGCGCAAGGCGCGCTCGACCAGCTGCGCCTTTCGTTTCTCCTTGTCACGCACCGGCGGATCCAGCGGCTCGACCAGCCCGAAGTTGGCGTTCATCGGCTGGAAGCGTGCCGGATCGCACGCCACGAGGTAATGACAGAGGGCGCCGAGCATCGTGGTCGGCGGTGGAACGAGCGGCGGCTCCCCCGCGAGCAGGCGCGCCAGATTCAATCCCGCGAGGAGACCCGACGCCGCCGACTCGGTGTACCCCTCGACGCCGGTGATCTGCCCCGCGAAGAGGAGCAGCGGGTTGTCCCGCAGCGCGAGATGCTGCGACAGCGTCGCGGGCGCGTTCACGTAGGAATTGCGGTGCATGCTCCCCATGCGCAGGAATTCGGCGCGCTCGAGCCCCGGAATCAGGGGGAGGACGCGCCGCTGCTCCCCGGTGCGCAGCCGCGTCTGAAAACCGACCAGGTTCCACATCTGACCGGCGCGATCCTCGCGCCGCAGCTGCACGACCGCATACGGTTGACGGCCGGAGCGGGGATCGGCGAGACCCACGGATTTCATGGGGCCGAAACGGAGCGTATCCCGGCCGCGGCGCGCCATCTCCTCCACCGGAAGGCAGCCCTCGAAGTAGGGCGTCTTGTCGAACTCGTGCGGCGGCTCGTACTGATCCGCAGCGACGAGGGCCGTCACGAACGCGTCGTACTGCGCCTCGTCCATGGGAGCGTTGAGGTAGTCGTCGCCTTCGCCCTTGCCATAGCGCGAGGCGCGGAACAGCACGCGGTGATCGAGCGAGTCAGCGGCGACGATCGGTGCGATGGCATCGAAGAACGCGAGCGACGTGGCCCCGAGCCGGCCGGCGATCGCGGCGGCGAGCCGTTCGGAGGTGAGCGGGCCGGTCGCGACGATTCCCGCCGCGGGGAGCTCGGTCACCTCACCGCGCACGATGGTGATGTTGGGATGGGCGGCCACGCGCTCCTGCATGCCGCGTGCGAACGCGATGCGGTCGACCGCCAGCGCGGTGCCTCCCGGGACGCGCACCGTGTCGGCGACGGCGAGCACCAGGCTGCCGAGCCGGCGCATCTCGGCCTTGAGCAGGCCATGCGCGTTGCCCGTCTCCATCGACTTGAACGAATTGCTGCAGACCAGCTCGGCCAACGTGCCGGTCTGGTGCGCCGGAGTGCTGGTGGCGGGACGCATCTCGCGCAGTGTCACGCGGACGCCGCGCTCGGCGAGCGCCCAGGCTGCCTCGCACCCGGCGAGGCCGCCCCCGACGACGGTGGTGCTCAGGCCGCGTCCGGCTCCGCCGGTCCGCTCGCTTCCACGGGGTCCACCGTCATTTCGTGTCCGCACTTGAGGCACTTGCGCGAGGCTCCCATCGTCTTGGACTGCTTCTCTTCCATCCCCACGAATCCGCAGTTCGGGCAGGCCACCGGAACGGGCCGGTTCCACACCGAGAAATCGCAGTCGGGATAGCGGGTGCAGCCGAAGAAATTGCGTCCCTTGCGCGTGCGCCGCTCCGCGATGTCGCCCTGCCCGCACTTGGGGCAGGTGATGCCGAGCGGCACCGGCCGCGTGTGCTTGCACTTGGGGAAGCGGGTGCAGGCGAGGAATTCACCAAAGCGGCCGGTCTTGATGACCATCGGGGCGCCGCACTCCTTGCAGATCTCGTCCGAGGGCTTGTCGGGGATCTTGTCGCGGCCGATCGGCTTGGTGAAGCGGCACTCGTCGGGGTAGCGGGTGCAGGCGATGAACGGCCCGAAGCGGCCGCTGCGCACCTCGAGCGGCGAGCCGCAGGTGGGGCAGCGCTCCTCGTGCAGCTTGGAGAGATCGTGCACGTCGCGCAGGATGGCGTCGATGTCCACGCTCGCCAGCTGGGTGTTGAACGGTCCCCAGAAGTCGCCCAGCACGTTCTGCCAGGCGAGATCGCCTTCCTCGACCTTGTCCAGCTCAGTCTCCATCTGCGCCGTGAACCCGACTTCGAACGTATCGGGGAAGCAGCGACGCATCACCTTCCACACCTTCTCGCCGAGCGTGGTCGGCGAGAAGCGGCGCTCCTTGGTGGTGGCGTACCAGCGGTTCTGCAGCGTGCCGATGATCGCCGCGTAGGTCGACGGCCGGCCGATGCCCTTCTCCTCCAGCGCCTTCACGAGGCTCGCCTGGCTGTAGCGCGGCGGCGGCTCGGTGAAGTGCTGCGTCGGGACGATCTGGCGCAGCGTGGGGCGGTCGCCCTTGTCGAGGGGTGGAATGGGCCCGAAGTCGTCGCCGCTCTTGGCGTCCTCGGCTTCGTGACCCTCGTGGAACAGCACACGATAGCCGTCGAACAGCACGACGGAGCCGGTCGCCCGGAAGAGGAAGCGGCCGAGGTCGAAGTCGACCGTGGTCAGCTCGTACAGCTCGGGCGTCATCTGCGACGCGACGAAGCGCCGCCAGATGAGCTGGTAGACCTTGAACATGTCCGACTCGAGGTGCGGCTTCATCGCCTCGGGCCGGTGGGCGACGTCGGTGGGGCGGATCGCCTCGTGGGCATCCTGCACCCGCGACGCGCCCTTCTTCCCCACGTGGACGTTGGGCGTCGCGGGGAGGTACTTGGCGTCATAGTTGGCCGAGATGAACTCGCGCGCCTGGGCGATCGCCGACTCGGCGACGCGCACCGAGTCGGTGCGCATGTAGGTGATGAGGCCGACGGGCCCCTCCGCACCGATCTCGATGCCTTCGTACAGCGCCTGCGCCGCCCGCATCGTGCGCTTGGGCGAAAAGCCGAGCTGTTTGGCGGCTTCCTGCTGCAGGGTGCTGGTAATGAAGGGGGCGGGCGGATTGCGGCGCCGTTCCTTCTTCGTGACGTCGGTGACGACGAAGGGCAGCTTGGCGGCGGCGTCGACGACCTCGCGGGCGTCCGCCTCGGTCTTGATCTCGGGTTTATGGCCGTCGAGCTTGTGCAGCCGCGCCTGGAATCCCTGGCCGTCCTTCTCCAGCTCGGCCTCGATGGTCCAGTACTCCTGTGGCACGAAGCGGCGGATCTCCTCTTCGCGCTCGCAGATCAGGCGCAGCGCCACGGTCTGCACGCGCCCCGCCGACAGCCCCGACTTGATGCTCTTCCACAGGAGCGGGCTCGCCTTGTAGCCCACGAGGCGGTCGAGGATGCGGCGCGCCTGCTGCGCGTCGACCTTCTTCTGATCGATCTCCAGGGGATGGGCGATGGCGTGGGAGACGGCGTCCTTCGTGATTTCGTGGAACAGGACGCGGCGCACCTTGCCGCCATTGGCGAGCTGCGAGGCGACGTGCCAGGCGATCGCTTCGCCTTCGCGGTCGGGATCGGTGGCGAGCAGCACGCGCTCGGCGCCCTTTGCTGCCCGCTTGATCTCGGCCAGCGTCTTGGCCTTTTCCTTAATGGTGACGTACTCGGGCGTGAAGCCGTTCTCGATATCCACGCCGAGCTTGCGGGGCGGCAGATCGCGGATGTGCCCCACCGTCGCCTTCACGGTGTAGCCGCGCCCCAGGTACTTGCCGATCGTCTTCGCCTTGGTGGGCGATTCGACGATCACCAAGGAGCCACCCCGAGTGGACGCCTCTTCGGCGCCGTCGTCCGACACCGGTTCGTCGGGAACCGGTACGGCGGCCCGTTTGGCGCGCGTCCGTTTCGGCTTCTCCACAGGTTCTTGCGTCACCGGCTTCTTCTTACCAGCCACCGATCAACCTTTCTTCAAGCGGTCGCGGGAACGCATCGTTACCATCCTGCCCGAGTCCGCGCAAGGCGTACGACTTCTTCAACCACTTTGGCGGGCGCCTTGCGATCCGTCTCAACTGTCGCGTCCGCCAGAACATAGAACGGCTCGCGCTCCTTGAGGAGCTGCCGCATCTGTGACGCGGGATCCTCTCCCATCAACACGGGACGGTTCCCCAGCGGGGCGGCGCGCGACGCCGCGGTGTCCGCGCGCGTCTTGAGATACACCACGAGCCCCCGCTGTTGCACCGAGGAGAGGGCCCCCGGCTGCGCCGCCCAGCCGCCGCCCGGCGCGAGGACGGCCGGCGCGCCGCCGAGCGCCGCTTCCATCTCGGCGCGCTCCATCTCACGGAACACCGACTCGCCCTTTTCGGCGAAGATCATGGAGATCGGGCGCCCTTCCTTGCGCGCCACGAGTGCGTCGATATCTACGAACGGGGCCTTGAGAGCATCGGC
This sequence comes from uncultured Gemmatimonadaceae bacterium, assembly GCA_964641815.1. GTDB lineage: Bacteria > Gemmatimonadota > Gemmatimonadetes > Gemmatimonadales > GWC2-71-9 > DASTHG01. The sequence continues at coordinate 1,710 of CAZXKN010000075.1, read as the reverse complement.
GACGAGCTTGCCGACGGTGGTCTTGCCCGAGCCCGGCAGGCCGATCAGCACGACGTGTCGGATCATGAAGCCGCTCCCCGCGGCATGCGTGCGTGCAGCTGTGCGAGATAGCCATCGACGTTGCGCTTCAATTCGCCGAGTGAATCGCCGCCGAACTTCTCGATCACCGCCTGCGCCAGCACCAACGCCGTCATGGCCTCCGCAATGACCCCCATCGCCGGCACCGCCGTCACGTCGGACCGCTCCGACTGCGCCTGGGCGACGGCGCCGGAGGCCAGGTCGACGGTCGCGAGCGGCGACATCAGCGTCGAAATCGGTTTCATCGCCGCGCGCACCACGAGCGGCTCCCCGGTCGACATCCCGCCTTCGGTGCCGCCGGCGCGGTTCGTCGCCCGCACGAACCCGGGCAGGATCTCATCGTGCACTTCGCTGCCCTTGCGGCGGGCCGCCTCGAAGCCGAGCCCGAGCCCCACGGCCTTCACCGCGGGGATCGACATGATCGCCTGGGCCAGGCGGCCGTCGAGCTTCGTGTCCCATGACGCATGCGATCCCAGCCCGACGGGGAGGCCGAGGGCGATCACCTCGACCACGCCTCCGAGCGTGTCGCCCGCCGCCTTCGCCGCGTCGATGCGCGCGATCATCTCGCGCTCGGCAGCGGGGTCGATGCAGCGCACGGGGCTCTGGTCGGCGACGGGGTTGAGCGGGACCGGGAGCGGGGTGCGGGGCGTCGCGACGACCCCCCCCAGCTCGACGACGTGGGATCCGATCTCGACCCCCAGGTGCGCCAGCAAGGCGCGGCACACGGCGCCGCAGGCGACGCGCGCCGCGGTCTCGCGGGCGCTCGCGCGCTCCAGGATATCGCGGGCGTCGGCGCGGTCGAACTTGAGGGCGCCCGTGAGGTCGGCGTGCCCGGGGCGCGGGCGGGTGACGCGGCGCCGCCGCTCCTCGCCGGGGGACTCGGCCTCTGGGGCCATCACGTCCTGCCAGTGGGTCCAGTCGCGGTTCCACACGAGCATCGCAATCGGCGATCCGATGGTCTCGCCGGCGCGCACGCCCGCCAGCCACTCGATCTCGTCGGCCTCGATCTTCATGCGCGCCCCGCGGCCGTAGCCCGCCATGCGGCGCTTCAGCTCGGCGTTGACGGTCGCGGCGCTGAGCGGCAGCCCCGCGGGCATGCCTTCGAGCACCCCGACGAGCCCGCGGCCGTGGCTTTCTCCGGCGGTGGTGAAGCGGACCGTCACCGCCTGCTCCTGTTGCGCATATACCGGACAATAGCACGCGAGCCCGACTTTTGGGTCGGGCTCGCGCCGGGGTGGACCGGAAGGAAGACGCCGCTCACCGGGTGCGGAGCGTCCCGGGGCTCGGGAATGGATTGACGACCGTCGGCAGCCGGAGCATCACGAGCCCCCGCGCCGTGATGCCGAAGAGCAGCTGATTGCCGGACGCGTCGCGCGCGACGCGCAGCGGCCCGATGATCGGATCGCGGATCGGAATCGACCCCACGACGCCGTAGAAGAAGGTGTCGAAGATGTCGATGTTGGCGTCGGGCCGCGCCGCGAACAGGATGCGGTCGTTCGGGTTCCCGGGGCCGCCGAATGGCGGCGTGCCGGGCTGGCCGGCCGCGAACGCATGGTTGTAGTTCATGTCCATGCCCGGCGCCCCGACTGGAGCGACCGACGCGCCCTTCAGCCGCAGTCCCTCGTCGAGGAA
>CAZXKN010000074.1:0-3944 GCA_964641815.1 uncultured Gemmatimonadaceae bacterium | reverse complement strand
CGTGACGATCAAGACGCATCACAACGTGGGCGGCCTGCGGCCCGATCTGCCATGGACCCTGATCGAGCCGTTGCGCGAGCTGTTCAAGGACGAGGTGCGGCAGGTGGGCCGGGAGCTGGGGCTTCCCGAGGAGATCGTGGGGCGGCACCCGTTTCCCGGTCCGGGGCTCGCGATCCGGGTGATCGGGCCGGTGAGCGGCGAGCGGCTCGATCTGCTGCGCCGCGTCGACGCCATCTACATCGAGGAGATCCGCGAGGCGGGGCTCTACGACCAGATCTGGCAGGCGTTCGCGGTGCTGCTGCCGATCCGCTCCGTCGGGGTGATGGGAGACGGGCGGACCTACGAGCACGTCGTGGCGTTGCGGGCGGTCACGAGCCGCGACGGGATGACGGCGGACTGGTTCCCGTACCCGCCCGAGGTCCTGGCCCGGATCTCGAACCGGGTGATCAATGAAGTGCGCGGGGTGAATCGCGTCACCTACGACGTCAGCTCCAAACCGCCGGCGACGATCGAGTGGGAGTGAGCGGCCCGCGATGAACCGCCGCGGGTTCACCCTGCTCGAGCTGATCGTGGTGGCGGTGATCCTCGGCCTCTTGGCGTCGATCGCGATCGAGCGATTCGCCAACGTGAAGGAGAAGACCTATCTCGCGGCGATGAAGGCGGATCTACGCAATTTGGTGACGGCGGAGATAGTGTTTTCAACCGATTCGCTGCGCTTTACCGCGGTGATCGGATCGGGTGGGCTCACGTATCAGGTCAGCACGGGGAACACGACGCCATCGATCGTGCTGACGGGAGACGGGTTCACGGCCCAGGTGGGCAATACGAATACACCGCGGACCTGCGTGATCTTCATGGGATCGACGCCGATCGCCCCGGCAACGAATGAGGGGGAGCCAGCATGTCGCTAGGTTGTCTCGTTTCAGGACGGTAGGTCGTTACGACGCTACGTTAGTTCACCTTCTTCCGATGATCCGAAACCCTGATCATGCTTTGGAGGAGCCCGAAGACCATTCGCGCACAGTCTGAGCGTGATTCCGCGACCTTCGCTAAATCAGTACTAGTCATGTATCCCTGGGCTTCCACGAGGATGAGGATCACCTCGATCTCATGTAGGGAAGAACGCGCGATATCTAGGAAGCGCCGAAACTCCTTCGGGCCTCGTCGACTAGCTCCCTCGGCGATATTTAGGGCAACGCTATAGTTCGCTCTGCGCCATTGGTCCGCGAGTGCGAATCGCTCACAATCCGGAAGCCGTGCAATCGGGTCGCGAGACAGGGCTACGAGCCGAACCGCCTCGCGCCACGCGCGTAACTCTCTGAAGTCCCCCATAGTGTTCGAGAACCATGGCGAAATCCATGACGAAGGGTGTCATCATTTGCGCCCGGAGCGGGCCCAATTCGCGCGTATCAAACGTAGCGTCGTAACGTCGTACCGTCGTGGCGACTCTAGATGTTCTTCTCTTCGAGCAGCTTCAAGAATTCGGCTGGTTGACCAAGTGACTGGAGCTGCTCGGGGACGTCCGGCTCCTTGGCGAACTGGGCGATCTTGCCGAGGACTGGGAGGTACTGGTTGGAGACCTCGAGCGGCGGAGCGACGATCAGAAAAAAGTAGTTGACGGGCTTGTCATCGATGGCCTTGAAGTCGATCCCAAGGAGCTTGCGCCCGAACGCTACGCGCAGCCGGTTCACCACCAGCGAGCGGCAGTGCGGGATCGCGATGTTCTGGCCGATGCCGGTGGAGCCGAGGGTCTCGCGCCGCTTCAACATCTTGTAGAGCATGCCGTCGGCTTTCTCGTCGAGCTTCAACAGCCCCACGAGCTCCTTGAGCACGGCGTCCTTCGAATCGCTCTTCAGATTCAGATCGATCGCGTCTTCGGAGAAGAACTCACGCAAGTGCAAGTGGCCATCCCTAAGCGAAGGTGCGGCGCTTAACGTAATGACGAGTTGCTCAAGGCGCAACGCGCTATTACGTTGGTGCGCATGAAGTTCCCGTATCCCGTGGCACACGACGTGCCGCTGTTTCTCGCCCCCATGGCCGGGGTGAGCGAGGCGCCGTTCCGGCAGATCGCCCGGGACTTCGGCGCCGACGTCGTGGTGTCGGAGTTCATCTCCTCGGTCGGCGTTTCACTCGGCATCAAGCGGGTTCTCGCCGAAATGCGGTTCGAGGAGGGGGAGCGCCCGATCGGCATCCAGCTCTACGGGGCGGATCCCGAGACGATGGGACGGGCCGCCGGGATGGTCACCGAGCTGTTCGAACCCGACTACCTCGACATCAACTTCGGCTGTCCCGTGAAGAAGGTGGTCCGCAACAATGGCGGATCGGGATGCCTGAAGGACATGTCGCTCGTGGGATCGATCATCGGTGCGGTTCGCGCGGCGACGCATCTGCCCGTCACAGTGAAGATCCGCAGCGGCTGGGACGAGGAGCAGCGCGACCCCGTCACGATCGCGCGACGCTGCCAGGATGCCGGTGCGGGGGCGCTCGCCCTGCACCCCCGCACCCGGACCCAGATGTACAACGGCGCGGCCGACTGGGACGAGATCGCGCGCGTCGTCGAGGCACTCACTATTCCCGTGATCGGCAACGGGGACATTCGCACGGCGCAGGACGTCCTGGCGATGCGCCGCCACACCGACTGCGCCGGCGTGATGATCGCGCGCGGATCGTTCGGCAATCCGTGGATCTTCTCGCAGGCGCGGGATCTCCTCGAGGGCCTTCCGATGCGCCCCGATCCGGGTGCCGAGGAGCGCTTCGCCGTGGCGCTGTCGCACGCCCGGCTGGCACTGCGGCTGCAGGGCGACACGCGCAAGACCGCGCTCGAATTTCGCAAGCACCTGGGCTGGTACACCCGCGGGTTGCCGGGGTCCGCCGAGCTGCGGCAGCGTCTGTTCGCCATCGAGTCGATGCGCGAGGCGGAAGCGATCTTCGCCGCTTATCTCACCGAGCACACCGCCCTCGCGTCGGCGGCTGCATGACCGGCGGCGACCTCGGGCCTCCGCCCGAGCAGCTGCCGTTCGCGACGATCGATCACCTCCGGCCGCTCACGCAGGGCCATCAGGAGGTGATTTTTGCGCAGGGCAAGACGCCGGACCAGGTGATCGGCATCGCCGAGCGGCTGAACGCGGCAGGCGGCATGTTTCTCGCTACGCGGACGGACGCAGGGCATCGGGCCGCGCTGATGCAGCGGTTTCCGCGCGCCCTGGTGAACGAGCTGGGCCGCACCGTCTATCTGCCACGGGATCCCGAGCCGCCCCCGAGCGGCCGCGGCACCGTGCTCGTCGTCACGGCAGGCACCGCCGATCTGCCGGTCGCGGAGGAGTCGGCGGTGACGGCGCGCGCGTTCGGGAACCGCGTCGATCGGCTCACCGACGTCGGGGTGGCGGGGATTCATCGCGTCCTCAGCCAGACGAGCGTGTTGCGCAGTGCCGCGGTGGTCATCGTTGTCGCCGGGATGGAGGGAGCGCTGCCGAGCGTGGTGGGAGGGCTGGTGCGCGTGCCGGTCATCGCGGTGCCGACGAGCGTCGGCTACGGCGCGTCGTTCGGCGGACTCGCCGCGCTCCTCGGGATGCTCAATTCCTGCGCGGCCGGCGTCACGGTCGTCAACATCGATAACGGCTTCGGCGCGGCCGCAGCGGCCAGCCGCATCAATCACCTGTGAAGCGCACCGGCGGTGAGTGGGTCGCGCGCGGTCTCCGCGCGGCGGGACTCGTGTGCTGCGTGGTGGCCATCTGGCGCGGCGGGTGGCTTGGGCTGCTGGGTTCGGCCGGGGGCTTTTCCATCGCCTACGGCATCCGCATCGCCCGTGTGGTGCGCACGTGGCTGCACGAGCAGGTACCCGTCACCCCATCGGACCTCGCGCACACGCTCGACCTGCTGCGCCGCGCGCACGACGCGATCGCCGCGTGGGCGGTAGGGATCGACGAGCAAGAAGTCGAAGCCTA
>CAZXKN010000073.1:0-33253 GCA_964641815.1 uncultured Gemmatimonadaceae bacterium | reverse complement strand
CCAGATCGCGATAGGCGGTCTTCACCTCATCCGCGGTCGCGCCCGGGGCGAGGCCAAGCATACGATAGGCCTGTGTGGTGTCGAGCGTCATGACGGTCGGATTCCCCCTGGCCGGTCCGATCGCAAGTCCCGTACCGCCTTCAACGCGTTATGGCTTCCACGTCCCGTTCGCGACCGCGGGCACGAATCCCTCGAGCCCCTGTGGCGGGAACGACAGCGTCTTTCCCTGTTCGGCGCTCTGGTACGCGGTCATCAGCATCTTGACCACCTCGAGGCCGTCGTCGAACGTGAGCCGCGGCGCTTCCTTGCCGAGGAAGACGCGCACGAAGTGGCGGTCCTCCCCTTCGTAGCCGTACGCAGCGGCCTCGCTCGGCACCACCGGCATCAGGCCGACCTCAGCGTTCTGCTTCTCCACCAGGTCTTCGCCGGTCTTGCCGCGCACTTCGCGGCTGAAGAACAATTTGAGGCCGCTGTCGAGCGTATTCCACGACATCGAGTATTCGGGTCCGAGCAGCTCGGCGGAGAGCCGCAATCCGGCGCCGACGAAGCTCCACGACGTCGTCGCCTCACCCAGCACCTTGTGGCCGTCGGCGGTTTCGAATTCGATCAACACGCTCGCGAAGTCCTCCGAGGGATGGGCGGCGTAGTCCACGTCCTTGCCCATCATCTTCGTGAGCTTCTTGGCGTAGTCGGGCCGGGTCCACTTGAGGCTCGCGATGTGTCCGGTGATCCGCACCGGCTCGACCGACGACAGCGGCGCCCCCGGTTGCGTCAGCAGGTAGCGCACGACGAGCGCCGAGTGGCACATCATGTCGTTCAGGACGCCGCCGCCCTGCAGATCGCCGCGCCAGAACCACGGCATGTGCGGGCCGGAGTGCTCTTCGGCAGCGCGGGCGAGGTAGGGTCGGCCGGTGAGCGCGGCGCCGCGCGTCCACAGGATGTTGCGCCCGTACTCCACGTGCGGCGAGAAACACTGGTTCTCGAGATAGCCATGCTTCAGCTCGACGCTCTTCACCAGGGAGAGGACGCGGGTCGCCTCGGCGAGGTTGCGGGCGAGCGGCTTCTCGCAGGCAATGCCCGTGAGGGCGCCGCGGCCGCGCTGCAGCGCGTCGACCAGCGCCTCGACGTTCTCGATACGGGCGTAATTCGGCCCGGTCAACCAGACGGCGTCGATCGCCGGGTCGGCGACGAGATCGGTGATCGAGGCGAACGGCTTCGCCGCGCCGATGTCGAGCTCACGGCAGAGCGTGGCGGCCGACTCGGCGTGCGCCCGATTCGGACTCCACACCCCGAGCACGTCCGCGTCGCGGATCGTCTGGAAGGCCTGCATGTGAAAGCGGGCGTTGAACCCGCTGCCGATGAACCCGACGCCAAGCCGTTTCTGACTCACCCGCGTCCCCCTGACTCGAGGTTAGGAAACCCCGGGGCGCCGCCCCGGGGTCAGCCGATGTTAGTCCGAGTAGCGCACGCCCAGCTTCGCCAGCTGCTCCGGTGGGCACCCCTGCCAGTTGGGGTTGAAGACGTTGCCCATGTACTGCAGATCGGCGACGCCCATCTGGCTGGACCAGAATCCCGACGCCGTGAGGTCGCGGAAATTATTGAAGAATTCGACGCCGTGGTGCAGGCCCTGCGGGGCGCGGTCGGGCCACGCGATATCGTCGAGCACGGCCGTGCGCTGCGTCGCCCCGGCGCCCAGAAAGTCGGTCCCGAAGCGGTCGTGGCACGCGGTGTCGAGCCACGCGAGGCCGCCGCGCATCCACAGCTGGTTCTCCGGGTACGCGACGAGGATGAAGTCCATGAATTCCGGAACGCCGGCGTCGGTCGCCGCGCCTGAGCGCGCGTCCCTGGGGATCACGAGGTCCACGAGGACCCGTACCGTCTGCCACTCGTGCGGGTTGAAGAATTGCGGCGCGTAGGTCTGCGACGGGTCACGGAGCAGCTCGCGCACGAACTTCGATCCCTGGGCCGCGGCGGCGGGAGGCAGCGGCAGCTGCCCGACGAACGGCGCGACGGCCAGCATTCCGACGGCTTCGCGTCGCTTCATAGCGCCCCCTTCTTCATCTGATCGGCGATGTAGTCGCTCGTCCGCAGCGACAGGGCGAGAATCGTCCACGTGGGGTTCTTGTCGGCCTGGGACACGAACGGGCCGCCGTCGGCGATGAACAGGTTCTTCACGTCCCACGCCTGGCACTGCGGATTCACGACCGAGCTCTTCGGGTCCGCTCCCATCCGCGCCGCGCCCAGTTCGTGGATGATGCGGCCACCCGGGGCAATGCCGTAGTCCTGTTCGGGTCCCGGTTTCTTCCACATCAGCGTGCCGCCCATCTCGTGGATCAGCGCCTCGAACGTGTCGTGCATGTGCTTGACCTGCTTCACCTCGTGATCGGACCACTTCCAGTGGAACCGCAGCACCGGAATGCCCCAGCGATCGACGACGTCGGGATCGATCTCGCAGTAGCTGTCGTCGTTGGGGATCATCTCGCCGCGGCCCGAGAATCCCACCACGGAGCCATAATTGCGGCGATACAGGTTCTTGAGGTCGGCGCCGTAGCCGCCGCCCTTCGGGTAGTTCTGGATGCCGCCCATGAAGCCGTAGGACGGCATGTCGCGGCCGCCCCAGACCTCGATGTGGTAGCCACGCGGGAAATCGAGCTTCTTGTTGTCGGCCCACCACGGCATGTAGAGGTGCATGCCGCCCACGCCGTCCTCGTTGTGCGGAACGCCGTCGGCCAGCTTGGGGATGAACCCCGCCATGTCGGTACCCGTCGTATCGGTGATGTACTTGCCGACGGTACCGCTCGAATTGGCGAGCCCCTGCGGGAACTTGGACGAGCGCGAATTGAGCAGCAGCCGCGCCGACTCGAGGGCGCTCGCCGCCAGCACCACCACGCGGGCGGCGACGTGCTGATCCTGCCCGGTCGTCTTGTCGATGTACGACACGCCGCTGGCGAGGCCGCGATCGTTGAGCGTCACCTCGCGCGCCATCGCGTTGGGCAGGATCGTGAGCTTGCCGGTCGCCAGTGCGGGCCGCAGCAGCACCGCCGGCGAGGAAAAGTTCGAATTGGTGCGGCACCCGCGGCCGCACTGCCCGCAGTAGTGGCAGGCCGTGCGCCCGTTCAGCGGCCGGGTGATGATCGACAGCCGCGAGGGGATGCACGTGACATTGAGCCGGTCCGCCGCCTGTTTCACCACCAGCTCGTAGCAGCGCGGCCTGGGCGGCGGCTGGAATATGCCGTTGGGCTCGTTGGGGAGATTCTCGTTCGACCCGAAGAGTCCGATCAGGCGGTCGATGCGGTCGTAGTACGGCTTGACGTCGTCGTAGGTGATCGGCCAGTCGTCCCCGAGGCCGTCGAGGCTCTTGCGCCGGAAGTCATAGGGCCCGAACCGCAGCGAGATGCGGCCCCAATGGTTGGTGCGGCCGCCGAGCATCCGGGAACGCCACCAGTCGAACCGGGAGCCCGGGGCCTTGGTGTAGGGCTCGCCGTCGATCTCGAACCCGCCGATCGACCCATCGAACTCCCCGAACTCGTGGTCCTTGGTCGCGGCGCCGCGCCGCGGCGACTGGTACGCCCATTCGAGCATGCGGGAGTTCTCGGTGGAGAACCACAGCGGCCCGGCCTCGAGCAGCACGACGTTGGCGCCGGCCTGGGTGAGGGCATGGGCCGCCATGCCACCGCCGGCGCCCGATCCGACGATGCAGACGTCGTAGGGAGCTTGTCTGGAAAGAAAAGGCATGGGGCCTCGGGAGAAGCGTTGTCGGTCATCGGTTGTCGGTAGACTCGGCGCACTAATGATGTCCTGCCCACGGCAGATCGGCTACCCGACGATTTTACCGAATACCGATGACCGCTTGACCGATGACGCCGTTATTCGTCCAACGCCGTGCGAATCTTCTCCGCCAGCTCCGCGAGCGCGAACGGCTTCTGCAAGTAGCTGCGACCATCGAGTGAGAAACCGAGTGCCGGGTCCTGCGCTTCGGGATAGCCGGACATGAACACGACGCGGGTCTCCGGCCGGCGGGCCGTGAGGCGGTCGGCGAGCTGCGGCCCCGAGAGGCCGGGCATCACGACGTCGGTGAGCAGCAGATCGATCCGCCCGGGGTGCTTCTCCACCAGGGCGAGCGCTTCCTCGGCGTTCCGCACCACCAGCACCTCGTAGCCGAGCCGCGGCAATCCCTTGGACACGACGGTGCGGACCTGATCGTCGTCCTCCACCACGAGGATCACCTCGCCGCCCGAGCGGGCGGGCACCTGCGGCTCGATCGTTTCATCGCGCGGCAGCACGGCCGGAGCGGCCGGGAGGGAGATCGTGAAGGTGGTGCCCCGGCTCAGGTCGCTCTGCACGTCGATCTGGCCGCCGCTCTGCTTCACGATGCCGAAGACGGTCGAGAGCCCGAGGCCCGAGCCCTCGCCCTGCGGTTTGGTCGTGAAGAACGGGTCGAAGATCAGCGGCAGCACCTTCGGGTCGATCCCCGTCCCGTTGTCGGTGACGACGAGCTGCACGCGGCGGCCGGCGCCGTTCCCGCTCTCCGGGGCGGCGCCGTCGCTGACCGCGGTGCGGATCCCCAGCGCTCCGCCGTTGGGCATCGCGTCACGCGCGTTCAGGGCGAGGTTCATCACGACTTGCAGCATGTGGCCGGGATCGACGAGCACGTCGGGGGTCTTGGGATCGAGCGCGAGCTTGAGCTCGATGTTCTCCGGCATGAGGCGCCGCAGCATGCCGCTCGCCTCGCCCAGCAGCAGGTTGAGGCTCACGGCGACGGGCTGCAGCATCTGCCGCCGGCTGTAGGCGAGAATCTGCTGTGTCAGCTCGGCGGCGCGGAATACGGCACGGCGGATCTGCGCCACGTCCTCGCGCGAGGTGGGGGAGAGGCGCTGGTCCTGCAGCACCAGCTCGGTGTAGCCGCTGATCGCCATCATCAGGTTGTTGAAGTCGTGCGCGATGCCGCCCGCGAGGCGTCCCAGCGCTTCCATCTTCTGTGCGTGCAGCAGCTGCTCCTGGCTCTCGCGCAGCGCCTCTTCCATGGCGCGGCGCTCGGTGAGGTCGCGCAGATTGAGCACGACGCCGCCCAGCGCCGGATCGGCGAGCATGTTCGTGGCGACGACCTCGAGGAAGCGCGGCGGGGTTCCCGGCGCGCCGCTGAGCTGCAGCTCCTGCACGCGCGGCCGGCCCGGCTCGCGCTGCGTCGCCTCGAGCAGGACCAGCATCGCCGGGCGGACATCGGGCGGCAGCGCCGTCAGCACGGAGTCCCCCAACCCTCCGGAGGGGACGCCGAGCACCCGGTCGACGTTGGGCGAGGCATAGCTGATGGCGCCGGTGGGCGACACGACGAGGATGGCGTCCTCGCCGTTGAGGATCAGCGCGCGCCAGCGCGCCTCGCTCGCCGCCAGCGTGCGTCGCTCGGTGATGAGGGCCTGGGTTTCGGTGCGTTGCCGTGCGGCGCGTCCCAGGAAGAACCAGACCAGCGCCATCGCGAACACCACCGACACGAGCGAGGCGAGATTAGCCTGGTTGATCGCATGCTTGCCCGCCGTGGCGTAGTAGCCCCGCGCCGAAGCAAGCGAGATGCGGAGATCTTCGAACGACTGGTCGACCGTGTCGGCGACCGCCAGGGCCTGGACGCGGTGGGTGTCGATCAGCGAAAACATCATGTCGACGGCGGTGAGGTAGCGGCTGACGTCGATCTCGACCTGTTGCAGGCGCGTCGGGGGCTGGCCTTTCGGCGGCGCCCCCGGCGCCGTGGGAGTGGGAGCGGACTGCCCCGTCCATTGCCGCAGCTCGGTCAAGATGTTGCGCAGGTGCTCCTGGCTGACGGGGATGTCGTTCTTGTGCTCCGAGCTGATCACTCCGGTCCGGGCTTCCCACTCCCGCGCGTTCAGCAGGTTGACGTCGCCCTCCAGCTCGGCGAGACGGACCTGGATGCGCTGGTTCTTGGCGACGACGAGCTGCAGCGAGTAGATCAATGCGGCGGCGAGGAGACCGATCAACACGACGAACATGGTGCTGCGAAATGGGGCGCGCAGCACCGCGGGCGACCCCGACGCCGCGAGCGTCGGCGGTGTCCAGCGCCGGCTGCCACGCTGGTCGTCGGGCAGGGGGGTGAGTCGGCGTTCAGCCATGCAGAGTCCTGCAGGAATGATCGCACTCCGCCACCATCCCGTCCACGGCGGCGGAAAGCGGGCATGTGGCGACCATGCCGCACCTTGCTGGCGGAGCGGTGCGACGGCATCCTACGTCGCGTGACCTCTCGTCGCGAGTTCCTGGCCCAGGCCGCTGTGGGGGCGTGGGCGGCCCGACTTCCGCGAGCGATCGTGCGGGCGGTGCCCGACGAGCTCGCCCTCACAAACGATCTCGTAGCGGCGTCGTGGTCGGTGAGCGATGGACGCCTCACCGGGCTGCGCCTCGTCGACCGCTCGAGCGGGGCGACGCTCGCGCTCCCGCCCGACGTGTTCTCACTGCTGCTGCGCGACGGCACGGTCACGAGCTCCAGCGCCCTGCGCCTGCGGTCCGCCCCGCGGATCGAGACGCTTCCTGCGGAGTCTCGAGCGGCGCGTTTTTCACAGCGCGTGGCCGGGAAGCAAGTCGTTGTCGAGCTGGAGGATAGCGACGGCCGCTTCGGCGCGACGTGGCGCGCGGTACTGCGCGACGGCTCGCGCTACCTGCGCCAGGAGGTCGAGCTTCGGAGCTTCGGCGCGCCGCTCGCGGTCGCGGAAATTCATCTGCTCGATCTCGATCTCCCCGAGGCCGCCGTCCTCGGGTCGGTGCGCGGCTCACCGGTCGCCGGCCGCGGCTGGTTCGCGGGGTTCGAGCATCCGCTGGCGCAGGCGCGCGTCGCCGGGTCCCGCGCCCGTGCCTGGCTCGACCGCGAGCTGCCGCTCAGGCCCGGCGCCCCGCTCGTCTGCTCGGCGGTGATTGGGGCGACCGGGCCGGCCCGCGTGCGGCGCGCGTTTCTCGAGTATCTGGAGCGCGAGCGCGCGCATCCGTACCGTCCGTTCCTGCACTATAACTCCTGGTACGACCTCGGCTATTTCTCGAAGTTCGACGAGGCGGGCGCGCTCGACGTGATCCGGGCGTTCGGCACCGAGCTGCACGAGCGCCGCGGGGTCACGCTCGACTCGTTCCTGTTCGACGACGGCTGGGACGATCCGGCGACGCTGTGGCACTTCCACGCGGGGTTCCCGCACGGCTTCACGGCGGTGCGGGAAGCGGCGGCGCGCTACGGCGCCGCTCCCGGTGTCTGGATGTCGCCGTGGGGCGGCTACGGCAAACCGAAGGAAGACCGCCTCGCCTTCGGGCGCGCGCAGGGGTTCGAGACGAACGAGGGCGGGTTCGCGCTGAGCGGACCGAAGTACTACGCCCGCTTTCGCGATACCTGCCTCTCGATGATCCGGGACTATGGCGTGAACCAGTTCAAGTTCGACGGAACGGGGAACGTCGCCCACGCGATCCCGGGGAGCGCGTTCGATTCGGATTTCGATGCGATGATCGCGCTGATCGGCGACTTGCGGCTGGCACGGCCCGATCTGTACATCAACCTCACCACCGGGACCTATCCGTCACCGTTCTTCCTGCGCTACGCCGACTCGATCTGGCGCGGCGGCGAGGATCACGACTTTGCCGGCGTGGGCTCCGACCGGCAGCAGTGGATCACCTATCGCGACGCCGATACGTATCGCGGCATCGTGCGCCAGGGGCCGCTCTTCCCGCTCAATGCGCTGATGCTGCACGGCCTCGTGTACGCGCGGCACGCCAACCGCCTCATGACCGACCCGGGCGGCGATTTCGCGTCCGAGATCCACGCCTACTTCGGAACGGGAACCCAGCTGCAGGAGATGTACGTGACGCCGTCGCTCCTGACGGCGGAGAACTGGGACACGCTGGCGGAGACGGCGCGCTGGGCCAGGACCAGGGCGGCGACGCTGGTCGATACGCACTGGGTGGGCGGCGATCCCGCCGCCCTCGAGGCATATGGCCACGCGGCGTGGGGTGGGGGTCGCGGCGTCCTGGTGCTGCGCAACCCCACGGACGCGCCGCAGACGATCGCCCTCGACGTCCGAGAGGCGCTCGAGCTCCCCGAGCGTGCCGCCGGGCCGTTCACGGCTCGCAGCCCGTGGCGCAGCGAGCGCGACCGCCCGGCGCTGCACCTCACCGCGGGGATGCCGCACGAGTTTCGCTTGCGTCCCTTCGAGGTCCTGACGCTCGACGTGACAGCCTAGGGCTGAGCGCGCAGCACGCCGACCGCGCCCTTGGTCGCATCGGCGAAGGCGTGCGTGACGAAGGGGTAGTCGCCCGGCTCGGCGAGGCGCAGCTCGAAGATCGCGCCGCCCCCGACCGGCACATCCACCGTCTGCACCCCGGTGAGTGTCGCGGTGGGCGCGCCGTCGAGGTAGGCGCGGTCGAAGATCGCCCCCACGACGTGGAACGCCGAGATGCGGTTCGGACCAGCATTCACGACGTAGAGCCGGACCGGCTCCCCGGGCTTTGCGTGCAGCGGCGCCGTCGCGTACTGCGCCACGCGACCGTTGAACGTCACGTAATCCGGGGCCAGACCGAGCAGCTTCTGCCAGTCGAGCACGCGCGCCGTGGAATCGAGTCCCGGGGTGCGCTGCGTATAGAATTCGCTCTGGACCAGCACGAACTCGCGCGCGGCGGGCCGCGCCTGGCGGGGATCGACGATGATGGCGCCGTACATCCCGTTGGCGATATGCATCGCGACCGGAGCGGTACCGCAGTGGTACAGAAACGCTCCCGGCACTCGCGCGACGAAACGATAATGCAGCGAGTCTCCTGGAATGACGTTCACGTATGCATGGTTGGGCGCGATCTCGGCGGCATGAAAATCCATGCTGTGCGGAATCGGCGCCCGATTGACGAGTGTGAAGTCGACCGTGTCGCCCTGCGTCACGCGGAGGAACGGCCCCGGCACGCGACCGTCGAAGGTCCAGGCATCGTACGTCACCCCGGGCGAGACCACGATCCGGGCGTGCCGGATCTCGATGCGGACCCGTCGCAGCGTGGCGGTGCTGCGCGGCGGGGCCATCGCCTCGACTGGTGCGGTGTCGGCAGCGCCGATCGCCGCCTCGCCGTGTGAAACGTCGGCGGCAGGGGTCGTGGAAGGCGCCGCGGCCGGGGTGCCGCGCTCTTCGCGACACGCCAGCGCGACGAGCAGCGTCGTCGTGAACAGGATTCGCATCATGGAGTGGTCTCCGATGAAGGCTCGACAAGTATATCGCGCAGTCGGTCTCGTGCCGGTCCTCTGGGGCTGCGGGCACGGAGCCGCCACGGTGCCACCAGCCCCCGCCCGGTTGAGCCGTGCGGAGTCGGTCTACGCCGCGACGTATACCCTCAAAGATCGGCTCGATATCGCCGGTCTTCGGGCCCTCCCTGAGTCGGCGGTGGTGCTCCGTCCCCGCTATCTCGCCGCCCGTCGCGAGCTCGTGCGGGCGCTGGCGATCGACTCCGTGACGTTGCGCGACACACTCGATCGCCGCGCCCTCTCGGTGATGCGGGCCACGCTCGCGGCGGAGCTGACGGACGACCCGCAACCAGTCGAGGGCGCCGCGCCGGTGGATACGGCGCGCTGTCGCTATGTCGCCAGGGCGATCGCCGACACCGACTCGCTCGCCGGGCGGCTGTATGACTGCTACGGCGCCGCTGCGCATGCCGTCCGCGTCGACGGGGAGCCACTCGAACGGCTCACGGTGCTGGGTCTGCTGGGCGTCACCGCCGACACGGCGAAGCGGCGGCGGCTGTTTCTCGGTCTCGACCACGTGTGGCGCACGGTCAATGGCGGGGACGACGACGCGAGTCCGTGGCGCGAGCTGCTGCGGCGCCGGGCGCGGAGCTGGGGCAGCGGTCCCACTCCCTTCGCGCGCCGCGTGCGGGAGCTCGGCTTCGAGCCGGACACGGTCGAGCGGTGGCTCGAACGGCTACTCGAGGCGTGGCGGGCGACGCTGCCTGATTCCGAGCTCGAGCCGTGGGATATGTACTACGCGATGGGAGGCACCAGCCGCCGGCTCGCGGCGCGCATTCCGCACGATTCATTGCTGCCGCTGACCGCGCGCTACTATCGCTCGCTCGGCGCCGACCTTGCGGCGCTCTCCATCCATGGCGATCTCAACCCGCGTCCCGGCAAGGACCCGGTGTCGTTCACGACGTTCGGGAGTCGTCCCGGCTGGGTGCAGGGGAGATGGCAGCCGGGCGAGCCGTGGATCTTCACGTCGTACGGGGTCGGCGGGTTCGACAATCTCACCGAGCTGCTGCACGAAACCGGACACGCGATCCACATCGCCGGGATCCGCACGCGTCCGGCGTTCAGCGACTGGCCCGATGCCGATCTGTTCACCGAAGCGATCGCCGACCTGGCCGACGGCGAGGCGTACGACGGGCGCTGGCAGCTGCGCTATCTCGGCGACTCGGCGGCGCCCGCCGACAACCGGCGCGCCGCCTATTTCGGTGTGATGATGGACGCGTGCTGGTCGCTGTTCGAGGCACGGATGCAGCGCGACCCCTCGCGCGACCCCAACGCCGTGTGGACGGCGCTCACCAGCCGCTATCTGCACGTCATCCCGCACCCGGAGTTGTCGTGGTGGGCGATGCGCGGGCAGCTGATCGACGTCCCGGGCTACCTCGTGAACTACGCCCTCGGCGCCTTCGTCGCCGCGGATCTCCGCGCCCGCATCGTGCAGCTGCACGGGCCGTTTACGCTGGGAGACTCCACGTGGTACGGCTTCGTGCGGGAGCACATCTATCGCTTCGGTCTGGAGCGCTCGTCGCAGCGGGTGCTGGAGGACTTTCTCGGCCGTCCGGTACGCGCGGAGGCGCTGCTCGCGGGTCTCACAGGAGCTGCCGGTCCAGCGCATTGAGACAGCGCTTCACGTTGAAGGCGGTTGCGTTGGTCATGACGACGGTACCGACACCAGGAGCCGGGTAGATCCGCATCTCGCAGTGAAAGCCGCCGCCCCCGCCTTCCTTGAAGAAGAAGGGGACGCGCCCCAGGCGGCCCACGTGCCACCCCAGCGTCATCGGAATCGGATTCCCCCGCGTCGTCTGCTGCTGCGTGTAGAAGAGCGCGCGGCCCGAGGCGTCGAGAATCGCGGAGCCCGGCTGGAGCTGATCGAGCAGAAACTTCGCGAAACCGCGCGCGCTGCCGACGAGCCCGCCGAACGCCGGTCCGTTCAGATAGTGCGGCTCGATGCGGAGCCAGCGTCCCTCGTACGGGCCGATGTACGACGGATCGATCACGAGTCCCTTGATCAGATTCATGAACGAGTACTTCTCGAGGTAGCCGTTGGCATGCGGCGTTCCGTCCGTAATGGCGTAGCCCAATTCCGCCGCGGCGATGCCGAGCGGTGTCAATACGCGTTCGGCAACGTACGATTCAAAGCGCCGCCCTCCCGCTGCGACGCTGATGACCTCGCCCAACAGCCAATAGCCGAGGTTCGAGTAGCGGAACGACGCGCCGGGAACGGACGCGAGGCTCGGGTGGGCTGCCATCTCCGCGCCGAGGGCGCGCCGTTCGTCGAATGCGGCGTGCTGTGACACCGGGTGCACCCAGCGCAGCGGGATGGGGTTGGGGATCCCGGAGAGATGCGCGAGCAGCTGGCGCACCGTGATGGCCCGGCCGTAGGGCGTCGGGACGTACCGTTCCACCGGGTCGTCGAGCCCGACAGCGCCGGCGGCAACGAGCTGCAGCATCGCCGCGGCGGTGATCGTCTTGCTCATCGAGTACGCCATCATCGTGGTGGCGGCGGTCATGGGCGTGCGCCGCGCGAGGTCGGCCCAGCCGCCGTCGTACTCGAGCAACACTCCATCCGGGCCCATGGCCCGGTACTGGATCCCGGGCACGCGCCGGCCCACCAGTGCGTCGAGATATTTTCCAGGGGCGGTCATGGCCGCCCAATAGACGGCGCGGCGCCGAAATGCGCTAGTAAACCATTGTGATATGGGACTTGCTTCGGCGCCGGAACGCCATTCACTTACGGGACCTATGATCGACGTCATCGTCCAAGCGCTCGGCGACAAGGCCGACTACTTCCTGAAGTTCAGCGCCCCGAAGATCTCACGCGACCGGCTGCATCTTCCCGGTCCCGACTGGGTGGACCGGATCTTCGCGTTGTCCGACCGTTCTACGCGGGTGCTCGTGAACCTGCAGCGCCTCTACGCAACGGGCCGGCTCGCCGGGACCGGCTATCTCTCGATCCTGCCGGTGGACCAGGGGATCGAGCATTCGGCGGGCGCGAGCTTCGCGAAGAATCCCGACTATTTCGATTCCGGGAACATCGTCAAGCTCGCCGTCGAAGGCGGCTGTAACGCGGTCGCGTCGACGTTCGGCGTGCTCGGCAGCGTGGCGCGGAAGTACGCGCACAAGATCCCGTTCATCGTCAAGATCAATCACAACGAGCTGATGACCTATCCCAACAAGTTCGATCAGATCCTGTTCGGGACGGTGCAGCAGGCGGTGGACATGGGCGCCGCGGCCATCGGCGCGACGATCTACTTCGGCTCCGCCGAGAGCGCGCGTCAGATCGTGGAGATCAGCCAGGCGTTCGCCGCAGCGCATCAGGCAGGACTCGCGACGATCCTGTGGTGCTACACCCGCAACAGCGCCTTCAAGAAGGACAAGGACTATCACGTATCGGCCGATCTCACCGGGCAGGCCGACCACCTCGGCGTGACGATCGAGGCCGACATCGTGAAGCAGAAACTCCCCGAAAACAACGGCGGCTTCAAGGCGCTGAACATGGGAGACTCGAGCTACGGCAAGTTCGACGAGCGCATCTACACCGAGCTCGCCAGCGACCACCCGATCGACCTGTGCCGCTACCAGGTCGCCAACGGCTACATGGGACGGATCGGCCTGATCAATTCGGGCGGCGCGGCGGGCAAGAACGATCTAGTCGACGCCGTCATGACGGCCGTGATCAACAAGCGGGCAGGGGGGATGGGGCTGATCTCGGGGCGCAAGACGTTCCAGAAGCCGCTGAAGGAAGGCGTCGCGTTGTTCAACGCGATCCAGGACGTGTACCTCTGCAAGGAAGTCACAGTCGCTTAGACGCCGAGGCGCTTGGACGCACAGGAAGACGCCAAGCCGCTGAGCCGCCGAGTGGACGCCAAGGACTAGGGTGTCAGGTGCGACCTGGCGTCCGATCGAATCGGTAACACCACGCTTCCCCCTCGAGAACGGTCTCCCCTGTCTGACGGGTCACGCGCACGCGCAGCTGGCACACCGGCTTCGTTGCGTGAACGCTCAGCACTTCGGCCTCTGCCGTGATTGTGTCTCCGATGTAGACGGGCCCCGTGAACTTCCAGTTCTGACTCAGAAAGACGGTGCCGGGACCGGGAAGATCCGTGGCGACCAAGGCGTGCAAGAGGCCCGTTGTAAGTCCCCCCTGAACGATCAAATCGGTGAGTTTGCCGGTCGCCAGGGCGAAATCCCTGTCGAAGTGAAGAGGGTTGCGGTCGCCGGAAATCTCGGCGTACTGCTCGACGTGGTGAGGCGTCATCGTGAGGGAACGTTGCGCTCGCTGGCCCACCGCTAGCTGCATAGTCATCCTCAAAGATTCTCCTGATCCCTCACCCCTCGAACCCACTCGGCGGCTCTGCGGCTCGGCGTCTTCCTCGGCGTCTGCGGACTATGGCGTCTGGTCAGTGAGGGGTCGTATCCAGATGTTCCGGTACCTGACCGGAACGCCGTGATCCTGCAGCGCCAACGGCAGCGTGTCCGGGTGCAGAACGTACGGCGGCCGTTCCTGGTGTGCCGTCGGTCCCGACAGCTCGAAATTGTCCTGCACCAGCACGCCATTGTGGAAGACGGTGACACGCGCCGGCTTCGTCACGCGCCCTCTCGCGTCGAAGCGCGGCCGGTGGAACACGATGTCGTAGCTCTGCCATTCACCGGGTGGCCGGGCCGCGTTCACGAGGGGAGGAGATTGGCCGTACACCGCCGCGGCCTGGCCGTCGGGGTACGTCTTGTTGTCGTAGGAGTCGAGCACCTGCACTTCGTAGCGCCCCATCAGAAAGACGCCGCTGTTGCCGCGCTCCTGGCCCTCGCCTTGCGGCGGCAGCGGCGCCTCCCACTCGATGTGCAGCTGGCAGTCGCCGAACCCACGCCGCGTATGAATGAAGCCGCTGCCCGGCACGACCTCGACGTACCCGTTGTCCACCTTCCAGGGCGCGGCCTGGCCCGAATCGCCCGCCCACTGCGACAGGTCGTCGCCGTCGAACAACACGACGGCATCGGTCGGGGGAGCATCGGGACGGTCCGCCGTCGCGGGGCCCACAATACGCGGCTGCGGCCGGTCCAGCGCGTGTTGCGGCCACCGTGTCGACACCTGAGCGGTCGCGGCGGTGGTGGCGCAGAGGGTCAGCAGTCCGGCCAGACGGGCGGTCGACGTCATCGGTGCATCGCCTCAGTTCTGCGGCGTCGTCGGCTGCTTTGCCGGGCGGCGCTTCTTCTTGGGTCTCGTCTTGCCGTAGGTGCCGCGAAAGATTTTTCCGCGGCGGCTGCGCTGATCACCTTTACCCATGCTGGTGCTCCTGGTCGCTGGTCCCCGGCGCGGGTGCTACTGGCGCGTGGCGGCCGGTGCGCCACGCACGAATGCGATATAGTCGGTCGCCATCGGCACACTGCCGCCCCTGCGCAGCGCCCACGCGATCTGTCCTCGATGATACGAACCGTGCAGCGCGATGTGCAGCAGCACGTCCTCGATGCTCGACGTGAACTCACGGCCGGCGCTGTTCACATACGTGACGCCGTGCGACAGGCTCTCCGGGGTCAGGGCATCCACGTAACCCGCGAGCGCGCGTTGGTTCGCCTGGACGAGCGCCGCGCACTGTTCCAGCGACAGGTCGGGCCACACCGCATGCGTCGGCGTCTCTCCCTTCAATCGGGCCAGCCACACGTGCTCGGCAGCGAGTACGTGCGCGAACAGCTCGCGGCAGGAGGGGTCGGGGCTCGTGGCGCTGCGCAACGACGCCAGCACACGATCGTCGGCCCAGGCGAGGTGCGCGATGAGGCGGGACACATAGCTGTCAGCCATCAGCTATCAGTCGTTGCGCGACATGGCGCCGGCGCTCGCGGCGAGCAGGGCGGTCGCGGACCGGCACGGCGGACGGGGTCTGAAGCATGGCGTCTAAGGGAGCGTCTTTCGCGCCGTCCGGCAAGCCGGGTAGGTTTGGGGCAACCAGGAGGAGTTACGGCCGTCGCCCCCGCTGCACCCCAAGCGCCCCCCGTCTCGCCCACGATCCCCACGAACGGCAATCTGCCGTCGAGTGAATTCGGGCTTGCCCTGGGCTTCGTGATCGGGCACCACTTTCTCCGCATGCAGGATCTGCACTACGGGTATTGGCCCGCCGGGCTGGCCCCCGAGCCGCAGAACCTGGCGCAGGCGCAGTCGAACTACACCGACTTTCTGATGTCGCATATCCCGGCCGGCGTGCGCTCGGTGCTGGACGTGGGTTGCGGGGCGGGGAACACGGCCCGCAAGCTGCTCGACCGCGGATTCACCGTCGACTGCGTCTCTCCCAATGGCGTGCTCACGGATGTCGCCAAACAGGTGCTGCGCGGCCGCGGCGACATCTTCGCAACGCGGTTTCAGGACCTCCAGACCGACCGCCGCTACGACCTCATTCTCTTCAGCGAGAGCCTGCTCTTCATCCCGCTCGAGGAGGCGTTCACCAAGGCGCTCGCGCTGCTCAACCCGGGCGGCTACATCCTGATTACGGACATTTTCCGCGTCCCCGCGGAGGGGAAGAGCCCGATCGGCGGCGGGCACGAGCTGCCCCGCTTCCGCGACACCGTCGCCCGCTTTCCGCTCGGCTCGATGAAGGACGTCGACATGACCGACGGCATCGCGCCGACGTTCGACCTGCTCGACGCCGCCTACCGCGACGCGATCCAGCCGGCCTACCAGCTGATCCTCTCGCGGCTCGAGGCGAAATATCCGTGGGTGATGAAATTCGTGAAGTGGAAATTCAAGAAGAGCATGAAGCGCTACGAGGATAAGCACTTCAGCGGTCGGCGCAACGGCGAGAACTTCAAGAAGTACAAATCCTACCGGCTGCTGCTTTACCGCAGCACGCCGCCGTCGAGCGGCACCGCCTGACCGGTGACGAACGCCGCCTCGTCGCTGAGCAGGTAGAGCACCAGCGCCGCGACTTCCACGGGCTTCCCCATCCGTCCCATCGGCTGGTAGGCCGACAGCTTGGCGAACATCTCGGCCTCCCGGCCGGGATAATTGCGCGCCAGGAAGCCGTCCACGAATGGAGTATGTATGCGGGACGGGCAGACGCAATTGCAGCGGATGCCGCGCTTCACGTAGTCCACCGCCACCGATTTCGTCATCGCGAGCACGGCGCCCTTCGACATGCCGTAGGCGAAGCGCTCTTCTTCTCCGATGAGCGACGCGAGCGCGCCCATGTTGACGATCGCCCCGCCGCCGCCGGCGATCATGTGCTTGATCGCCGCCTGGAGGCAATGGAACATGCCGCGCACGTTCACGCGATACAGGCGGTCGAGCGTCTCGGACGTCGTCGATTCGACGGTCCCGACATGGGTGACGCCGGCGTTGTTGACGAGCAGATGGATGCCGCCGTGGTCGGCGGCGATCGCATCGAACGTGCGGCGCACCTGCGCCTCGTCGGTGACGTCGCAGACGAACGCGTGCGCCGCGCCCCCCGACGCGCGAATCCCCGCCGCGGCTTCTTCCGCCGGTCCGCCGTCCAGGTCGAGCACCATCACCTTGGCGCAATGCTCGGCCAGGATCCACGCAATGCTGCGCCCGATGCCGAGCCCGGCGCCGGTGACGATGGCGGTCTTGCCTTCGAGACTGAATCGCAGCGGCCGTCTGCTTCCTTCGCCGAGCTCGACGAGTCGCGGTTGGACTACCGGTCCGCTGCGCGACCGGCGCGGCGCCGGAGTCGTCGGAGCGGGAGCATCGGACTGGCGGACGTCTTCCATGTTCGGAAATCTGCCTGCGGGCGCGCGAGAGTCTAGCTCTCCCTCCCCTGACAGGTGTTGCGTGCAATCCTCAGTCGTAGTTGCATCCGAAACACGACTCGATCGCCGTGCCAGGTCACGAATCCGGCGCGCGGTCCGCGATCAGCCGGTGCTCGAGGGCGAACCGGGTCAGCTCGGCGACCGTGTGGATGCCGAGTTTGCGCATCAGGCTGTCCCGGTGCGTCTCCACCGTGCGCACGCTGATCCCCAGGGCGGCGGCGGTCTCCCGGTTGGTGCGACCGCTGGCCACCCCGATCAGCACATCCCGTTCCCGGGCGGTGAGGGCGGCGAGGCTCCCGGCGGGACGCTCGCTTCCGTCCTGGACCGCCGCGGCCAGGTGGCGCGCGACGGGGGGGCTGAAGAAGGAATCGCCGGCACAGACGGCGTGAATCGCCTGGCGGATCTCGGCGGGGCTCGAATCCTTGCGGAGATAGCCATGGGCGCCGGCGCGCACGCTCTCGAGCACATATTCCCGGTCGTCGTGCACGCTGAGGATCAACACCCGCGCGTCGGGGGCGCGGTCGCGCAG
Source organism: uncultured Gemmatimonadaceae bacterium (assembly GCA_964641815.1). Lineage (GTDB taxonomy): Bacteria > Gemmatimonadota > Gemmatimonadetes > Gemmatimonadales > GWC2-71-9 > DASTHG01. The sequence continues at coordinate 15,725 of CAZXKN010000073.1, read as the reverse complement.
CGTGCGGACCACGGCGAGGCCACTGCCGCCGGGACCCGGCATCGTGAGGTCGAGCAGCACGACATCCGGCTTTTCCCGGACCGCGCGCTCGACCGCCTCGGCGCCGTTCGCCGCCTCCGCCACGACGCGCAGGTCTCCACCGGAACCTTCCTCGAGCACGCGGCGCAATCCCTCGCGCACGACGGAGTGATCGTCCACCACGAGGACCTTGAGTGGTGCTTTCACGTGAGACCCGGGCGCGGGACGGGAATCGTCACGCGCAACAGGACGCCGGCGCCGGGAGCGCCGCTGATGCGCGTCGTTCCTCCCAGCGCGCCGATGCGCTCACGGATGCCGGCGAGCCCCAGATGGCCGTCGCGCGCCGCATCGAAGCCCGCGGGAAGCCCGCGGCCGTCGTCCGACACCTCGAGACTGAGCCCGCCGTTCCCGTTCGCGAGGCGCACGACGACGGCGCGGGCCGCGGCGTGGCGCGCGACGTTCGCCAGGCCCTCCTGCGCCGCGCGAAACAGCGCCAGCTCGACGTCCTGCGCAAGCGGCGGCAGATCCTCGGGGGCGTCGAACGTGACGGCGAGCGCGGCGCGATCTGCGAACGCATCAGTGAGGGACCGCAGCGCGGGGACGAGGCCCAAGTCGTCGAGCAGCGACGGCCGCAGCTGCTCGGTGACCTTGCGCACGCCCTGGATGCCGGAGTCGATCAGCTCCATCGTCTGCGCGACGCGCGCGGCGAGTGCGGGTTCCAGCTGCTCGGCGAGCAGGCCGAGCTGCAGCCGCACCGCGGCGAGCACCTGTGCCGTTTCATCGTGCAGCTCGAGCGAGAGGCGGCGCCGTTCGGCTTCCTGTTGCTCGACGATGCCGGCCGAGACGCGCGCCAGCTCGGCGGTGCGCGCCGCGAGACGCCGGTAGAGATCGGCGTGCTCCAGGGCCGCGCCGATCTGGCTGCCGAGCGCCCGCAGGAACGTTTCGTCGAGCGCGGTGAAAGGATCGCGGGCATCGCCGACCAGCAGCAGGGCGGCAGTCACGCGCTCGCCCCGCCATACCGGGAGCAGGACGGCGTAGGGGAAGCCACGCCGTGCATCGCGCGGATCGGGCCAGTCGCGCACCACGGCGGGATGGCCCGACGCGATGGCGTCACGGGCGGCGCGGGCAGCGCGCGGCGGCAGCGGCGCCGTTTCCCACCCGGCGCAGGCGCCGGCTCCCGCGAGGCAGCGCAGCGTGTCGCCGTCGGGCGCGATCATGGCGCTGCCGCGAACCGCGGGGAGTGCGAGCGGACGGGCGAGCAGGGTGCCCAGTCCGTCGTGCGCGTCCCCGCGCGGCTGCAGATCTCCCGAGAGCGCCGAGAGCGCCGCGACGCCGCGGCGCAGCTCATCCTGCACCAGCACGAGGATTCCGCAGCCGGTTGCGAAAAGGAACAGGCTGTCGAGATAGTAGCCCCACGGACTCCAGGCGCCGCGCGCGCGGAGGAACGGATAGTCGAGGTGGTGGAGACCCCACAGCAGGAAGGCGCCGGACAACAGTGCCGCCCCTGTGGCACGAATGCGACGGTAATACCGGAAAAAGGCCCAACCGGTCCACAGCGTGACGAGACTGAGAAACAGGACCGCCAGTCCCGAGGCCAGCAGGAAGTTGTCGAGTTGATAAATTGCGACGTACGACCAGACCGGCGGGAACAGCAACACCAGCGCATAGCGGGGACGCCACTCGAGTTGATAGGAGAACACGAGCGCGGCCCACAGCAGCGCGAGCGTGACCCAGCCGGTCAACACCTGATGCCAGTACAGCCAGGACCATTGGTGTGTGGCGAGGAAGCTCGCGATCGCACCGACGCGCAGGAGATACAGGACCCAGGCGACTGCCCACCATCCGAGATATGGCTTGCGGTAGCGGGTATAAAGCAATCCGCAGACGAGTGCGAGCCCCAGCGTGATCGCCGCCAGCAGGACCGCGGCGTGCAGCTCGGTGGTGGGAGGAAACGCCGTCTGTTGCACAATAGATGAGTGTAGCGTCCGCGAATACCAACGTAAGGGGGAAGCGATGCGACGTGCAGCAATCGCGGGTCTCTGCGCGATCGGGATGACGCTGGGCGCGGTCCGGCAGGCTTCAGCCCAAGCCTTCGCCGGGACCGCGCATTACACGATTCACGACGAGAACGGCAAGACGAACAACATGACGATCGCGACGAAACCGGGTCACTACGCCGTTCAGTTCACGGGCGAGAACGGCAAGGCCGGCCAGTTGATCGTCGATTCGGCGGCGGGGACCACGACCTTCGTCAGCAGCGAAGACAAGAGCTACTTCGTGATCACCAAGGAAATGATGCAGGGCATGGCGGGCATGATGTCGGGCATGGCGAGCATGATGAAGCGCCATGGGGCCGATTCGAGTGCGGGCGATGCCAACGAGCCGAAACCCACGATCACCCCGGCGGGCTCCTCGGTCGTCGCCGGCATTTCCTGCCAGATGTTTCACTACGTCGGGAACGACGACAAACACACGTCGGGCGACGTGTGTCTCGCGAAAGGCGTGGGGATGGGGTTGCTCAACATGAACCCGTTCGGCGGGATGATGGGCGGGATGCGGCAGCAGGAGCGCCGGGGGATTCAGGACCGGCTCGGCCGCATGGGGCTGGTGGGGCAGATGCTCCAGCAAGGCTACGGGATCCTCAAAGCCACGAGCTTCGAAGACGGCAAGCCCAAGGGCTCGATCGAAGTCACCGCGGTGGAACGGGGCATGCCGCCGGCCGCGGCGTTCGCGCCGCCGCCCGGCTACACCGAGAAGAACATGGGCGACATGATGAGAGGCGGGCGCCGCCCATAAGGGCTGCAGCTCCGTGAAAACCAAGCCGGGTCGCGTCGCAGTGACGTGACCCGGCTTTTCGTCGAGCTACGGTACCTTTCCCGCGTCGAGGGCCGCCTTGATCCCCGCCAATACATCCGCCGGGGCGCCGTCGGCCCAGAAATGGATGAAGTAGACGGGCGGGTTCTCGCTTTGCAGGTGATTGTGCACCGCCGTCGCCGTGATGCCGTGCTCCGTAAGCGCGCTGATGACGGGTTGGACGCGATCCTGATAGACCGCGAAATCTCCCGTCGCCACGTAGTGGTCGGCGGCGATCGCCTGGACGGTGACGGGGCTCCCCGCCGCAAGCGCCGGCGGGATCGTGTCGCCGCGCATCACCACGTTCCCCTTGATCAACACGAACCCGAGCTGCGCCACGGCTCCGCTTGCCGTACCCTTCGCGCCGAGCGTCGAAAAGACCTGAGCCGTGTCGATCGTCACGGGGGCCGTGGCGGGTCCCGCCACACCGCGCGGCGTCGCCGTTTTCGCGAGCACGCGATCGAGCCGGCGCGCCAGGTCGACGGCGGGCCCGGTGCCGTGGAAATGGACGTACATGATCGTCGGCGACTCGCCCGTGAGATGATTGTGGACGCCGAGGATCGCGAGATGCTGCGAGTCGATCGCCGCCTCGACCGGGAGCAGCTCGGCGAGCGTCACGACGAGGTCGCCCATGACCATCGCCTGCTTTCCATTGCCCGTGAACCCCGCCCAGGCCCCGAGCGCCAGCCGCGACACGGTATTGTCACCCATCTTCAGCGTCAAATCGCGCCGCGGGAAATTGAAACGCACGTAGCCCGCAGCAGGCGCGGGCGAGGATTGCAGGACCCGTCCGACCGAATCCCAGACCGCCTGCCGTGCCGGCAATCCGGCCGGCAGCAGGAGCACCGTTACCGCAGTGATCGCCACTTTCATGTTGCCTCCACCTCACGGGCCACCGCCTGCATCCGCTGCCATAACGCCGCCACGTGCGTGCGCTCGGTCGTGACCGCGCCGATCGACACGCGCACCGTCCAGCGTCCTCCCAGGACCGTAGCGTTGAGGAATGCGTCACCCGACCGGTTGAGCCGCTCCAGCCAGGCGAGGGTATGCCGGTCGAGCGCCTCACCTTCGAGGCCTTTGGGATGATGCCGGACGCACACCGTTTGGAGCGGCACGGGCGCGATACGTTCCCACTCGCCGGCGGCATCGACCTGTGCGGCGAGCCACCGCGCGTTCTCGAGATCGCGGCGCAGTCGGCTCTGCAATCCCGACACGCCCTCGGACCGGATCAACGCCCACAGCTTGAGCGCGCGAAAGCGGCGGCCGAGCGGGATGTTCCAATCCCGCAGATTCACCGCCGTCTCGTCGGCCGAGGTGCGCAGGAAGCTCGGGTTCGTCGACATGACGCGCACGAGGTGCTCGACATCCCGTACATAGTAGAGGGAGGAGTCGAACACCGCGCCCAGCCACTTGTGCGGGTTCAGCACGATCGAGTCGGCGCGCTCGACTCCCGCCCACATCCAGCGGCACTCCGGCAGGATCATCGCCGAACCCGCCAGCGCCGCGTCGAGGTGCAGCCAGCACCCGTACTCTCCCGCGAGCTCGGCCATCGCAGCGACCGGATCGAGCGCCGTCGAGCTGGTCGTCCCCGTCGTGGCGACGAGGGCGCAGGGGACGAGACCCTGCGCGGTATCTGCGGCCAGCGACGTGCGCAGCGCCAGCGCGTCGAGCGCGAACGTCTCGTCGACGGGGATCGCGCGCACGCGCTCGCGTCCGAATCCCGCGAGCAGAGCGGCTTTGAGGACCGAGCTGTGGCTCTCCGACGATGTATAGACGACGAGGGGATGCGGTTCCCCCTGGAGCCCGCCGCGCTGCATGCTGAACGACGTCGTCCGTTCGCGCGCACACAACAGGGCCACGAGCGTCGCCGTCGAGGCCGTGTCGTGGATCGCGCCGCTCCAGCGCGGGGACAGGCCCGTCATCTGCCGCATCCAATCCGCCATCAACAGCTCGAGCTCCGTGAGCGCGGGGCTGGCCTGCCAGTTGAGCCCGATGACGCCCAATCCGGTGGAGAGAAAGTCACCGATCGTGCTCGCGAGCGTCGCGTTGGCGGGGAAGTAGGCGTGGAACGCGGGATGTTGCCAGTGCGTGAGGCCCGGCAGGATGGTCTCGTCCATGTCGCGCAGCAGCGCGTCGAGCGATTCTCCCGCTTCGGGCGGTGATGCGGGCAGCCTGTTGCGCACGTCACCGGGTGCGGCGCGCGACAGCACCGGCCGCTGGCCCAGGGTCGCGCGATAATCGGCGATCCAGTCGACGACCCGGTGGCCGATGCGGCGGAACTCCTCCGGGGTCATTACCGGGCGCGCCAGAGGCGCTTCAACAGCTGGATCTGTCCTGTGTGATAGACTTCGTGCGCTGCGATTCCGACGACCGTCTCGCCGGTCGTCCAGCGCCCCGTCAGGCGGCGATTCCAGCGTGACGCCGTCACGCGCCGCACCACCTGGACCAGCGCCGCGTGCTCGCGCGCGAGCAGCGCCCGATCCAGCGCCCAGGCGCGCGCGTCGGGCCGCTCGGGGAGCGCGGGCCAGTTTGCGGGGGAGCGCGGGAAGTCGCGGGCCGAGCCGGGATCGAGGCGGCGGCGCACCGCGTAGTCCCAGTAGGCGATGTGCAACGCCAGCTCCCAGATGCTGTGGCGGCGGCGCGCGGGCACCCAGCGCGCCTGAGCCGCCGAGACGCCGCGCAGCGCCAGCAGCGGGGTCGGGCCGCCGTGCCAGGCGGCGCCCCGCTTCGGGTCGAGTGTGGCCAGCAGCGCCTCCAGCATGAATCCCAACCTGACGGCGTTCTCCTTGGGGAGCAAGAGGTTAGCGAGCCGTTGACATCTGCTATTGATATGATATCATATTGCTAGTGCCGGTCCAGCGGGCGCGTCAGCTCACTCATCGGGAGCAGGGACCGAACGAGTTGGAACGGCACGAGTCTCTTCCTTTTTGGAGGTGCGGCGGTGATTCGCGAGGTGAAGGGTCGGGTCTGGCCGGGTGGGCTGATGATCGTGGTGCTGCTGATGCTGTCGGGGCTCGCATTGTGGCAGCTCGTATCGGCCATCGGCGCCGCGCAAGCGGCGCTGGTCGTGCTGTGGGCGCTCGGCGTCGTGTTCGTGGGGTTCCTGTGGGCCGGGTTCTTCGTCGTCCAACCGAACCACGGCAAGGTGCTGCAGCTCTTCGGCCGGTACGCGGGAACCGCCAGGGACGCGGGGTTGTGGTGGGCCAACCCGTTGTACACGAAGCGGCGCGTATCGCTGCGGGTTCGCAATTTCGAGACGGCGCACCTCAAGGTGAACGATCACACGTCGAACCCGATCGAAATCGGGGCGGTGGTGGTCTGGCAGGTCGTCGATACCGCCGAGTCGGTGTTCGAGGTGGACGACTACGAGAATTACGTTCACGTGCAGAGCGAGGCGGCGTTGCGCGGGCTCGCCAATCAATATCCATACGACGCCCACGAAGAGGGGCAGATGGCGCTCGCCACTCACACTGCGGAGATTGCCGACAAGTTGAAGGGCGAGATTCAGGAGCGGCTCGCCAAGGCGGGCGTCCGCGTGATCGAAGCACGTATCTCGCACCTCGCCTATGCGCCGGAGATCGCCACGGTAATGTTGCGCCGCCAGCAGGCGAGCGCCGTGATCGCCGCACGGGCGCGCATCGTCGACGGCGCGGTCGGGATGGTCGAGCAGGCGCTCGCCCAGCTCTCCGCCAAACAGATCGTGCACCTCGATGAGGAGCGCAAAGCGGCGATGGTGAGCAATCTGATGGTGGTGCTCTGCTCGGAGCAGGCCACGCAGCCGATCGTCAACACCGGTACGTTGTACCAATAGGCGGGTGACCGGCGTGGCGGAGCGACGTGCGTTCCTGCTCCGGATCGACCCGGAGCTGTACGACGCGCTGCAGCGCTGGGCGTCGGACGAGCTGCGCAGTCTCAACGGCCAGATCGAATTTCTGTTGCGGCGCTCGGCCGTCGATGCCAATCGGCTGCGCGGCGCACCAGGAGGAGGCAAGGATGATCGGCATCGTAAAGGCTAGTGTCCTGCTCATGCTAGTGTGCGCCACCGCGGCGGCGCAGCAGCCGCCGGCGTTCTCCGGTCTCTATCGCCTGTATCAGGGCGGGGCCGAGGTGGGGCGCGAGCGGTTCGAGCGGTCGGGACGCGTCGCCAGCATGTCGGTCGTCGTGCCGGTCATCGGCCTGAAGCTCGACAGCCGCACGGAATTCGACTCGACCGGCGCATTCCAGCGCTTCGAGGCCGACGCGTACAATGCCGCCGGGGACACGCTGCTCGGGACCTACAGCGTCACCGCGAACGGCGCGGCGCTGCAGACCATGTCGGCTTCGAAGCGCACGGGTCAGACCACGACCGGTCAGGCGGTGGGTCCGGTGGTGGGAGTGATCCCGGCGCAGTCGGTAGCGGTCGTGGCGCTGCTCGCGCGCCGCTTCGGGCGCGATACCGCCGTCCGCATGCTGCTCATGGGAACCGACTCGGTGCTCCCGGTGACGATCGCCCATCACGGCGATTCCGCCACAGTGTCGTTTGCGGGGGTCGTGGCGACGACGCGCACGACGGGCGGCAGGGCGTGGCCCATCGATATCCCCATGCAGCGGGTGCACGCCGACGTGTGGAACGGCCGGGATTCGATCGCGCCGCTCGCGGGGTTGCGGCGTCCCGTCCCCGACTACCGCGCGCCCGCCGGCGCTCCCTATACGGCAGAAGAAGTGCGCATCCCGATGCGGTCGCTCCAGGGTGACACCTTCTCACTCGCGGGAACGCTCACCCTGCCGATCGCGGCGCCCCGGCCCGTCCCGGTTGTCGTGACGATCACGGGCTCTGGACCGCAGACGCGCGACGAGGATCTCTGGCCGCTGCTCCCCGCCTACCGGCCGTTCCGGGTGATCGCCGAGCGGCTTGCGGCGGAAGGCATCGGGGTGCTGCGGCTCGACGATCGCGGCGCGGGCGGCTCGACGGGAGCTGGCGGCACGACCGCCGACTACGCCGACGACGTGCGGCAGGAGGTGGCGTGGCTGCGGCATCGGTCCGATGTGTCGAAGGTCGCGCTGCTGGGACACAGTGAAGGCGGAGCGATCGCCCCGCTCGTCGCCAAGGACGATGCGCGGCTGGCCGGCATCGTGCTGCTCGCCGGTCCGGGGAAGAATGGACGCGCGATCCTGGTCGATCAGTTCCGCCGTCCGATCGAGACAGCGCCGGATCTGCCCGACTCGGCACGCCGGGCGCAGCTCGCCCTGGTCGCGCAGCGCGTCGATCAGGTGGTGCAGTCCAGTCCGTGGACGCGCTGGTTTGCCGCGTACGATCCGCTGCCCACCGCGCGCGCGGTGCGCGTGCCGGTGCTGATTCTCCAGGGGGCGCTCGACCGGCAGGTGTCAGCGGGACAGGCCGACACGCTGGCGGCGGCGTTTCGGGCCGGCGGGAACAGGGACGTCACGGTCAAGCTGTATCCCGGCTTGAACCACCTTTTCCTGCATACCGATGGCGATGGGTCGCCGAGCGAGTACCCGACCCTCAAGGACACCACCATGCCGGCCGCTGTCCAGGGTGACATCGCGGCCTGGCTGAAGGCCCATGTGCGTTAAGAACGCCACACAGTCCTGACATCTCCATCGCAACCTTGTTTCAGGGCGGGGCGTCAAATTTGGTATCCTTCGCCCTGGTCGCCGCCCAATGTCGAAAGCAGCCGTCCTGGTGCCGATGCTGGCGCTCCTCGTCGCGCCCTCCGCCTGGACGCAGAACATCCATCCCACTCCGCCACCCGAAGTCCGGGCGGTTGCATTGAAGGAAGAGATTCATCTCGACGGCAAGCTCGACGAAGCGGTGTGGCAGACGGCACCAGTCGCCACCAGTTTCCTGCAGGCCCAGCCGAACGAAGGCAAACCCGCCACGCAGCGCACCGAAGTGCGCTTCGCCTATGACGACGCCGCGATCTACGTCGGCGCGCGCATGTACGACGATTCCGGGGCGCACGGCGTGCAGACGCGGCTGGTGCGGCGCGACGCCAACGCCAATGCCGATTACCTCGAAGTCATCTTCGACACCTATCACGACCACATCGGCCGGCTCTTCTTCACCGTGAACCCTTCGGGGGTGCGCGGCGATGCCAACGGCCTGGGGGGCGGCAGCGACGATTCGTGGGACCCGGTATGGGAGGTGAAGACGGCGATCGACTCGCTCGGCTGGACGGCCGAGCTGCGCATTCCCTTTTCGCAGCTGCGCTATCCGTCGAGCGCCACGGAACAGACGTGGGGTCTGCAGATCTGGCGCCAGGAGAACCGCCTGAACGAGCTGTCGCAGTGGTCGTTCTGGCACCTGAACGAGAGCGGCGGCCCGCCGCGGTTCGGGCATCTCTCGGGGCTCGTCATCCACCGCGCGCCGGGGAAGGCCGAGATCCTGCCGTACGTCGTGGGCCGCTCGACCAACATCCCGGTGAGCGATCCCACCGATCCCTTCTCCAAGGCGCATGAGATGGACGGCCGCGTCGGAGCCGACGCCCGCTACCTCGTGACGTCGAATCTGACGCTCACCGCCACGGTGAACCCCGACTTCGGGCAGGTCGAAGTCGACCCCGCGGTCGTCAATCTCAGCGCGTTCGAAACGGCGTTCGACGAGAAGCGGCCGTTTTTCGTCGAGGGATCGAGCTACTTCGGGTTCGGCGGCTTGAGCTGTTACTTCTGCTCCAACGTCTCGAGCCTCTCGATGTTCTACTCCCGCCGCGTGGGGCGCGCGCCGCAGATCGACGCCTTCGCCTACGGCGACTCGCTCAACTCGGTCAACCACGCCGACGTCCCCGGCAATTCGACGATCATCGGCGCCGCGAAGCTGACCGGCCGCACGCCCTCGGGGTGGTCGATCGGCACCATGGACGCCATCACGGGCCGGGCCGACGCGACGGTGCAGTGGACGGACAGCTCGCGCTCGCACGTGGCGGTACAGCCATTCACGAACTACTTCGTGGGCCGCGTCCAGAAGGACTTCCGCGACGGCGCGACCGTGGTGCGCGCCATGGCCACGTCGGTCTACCACAATCTGACCGACTCCGTAGAAACCAATCGCCTGAGCCATCATGCAGAGTCGTTCGGTCTTTCCTCCGAGATGTACTTCCATAACCGCGACTTCCACTTGATGGCACAGGTCGCCGGCACCAACGTCTCGGGCGACTCGGCGGCAATCTTGCGGCTGCAGCAGTCGAGCGCGCGCTACTTCCAGCGGCCCGACCACGGCGGCGGGTCGAACGGCCTGCTGACGAGCCGCTTCGATCCGTCGCTCACCTCACTGCGCGGACTCGGGGCCTATGCGCGGCTCGCGCGCGAGCAGGGCGACTGGTTGTGGGAGGTGGCCACCAATATTCGCTCGCCGGGTTTCGAGAACAACGACATCGCGTTTCTCTCGCAGGCTGACTACGCGTACATGAATGCCAACATCTTCCGGCAGTGGCTCAAGCCGACGAGCTGGTATCGCCAGATGTTCGCCATCGTGGGCGGCCAGCAGAAGTACAATTTCGAGGGGGATCTGATCGACCGGCAGGCCCAGGCGTTCTACGACGTCACGTTATTGAACTATTGGGAATTCACCGCGTTCTACATTGGGCGGCCCAGTACGCTCGACGATGGTCTGACACGCGGCGGGCCCGTCGTCAAGAAGCCGGGCGTCAACTACTGGCAGCTCGGCGTCTCGTCGGATCGCCGCAAGGACGTCGTCGTGAACGGCAATGGGTCCTACGACCGCTCGAGCGAAGGCTTGCCGGAGTGGTCTGCGAGTGCGACGGTGCAGCTCCGGCCGGCCTCGAACATTACCCTCTCGCTGGGGCCATCCTACACCTACAACACGCGGAGCGACCAGTACGTCGAGGCCGTAGCCGACTCCATCGCGACGGCGTTCAGCGGCACCCGCTACGTCTTCGCGGACCTGGTCCAGCACGCCGTCTCGATGGAGACTCGCTTCAACATCACGTTCAACCCCAATCTCACGTTCGAGCTGTACGCCCAGCCGCTCATCGCCAGCGGCCAGTATTCGCGCTACAAGGAATTCGCCGCGCCGCGGGGCCTCAGGAAGCTGACGTACGGGCAGGACATCGGTACCGTGTCGGTCGCGCCGGGATCACCCAACACGATCACGGTCGATCCGGATGGCGCTGGTCCCGCCAAGAGCTTCTCGTTCCCAGATCTAACCTTCACGTTCCGGTCGCTGCGCGGCAACGCGGTGTTGCGCTGGGAGTATCACCCCGGGGCGACGCTGTATCTCGTGTGGACGCGGGAGAGCGACTCGAGTTTGTATCGCGGCGCGATCGACTTCGGACCCGATTCCCGTTCGCTGTTTCAGGGGCCGGCCCAGAACATCTTTCTCTTGAAGGTGAATTACTGGCTGGGATTCTGATGCGCCGGACGGCCTGCCTCCTGCTGCTGTGTGCCGGATCGCTCCCGGCACAGACCCCGGCCCGCCGTGACGCGGGGTGGCGCGTCGACCTGCAACTCCTGGCGCAGGAGCTTCCCCGGCGTCACCCGGCGCCGTTCCGCTGGATCAGCGTCGCGCAATGGGATTCGGCTGTGCGGAGCCTGGAGCAGCGGCTGCCGCACGCGAACCGGGACGACGTACTGGTCGGTGTGCTGCACCTCGTGGCCCTGATCGGGGACGCGCACACGACCGTGGAGCCGGATTCCGCCTTCGGCGAGCGCCGCTATCCGCTCGAGCTGTACGACTTCGACGACGGGCTGTTCGTGCGGCGGGCCGACTCGGCGCACGCCGGCCTGGTGGGGGCCCGGGTGCTCGCCATCGGGCGCCTGGGCGCGGCGGACGCACTGACGCGCGTCGCATCGATCGTGTCGCACGAGAACGATTGGTGGGTGCGCGCCTGGGGCCCTATGTGGTTGATGAACCCCACCATCGTGGCGGGGTTGGGGCTCGCGGCCGACCGGGAGCACGTGCCGCTCGTGGTCGAGCGCGGCGGGCGCGTCGACACCATCCAACTCGCCCCGACGTCCCGGGTGGAAGCGGTACACGGAGCCTCCGCGGAGGCCGATGCGTGGGTGACGATGCGGCAGGGGCCGCCGCCGCTCTGGGAGCAGCATCCCGATCGGCCGTTCTGGTGGGTACTCGATTCGGCGACCCGAACGGTCTATGTCGCGATGCGGGCCGTCGTGCCGGCTCCGCAGTCGAATAGCAACCGTGCCCAATGGGACCAGATCTTCGCGCTGATCGATTCGGCTGCTCCCGCCCGTGTGGTCCTCGATCTGCGGGAGAACCTCGGTGGGAACGGCGCCTTGAACCGCTATCCGATTCAGCAGATCCTGCGTCGCCCCGCCCTCGACCGCCCCGACCGGTTGTTCGTCGTCATCGGGCGGCGGACGTTTTCGGCCGGACAGCAATTCACCAACCTGCTCGAGTGGTGGACCCAGGCGACCCTGGTCGGTGAACCCAGCGGACAGCGGCCGAGCCAGTATGGGGATCATCGACCGCTCGTGCTCCCCAACCTGCACGTGACGGTGCAGATCTCGACCGTCTTCCATCAGGCGCCGAACGAGTTCGATGACCGGGCGTTCGTGCCGCCGGCCGTCTATGCGCCACTGACGTCGGCCTCCTACCGACTGGGGATCGACCCGGCCTGGCAGGCGATCATCGCTCCGGACACCACCGCACCCGTCGCCACGCGCGTGGACCAGCTCCTGGCGTCCGGGGACTCGAGCGACGCCGAGCAATCGCTCCGCGCCGCGCAGGGTGCTGTGGCGAATCGGTTTCGTTCGTTCGAGCGGGATATCAACGCCCTCGGGTACCAGCTGCTCGCAGGCGGGCAGGGGGAGCGCGCGGTCGCCGTCTTTCGCCTCAACACCCGGGTCTATCCAACTTCGGCGAACACCTTCGATAGTCTGGGTGAGGCGCTGTTGTCCACAGGCAAACGCGAAGAGGCGGTCGCCGCCTATCGGCGGGCATTGGAGATCGATCCGGGATTCCCGCCTTCGCGTCAGGCGCTGCAGCGTCTGGGCGTCACGCAACCGTAGCGTTCGAAAGGCTCAGTCCCGCCGGTTCGTGCGGCCCACGATGATCGTGATGTTGTCGCTGCCGCCGGCGTCGAGCGCGTCGGCAAGCAGCGTCTCGCTGGCCTGGCGCGCCGAGGTCATGGACATGAGGCGCTCGCGGATCTGGGCGTCCGGCACATGCTTCGTGAGACCGTCGCTGCAGAGCAGGCCGATGTCGCCCCAGCGCTGGTCGAGGCGCGTCACGATCGGCGCCGCCTGCGGACCGCCGATGGCGCTCGCCAGCACGTTGGCCCATTTGCTGTGCTCGCCGTCGGCACGCGTGAACACACCCTGATCGATCAGGTCCTGCGCCAGCGTCTGGTCACGTGAGATCTGAGTCAGCTCGCCGCCGCGCAGCACGTAGCAGCGGCTGTCCCCCACCTGCAGCAGGTAGGCACGCGGCCACACGCCGATCCACAGCGTGAGCGTCGTCGCCATGCCGTCGAGCTCGGGGTCGTCCAGGGCCCGGCGCGTGAGGTCCATGTGGCATTGCAGCGCGCCTTCCTCGAGCGACCGCAGGAACGCGATCTCGTCGGTGAGGTCGGCGGCGTAGTAGCAGCGCACCGACTCGGCGACGTAGCGCGTGATCGCCTCGGCCGCGAAGCGACTGGCCACCTCCCCGCGGGGCCCGCCGCCCACGCCGTCGGCCACCATGCCGAACATCGCGACGCGTTCATTGCCGCCGATCGCGTCGGGGTCGGGAAGGCTGGTGAGGTGGACCTGCATCTGCTTGCGCATCCCGGCAATCAGGAAATTGTCCTGGTTCACCTCGCGCACGAGACCCACGTGGGTCAGCCCGAAGACGTCGATCTCGTCGTCGCGGGGTTTGCGGTCGACCAGATGGTCGAGACCGGAGGGGTGCGGAGCGGACATGTCACCATACTAACGCGCGTTGTACAGCGGTGCCTGAGGAGTCGTGTGCGGTTCTCGCGGGCCTGGTCGAGCCCGCCTTTTCAGGGCGCGGGCGGGGCCGGATCCTGTACGCCGATGTCCTGCACCACCTTCCACGAGCGATCGGCCTGCTGCTTCCAGATCGTGAGGTAGCGCCCCGTGCTGCTCGCGGGCGCACCCTTGTCGGTGCGGTAGTGCGCCTCCCAGTGTCCGATCGTGTACCCCAGATCGCCGCTCGCGCCGACGTCGGCTTGCAGCGGCTCCCAGGTCAGGGTGAAGGAGGTGTCGGAGAACATCCTCGTGATGGCGTCGCGTGCGGCGGGACCGGTGAGCGTGCCGGTGGGCCGGATGAGCGCGCCATCCGGCGCCATGAATTGCATCCACCCCTCGGCGCGCCGCCGGGCCGTCGCCTGGTTGAACGCGCGATCCGCGTCCTGCAGGGCCCTGCGCATCTGCGCCATGTCTGCCGCACGCGGGGAAGGGGAGCACGAGCAGGCGAGCACGAGCGGCAGGAGGATGCGGAGGGGCTGCTGCATGGTGCGGTCCGGGGGTGAAGGGTGCACTCCTAGAATTTCCGTCCGAGTACCGACTCGAGGTGCTCCTTGTAGCCGCGGGACAGCTTGAGGCTCTTGCCATCCTGCAGAATGACGACGTACTCGCCGCGAAAGTACGGCTGCAGCTCCCTGATGCGCTCGACGTTGACGATCGTGGAGCGATGGATTCGGACGAAGCGCGCCGGATCGAACTGGGCCTCGAGCCGCTTCATCGTCTCGCGCAGCAGGTGCCACACCTTGGCGACGTGGATCTTGACGTAATCCCCCTCGGCTTCGATCCAGTCGATGTCGCGGACGTTGAGCAGTGTGACGCGTCCACCCGACTTGATGACCAGGCGCTTCAAGTACGGCCCGGCGGCGGTCCGGGCCGTTGGGGCCGTCGGTGCCACGCCGTCGAGCAGCGCGCGCAGCTCCTCACTCAGTCGTCCCAACTGTCCGGCGCGCACGCTCTGCTTGGCGCGCGACACCGCGTCGCGGAAGCGGTCGTCGTCGAACGGCTTCAGCAGATAATCGGCCGCATGAACGTCGAACGCCCGCAGCGCATACTGGTCGAAGGCGGTGACGAAGACGACGACCGGGAGTCGCGCCGGGTCGAGCTGGCGCAGCATCGTGAAGCCGTCCATCTCCGGCATCTGCACGTCGAGGAACAGCAGCTCGGGGGCGGTGCTGGCGATGGCGCGCAGCGCCGTGCGGCCGTCGGCGCATTCCCCCACGATGTGAATGTCCGCATCGCCGGCGAGCAGCGAACGGATCGCGTCCCGGGCGGCCGGCTCGTCGTCGACGATGAGCGCGCGGATGGCTGTCCGAGCAGTCGTCATGCTTCTCCGACCCAGTCGACGGGGGCGAGCGCGAACGGCAGGTCGATGCGGGCCTCGAGCCCGCCGCCGGCGGCGTTCTCGACTGCGAGGCCGAAATCATCGCCGTACAGGCGCGTCAGCCGCGCGCGCGTGTTGGAGAGTCCGATCCCGGGACGCGCCGTATCGCCCGAGCCGGCGCCGGGCCCGTCGTCCCGCACGAGGAGCTCGAGCCGGCCGTTGGCACGGCGCGCCGCGACCGTCACCTTGCTGGCGAACAGATGGGGCGCGATGCCGTGGCGGATCGCGTTCTCCACCAGCGGCTGCAGGATGAGGTGCGGCACCTTCGCGTCCAGCACGTCGGGCTCGGCGTGGATCGTCACCTGGAGCCGGTCGCGGAACCGGATCTGCTCGATCTCGAGATAGCTCCGGATGAAATCGAGCTCCTGCTTGAGCGGCACCTCCTGCTGCGCGGCGTGATCGAGCACGAGACGCAGCAGCCCGCCGAGGCCCGCGACCACCCGCACCGCGTTCTCGCGGTCGCCGGTCCGCACCAGCGACCCGATCGTGTGCAGCGCGTTATAAAGGAAGTGTGGCTGCAGCTGCATCT